>JBFMGU010000069.1:0-42194 GCA_040752415.1 Myxococcota bacterium
GGGAGAGGGAGGGGGAGGGGGAAAACCGGACCGTTGGACCGGAGAGCCCTACACAGCGGGATCGGGATCAGGATCGGGAGCGAGAGCAGGAAAGCGGGACGGGGGAACGGGGGACGCGGACCCGGGCTTGACGCCCCAGGTGGCACGCGTGAAAAGCAGTGCGCGTCCCATGGCTTCCATCACCCGACCGTTCCGCGAATCCCTGGCAACCAAGCTGGGTGTGGCGCTGGTGGCGTTCGCGGTCTCGCTCAGCGGGCTGGGGGCGCTGCTGCTGGACCGCGAGGGCGTCAAGGCGGTGGACGAGAGCACCGTGGAGCACCTGGAGATCCTGGCCGGCGCGCTGGAAGGCAGCTTCCACGTCTTTGACCGGGACAAGGAGGTGCACCCGGTGGCGGACATCCTGGCGGAGATCGGTCGCCACCCCGGCGTGGACGCGCTGCAGGTGTTCGACCACCAGGGTCGCATCCGCCACAGCCTCAAGGCCTCCGACCGCGGCCAGGTCCTCCCGCCCGAGCTGCGCAACTCCTCCGCACAGAGCGTGGGTCAGGGTGAGGTGGCCATTGTGCGCCACTTCGCCGCGCGCGCGGCGTGCATGAGCTGCCACGTGGACCAGAAGGACCTGGGCGGCGTGCGCATGGTGGTGGACCGCAGTCGCCTGCAGGCGGCGCTGTTCGAGCTGCGCTGGAAGACCGGCATCACCGGCGCGGCCATCATTGGCACGGTGCTGCTGGTCATGATGCTGCTCACCCGTCGGCTGGTGACGCGCCCCATGCGCAAGCTGGCGCAGCTCATGGGTCACGCGCAGGAGGGTGACTTCCTGGTGCGCGCCCCGGTGACCTCCCAGGACGAGATGGGCCTGCTGGCCCGTGCGTTCAACACCATGCTCGCCGCCATCACCGACCTGCGCGTGGCGGAAGTGGAGCGCAACCGGGAGAGCGCCACCGGCGCGGCGGAAGCGCGGCTGGCCGGTCAGCTCGAGGAGAAGAACCGGATCATCGCCGCCAAGAACCAGGAGCTGCAGGCCCGCCTGCGCGACCTCACGCTGCTGCAGGAAGTCACGCGCAGCCTCACCAGCACCCTCAGCCCCGACGAGCAGCTCAGCATCCTCTCCAAGCTGCTGTCCGAGACGCTGGGCTACCAGGAATTCACGCTGATGCTGGTGGACCGACCGGCGGGACTGCTCCGCGTGGCCGCCGCGCACGGCTTCCCCGACGAGATGGGCATCCACGAGATGACCTTTGCCGTGGGTGAGGGCATTGCCGGCCTGGTGGCGCAGACCGGGCAGATGGTGATGGTCCCGGACACCAGCACGGACGCGCGCTACCTGCGCGACAGAGGGCGCTTCACGCCGCGCGGCTCCCTGCTCAGCCTGCCCATGATGAGCCACGGCATGGTGATGGGCGTGCTCAACGTCTTCAAGCCCCACGTGGACGCGTTCCGCCAGGACGAGGCGGAGCTGTTGCAAAGCGTGGCCAGCCAGGCGGCGCTGGGAATTGCCAACGCCAGGCTCTTCCAGGAGACGTTGGAGCTCAGCCTCACCGACGCACTCACCAGCATGCCCAACCGTCGCGCGCTGGATGGACGGCTTGAGCTGGAGGTGACGCGCGCGGAGCGTTACGGCAACGCGCTCAGCGTGCTCATGGTGGATGTGGATCACTTCAAAATGTACAATGACCGCCACGGTCACCTCCTGGGAGATGGCGTGCTCCGCGCAGTGGCCCAGACGCTTGCCCAGAGTGTTCGCAAGGCGGACACCGTGGCCCGCTTTGGTGGCGAGGAGTTCTGCATCATCCTGCCGCGCCAGGACGCCAAGAGCGCGCGGGAGGTGGGAGAGAAGCTGCGTCGCGCCGTGCGGAACCGCCAGTTCGACCAGGGTGAGACCCAGCCCGGCGGCTGCATCACCATCAGCATTGGCGTGGCGAGCTATCCCGAGGACGGCAAGGACGTGAAGTCGCTGCTGGATGCGGCGGATGAGGCACTCTACGCGGCCAAGCACGCGGGAAGGGATCGCGTGGTTGGTGCGTCTGATGTTCGGAAGGAGTCCGCGGACGGGGGCAAGACCCCGGAGTCCGCGGGCCCGGTGGCGTGAAGGTCGCGGATGGAGACGTTCCTCTCGGTGTTCCTGGTGGTGGTGGCTGGCGCCGCGCTGGTCTACGCGCCGCTGGGGGCGGGCAGTGCGCTGTGGCGTCGGGCGCGCATCCGTCGGGCCTACCAGGTGGACCCCGCGGAGCTGGACGCGGAGACCCGCGCGGAGCTGGCCCGGTTGCTCACCGTGGAGGCCGCCTCCGCCCATGACCGCGCCCGCCACGACGACGCCATCAAGGCGTGCCGCCAGATCCTGAGACTGGACCCGGAGGACCCCCAGGCGTCGCGGTTGCTCGTGGCCAGCCTGTTTGCCTCCGGTGAGTACGAGAACGCGCGGGAGTCCCTGGAACGACACCTGGCCGCCTTCCCGCGCGACGAGGCGGCCCGCCTGGTGCCCGCCGCCATTGCCTGCGAGAACGGGAATCTCGTCGAGGCGCGCGAGTACCTGGACGCCATGGACCCCAACCGCCTGGGCGAGCACGACCGCGCGCTGTGGTTCAACAACTACGCGTACACCCTGGCGTCCCTGGGCGTGGACCTGGACCTGGCGCTGGAATACGGGCAGCGCGCGCTGCAGCTGGCCGCCGACGCGGACCGACAGTTCGCGCTGCGCACCCTGGGCGTGGTCCACCTGGCGCGACAGGAGCCGCAGAAGGCCGAGTCACGGCTCCGTGAGGCGCTGGGACAGCGCGACTTCCTCCGGCCTGGCGACGTGGAATTCACGCACTACCACCTGGCCCTGGCGCTGCAGGGACAGAACAAGGCGGAAGAGGCACGTCGACACCTGGAGAAGCTGGTGGATGGCGTGACGCCGTTTGCGCAGAAGGCGCGTGAGCTGCTGCGGGGGTTGACCCTGCCGCGCGTGGCGTGATTCCCCCTCGAGAATGCGGGTTGCGTCCATGGACAAGCGCGTGGGGCTGGTGACGTGCCTGCAGATGCCCGAACCCGACGGAGACCGCGAGGCGCTGCAGGCCGCGGTGGCGCGCCAGGGCGTGGCGGCGGATTGGGTGAGCTGGGATGACCCCGACGTGGATTGGGGCACGTATGCGCTGCTGGTGCTCCGCTCGACGTGGAACTACCACCGGTACCATGAGGCGTTCCTCGCCTGGGTGGACCGCGCCGCGGCGACGACGAGGCTGCTCAACCCTGCGCACGTCGTGAAATGGAACTCACACAAGGGATACCTCGCGGAGCTGGACGCGCGCGGCGTGCCGGTCACACCGACGGAGCACCTGCGTCGGGGGAGCAGGATCAAGTTGGTGGAGGTGTGCGCGCGGCGCGGGTGGCGTGACGTGGTCATCAAGCCGGCGGTGAGCGCGGGGTCGTTCAAGACCATGCGCGGGGGGACTGGGAACATGGTGGAGGCGGAGGCGTTCCTCGTCGGGATGCTGGCGGAGCGCGACATGCTCGTGCAGCCGTATCTCACGTCGGTGGAGGAGCATGGGGAACGGTCGCTCATCTACGTTGACGGCGAGCTGACGCATTCCATCCGCAAGACGCCGCGCTTTGCCCATGAGCACGAGAAGGTGTCCGGGGCGATGCCCATTCCGACGGAGGAACGACAGGTGGCGGAACAAGTCATGGAGCCGCTGCGTCGGGAGGTGCTGTATGCGCGCGTGGACCTGGCGCGCGATGAGCGCGGGCAGCCGATGGTCATGGAGCTGGAGCTCATTGAGCCCTCTTTGTTCCTGATGGAATACCCGCCGGCGTTGGAACGACTCGCCGACGCCATCGTGGCACGGGTGCGTTGAGCGGGGTCGTCAGTGCACTGATGGGAAAGCGGTATTGCAGACCGCACTCCCAAAGCGGCAAGCGCGCAGCGAAGACCGAGAGAAAGCGGCAAGCGCGCGACGAGGCCCGAGGGAAAGCGGTACTTCATACCGCAGTCCGAAAGGGCTGGCGCCCGCGAAGTCAGTGCTTGACGTCGAGAAGCGTGCGGAAGCGGTCGGGGTTGCGCACGTGGTCACCACGCACCGCGCGCATCTCCAGGTGCCACGGCGCCTTCTCCAGGCTCTCCGGTTTGTTGGTCAGGTCCACCGGGGAATCAAAGCCGCACTCGACGAGAAGGTCCCCCAACAGCTCCGGCCAGTAGCCGAACTTGTGCAGGTCATACTCGTCCTGTTGCCAGCCGTAGATGCTGCCCATCCCCCAATAGCGCGCGTTCTTCCCGCTCTCCTTGGTGTACACACTCTCGTGCGTGCCCTCGAGCACTTGCTTGAAGTGCCACAACATGTTCGGGACGATGATGTACACGCTGCCACCCGGACGCAGCACCCGACGCCACTCCAACAGCACCTCCACCGCCTCCCGCAACGTGAAGTGCTCCAGCACGTGGCGGCTGTACACCTCCTCCAGGCTGCCGTCCTTGAACGGAAGTGACGTCGTCACGCCGCGCACGTCCAGGCCGGGGAGCGCACGCACGTCCAGGTGGAGATAGCCCGCGCGCTGCTTCTTGCCCGCACCAACTTCAAGCTTCAACGTCATGCTTCTGTCCCACCGCCGCAGGTTGCCGTTCCTCGGTTTCACCGCGACCATACACGCGCATCAGCAGGTCACTCACCAACGCGGTCCATCCCGTCTGGTGGGAGGCGCCCAGGCCCTCGCCCGTGTCGCCGTGGAAGTACTCGTAGAAGTGGATGTGGTCGCGGAAGTGCGGGTCACGTTGGTAACGGTCGCGCTTGCCCCACACCGGACGACGCCCCTGCTCGTCGCGCTCGAAGATGCGCACCATGCGACGGCTGAGCTCACGCGCAATCTGCTGACAGTTCATCCGCGGGCCACCCTCCGTCGGGCAGGGAGCCTGGAAGCTGTCGCCGTAACAGCGGTGCAGGCGCAACAACGCGCGGATGAGCAGGTAGCTGGTGGGGAACCAGATGGGCCCGCGCCAGTTGCTGTTGCCGCCCTTGATGCGACTCACCGCCTCGCCGGGCTCATACCCCACCTCCATGCCGTTGAACCGGTAGGGCTGGCGCTGGTGTTCCTTGGAGAGCGAGCGCGGGCCGTAGGCGCTCAGCATCTTCTCCTCGGAAAGCAGCCGGTGCAGCACGCGCTCCAGCTTGGTGCGGTCCAGCAGTGACAACGTCACGCGACCGTTCTCCGCGCGAGTGAGACTCCCCGCGAGCTCCGGGTGTCGTCCCAGGAACCAGTGGAAGCGCCGCGCGAAGTTGGGCAGCTTGTCGAACACGTACGGTTCCAACACGTGCACCGCGAAGAGCGGGATGAGCCCCACCTGGCTGGCCACACGCAGCGGCTTGTGACCACGCCCCGGCATGGTGATGACGTCGTAGTACCAGCCCTCCTCGTCGTCCCAGAGCGCGGGCGTCTCCCGGTCACCCTCATTGATGGCCCGCGCGATGTACAGGTAGTGCTCGAAGAACTTGCTGGCCATGTCCTCGTACGCGCTGTTCTCGAAGGCGAGCTCCAGCGCAATGCGCATGAGGTCCAGGCAGTACATGGCCATCCACGCCGTGGCGTCGGCCTGCTGCAGCTTCCATCCGCCGGGCAGCTGCTCACTGCGGTCAAACAGCGAGATGTTGTCCAGCCCCAGGAAGCCGCCCTCGAAGACGTTGTTGCCCTCGCTGTCCTTGCGGTTCACCCACCACGCGAAGTTCACCAGCAGCTTGTGGAAGATGCGCTCCAGGAAGACGCGGTCACGCTTCCCCGTCTTGCGCGCCTCCGTCTTGTAGACCTGGAACGTGGCCCACGCGTGCACGGGCGGATTCAGGTCGCTGAATTCCCACTCGTACGCGGGGATTTGCCCGTTGGGATGCTGGTACCACTCCTTCACCATCAGCTTCAGTTGCGCCTTGGCCAGCTCCACGTCGACGTTGGCCAACGCCACGCAGTGGAAGGCCAGGTCCCACGCCGCGAACCAGGGGTATTCCCACTTGTCCGGCATGGAGATGACGTCAGCCACGTTCACGTGCTGCCAGTGACGGTTGCGCCCTCGCAGCTTGCGCTCCGGCGGCGCGTCGTTGCGGTCTCCGCGCAGCCAGATGTCGACGTCGTAGTAGTAGAACTGCATGGTCCACAGCAGGCCCGCGCAGGCTTGGCGGTGGATGAGGCGCGCGTCGTCGGAGAGCTTGGGGCCCTGGATGTGCTCGTAGAAATCCACGCACTCCCGCGCACGGTCCGCCAGCACGTCGACGGTGTCCTTGAGCGGCTCCGCGTGCTGGTGGTTGGTGAGCCGCAGGTGGAAGGTGACCGTGCCGCCCGCCGGGACACGCGCCTGGTACCACAACGCGGCCTTGGTGCCGGTGTTCTCCGGGTTCACCGTCGCCTTGCGACCGTGGACCACGCGATCATGGAACGCGTCCTTCACGTACGGCGTGGTGTTGGGGACGTCGTAGAGGCGCTCCTTGTTGCTCTCGTTGTTGGTGAAGAGCAGCTCCGGTTTCCCGTCGTAATACAGGGACCAGTTGCCGAGCGTGCGATGTGACGCCAGGAGGTGGTTGCTGCCCGCGGTGATCGACGGGAGGTCATGCGGACCGTCGGACCAGGCCCAGGTGTTGCGGAACCACAGCGTGGGGAGCACGTGGATGGGCGCTTCCGTGGGACCGCGGTTGTGAACGCTGATGCGACAGTGGATGTCGTCGGGGCCGGCCTTGGCGTACTCGACGTACACGTCGAAGTAGCGGTCACCGTCAAACACGCCGGCGTCAATGAGCTCATACTCCCCCGCCTCATCCCGACGACGTGCGTTCTCGTTGACGAGCTCGACGTACGGGTATTCCGCCTGCGGGTACTTGTAGAGGTACTTCAGGTAGCTCGAGGTGGGCGTGGCCTCGAGGTAGTAGTAGAGCTCCTTGACGTCCTCACCATGGCTTCCCTCCGGGCCGGTGAGACCGAAGAGGCGCTCCTTGAGGATGACGTCCTTCTCGTTCCACAGCGCCAGCGCCAGGCAGAGGGTCTGGTCGCGGTCACAGATGCCGGCAATCCCGTCCTCACCCCAACGGTACGCCTTGCTGCGCGCGTCAATGTGCGTGAGGAAGCTCCAGGCGTCTCCTCGAGGAGAATAGTCCTCCCGCACGGTGCCCCAGGCGCGCTCGGAGACGTATGGTCCCCACCTTCGCCAACGGCTGCGGCCTGCGCGGTTTTCGTTGAGACGTTCCTGTTCGACGACGACGGACTTGGGTGCCAATGTCACCACTCCGTGTGGAAGTCACCGGGACGGTCGATGCGCTGGTAGGTGTGCGCACCAAAGAGGTCACGCTGGGCCTGGATGATGTTCGCCGGCAGGCGCTCTCGACGGAGCGAGTCATAATACGCCAGCGACCCGCCCGTGGTGGGCAGCGCCACGCCGTGCAGCGTTGCAAGCGAGACCACCCGACGCCACGCATCCTGCCGGTCCGCGAGCTCCTTGGCGAAGCCGGGGTCCAGCAGCAGGTTGGGCAGCTGCGCATCCTTGTCATACGCGGCCTTGATGCGACCGAGGAACTGCGCGCGGATGATGCAGCCGCCCTTCCAGATGCGCGCCAGCTCGCCGAGACGGAGCTCCCACTTGCGCTCATTGGACGCGGTGCGCAGCAGGTTCATGCCCTGCGCGTAGGAGCAGCACTTGGCGCAGTAGAGGGCCTGGCGCACGTCGTCGACGAGGCGCTTCTGGTCAACGCCTGCCACGGGCCCGGGCGTGGGTCCCTTGAGGATGCCGGCGGCCTTCTCCCGCAGCGCCTTCTGCGCGGACATGGAGCGCGCATCCACCGACGAGGCAATGGTGGGGACCGGTGAAGCCAGCTCCGCGGCGTCCTGCACGGTCCACTTGCCCGTGCCCTTCATGCTGGCGGTGTCGACGATGACGTCGAGGAGGTCCTTGCCGGTGTCCACGTCCTTCTTGCGGAAGATGCGCGCGGTGATCTCGATCAGGAAGCTCTGCAGCTCACCCTTGTTCCACTCCTCGAACACCTCGCCCAGCTGCGCGTTGGTAAGACCGCCGAGCGTCTTGAGGACGTCGTAGGCCTCGGCAATGAGCTGCATGTCGCCGTACTCAATGCCGTTGTGCACCATCTTCACGTAGTGACCGGAGCCGCCGGGGCCGATGTACGTGACGCACGGTCCGTCGTCGACCTGGGCGGCGATCTTCGTGAGGATGGGAGAGAGCGCCTCCCACGCGGCCTTGTCACCACCGGGCATCAGCGAAGGACCGTGACGCGCGCCCTCCTCACCACCGGACACGCCCATGCCCACGAAGTTGATGCCCTTGGGCTGCAGGCGGGCGATGCGCGCTTCCGTCTTGGTGAAATGCTCATTGCCACCGTCGACGAGGATGTCGCCCGGCTCCAGCAGCGGGGCAATGGTCTCGATGGTGGATTCCACCGGCGCGCCGGCCTTCACCATCATGATGATCCTTCGCGGCCGCTCCAGCGACGCCACCAGCTCCTGCGGTGAGCGCGCACCGATGAACTTCTTGCCCTTGTTCTCGGCGACGAACGCGTCGACCTTCTCGACGGTGCGATTGAACACCGAGATGGGAAACCCCTTCTCCTCGATGTTGAGGGCGAGGTTCTCACCCATCACCGCCAGACCCACGAGACCAATCTTGCTCTTTTCCGTCATGGAGGCCCCTCCGCCAGATGGATGCGAAGGACCATGGCCCGGCGAGGGGACCGACGGCAAGGCAAAACCGGTTCAGCCCGCGTCGTCCACCGATCCGTCGCGCACCGCGGCATCCTCGGGCTCACCCGCGTCCACGTCGGGAGACGCGTCCTCGGTCCCTGCGTCATGCGCCTCACCGCCGGACGAGCTGGTGGTGCCACCGCCAGAACCCGACGACGATGACGAGAAACCAACCTCCCCACTGGAGCTGCCCGCGGAGGTGCTCTCTTCCGGCGTGCCTCCGTCATCGTCGTTGCCCACCATGCCGCTGCTGCTGGACGACGACGACGTGCTGGACGTCTCCTCCCACCATCCCCCGCTGCTTGACGACGACGACGTGCTCCAACCGTCATCACCGCCGTCTCCCGAGGAGCGGTAGGTGCCGCCACCACAGCCACCGCCACTTCCGGAGGTCTCCGTGCCGCCGTCAGCTGTGCCGGTGCTGGTTGTCACGACGCCACAGGTTTCCTTCCGGACCAGCGGCTGGTTGCGGGTGACAGTCACCACGAAGTCGCGCACCTCCTCCGAGATCTCTCCGACGAAGAACGCCCAGCTGATGCGCCAGACCTCGACGGCACCGCGCATCTGCGACGAGCCGGCGGTACCGGTGAGGCGCAGGCGGTAATGGAGCTGGCAGCGCGCCTCCGGGAAGCGGAGCCAGCAGTCCTTCGACGGACCAGCGACATAGACCTTGGTCAGCCCCGTCTCCGGCGAGATGTTGTCGGCGGGATCCTGGATGGTCTCCCCTTCACCAAAGACGATCTCCCGACGGAACTCGTCGCGGTCCGCGGGCCACATCAACATGTCCAGCACCTCCTCCTCGTCGGAGAAGAGGCTCCCGCGACTCCACGTGGCGACGACGTCATTCTGCGTACCGCTGATGCGGAAGGAGCTTTCACCATTCAGCTCCCACTGGCCCGTCACGTCCATGGCCTCACACAAACGCCTGTCCGTCTCACCACAGCTCGCCGACTGCAGGAGCAGCCAGAAGCCCAGCCCCGCGGCAATCCGCCTTGACGCCCGCCCCGCACCACGCTTCGTCACCATGTTGTCGACCATGTTCACCCCCGTGCATTCCGCGCCGCTGTGCAAACGTGAAGCCACGTGCGCGTATGGCGGGAAACGCGGCGTTGCCGCCGGGCGGGCGTGACGTTCGTGGCGGAGGTGATGCGCGCGAGCATCAGGTCCGTGCGCGTCCAGCACAGGGCATGACGTGGGACGCGATGGGCGTTGTTGGCGACTCGTGTCGACGAGCGCGCACATCCGCCCCGGCGATGTTGAACGTGACGCGGGCGCGTGGCACCCCATTTGCTCAAGGTCGCGCCGGTCTTTGAACCGAGGGGTCCCATGAAAGCTTGCCTGCGTACCGCCACGGCCGCCCTGGCCGGGTGCCTCCTGCTGCTTGGCTGCAACGCGCCGCCCCGTCTGGCGCACTTCCCGACGAGCTCCACCATCACGTCGACACCGCTGGATGAGATCCTGGTGTTGGACACGGAGCACGACGACCTGGTCATCCTCCACCGCGTCACCGGCAACCGTCAGACGGTGGCGCTGGGCGGTACGCCGGGACAGATGACGCTGAATGGCCCCAACGCGGTGATCACGCTGCCGTATGACCGCTCCATCGTCGCGGTGGCGCTGCCAACGCGAACCGTGATGAGCCGGATTCCCGTCGGCGTGGAGCCGCAGGGCGTGGTGTCACTGGATGCCACCACGGTGGCGGTGGTGCTGGCGGGAGAGGGCGCGCTGGTGACGGTGGACCTGCCCAGCGGCAACACCCTCCGTCGTCACGAGCTGAACCTGGCGTGGCCCCATGGCATTGCGGCCAGCGGCTCCGACGCCGTGCTGGTGACCGACCGCGTGCGTCCGGAAGCGGTGCGCCTGGATCTCACGACGTCGACCGTGGACAAGCTGCAGCTGGAGGGAGAGGCGGGGCTCACGGGCAGCCCCATGGTTCCCTCGCTCATGCACAGCGTGACGGCGGTGCCCTCGCGCAACGAGTTCCTGATCCCGCACATCAACCTGGCTCGCAGTGGCGACGGAAGGATGGGCTTTGTCACCAGCTCCGGACCGGTGGCCAACGTCTATTACGGACCCAAGCCGCAGCCCACCGTGGGCGTGGAGACGGTGGGACCCGTGGCAACCCCGAAGTCATGGCCGCTGCTGCAGACCACCACCGACTCCGAGCCGCTGAGTGAGCCGGTAGCCACCGCGCTGCTCGACGGAGAGGCGGCCACCGCCGTGCTGTTCCGTGGTTCGCGTCGACTGGTGATCTGGGGTCGCAGCGCATTCGGCGGCGCGCCGTGTGAGACGCCGTTTGCCACGGCCCGCGTGGGTCACGGTGCGGATGGCCTGGCGCTCACGCCCGACGGCAATCACATGCTGATCCGCAACGCCTCCGACCTCACCGTCTCGGTGATCGAGGTGCCAAACCTGCGCCCCGAGGGAAGCTGCATCGTCTTCAACACCGCCGACCTGAAGGTCACCACGCTGTCCTACGCCGCCACCACGCTCAGCAACGACGCGCAGCGCGGGCGTCGCATGTTCTACGACGGGACCAACATGGACATGACGCGCGTGGGAATCACCTGCGCCTACTGTCACGTCGACGGGCGGACCGACAACCGCCTCTGGGAAGCGCCCAAGGGAACGCGCAACACGCCTTCGCTGGCGGGCGCCACGCTGGACCACGCCGGCATCGCGGACACGGCGCCGTTCCACTGGGACGGTGAGTTCGCCACGTTCGGGGACATGAGCACCACGGTGACACAGGTCATGGTGGGCGACGGCATCAACGGCGAGGAGGGGCGTCAGCTCTTCGCGTTCATTGACACGCTCCGCAAGCCCGACCACGTCATGCCCAACGACGACGAGACCGCGGCGCAGGTTGCGCGCGGGAAGGAGATCTTCCATGACCCGGCGGTGGGCTGCGCCGCGTGTCACGCAGGGGCGCATGGCACCGACAACCTGAATCACGACGTGGGCACGGGCCCTCAGTTCCAGACGCCGGTGCTGGATGGATTGTCCCGCACGGCGCCGTACCTGCATGACGGGTCCATGGAGACGCTGGATGACGTCGTCACGCGCCTGGTGATCACCAACAAGATGGGCCAGGGCTCCCACCTCTCGCGCGCCGACCAGCTTGCGCTGATTGCCTACCTGCGCACGCTCTGATCACAACCGGCTTGCCGCCACCGCCGCGCCCAGCAGCCCAAGATGGGGCTCCATGACGACGTAGGCGGGGATCTCCTTCACCATCGGCGAGAGCCGGCCCTTGGTTTCGAAGGCGGCCCGGAAGGTCCCGTCGGTCAGCTTGTTGATGAGCCGCGGGGGAATGCCGCCTGCGACGTACACACCGCCGGTGGCCACCACCTGCAGCGCCAGGTTGCCCGCCTCCGCGCCGAGGATGCTGACGAAGGTGTGCAGTGCCTTGGCGCAACACGGGTCGCTCTCCGTCAGTCCCAGTCGTGAGACCACCGCGGCGGGATCCTCCGTCTCCATGGCGGCGCGCGTGACCGGGTTGACGTCGTTGGGATGCTCGGACTCGAAGAACTCGTAGAGGTTCTTGAGGCCGGGACCACTGCAGATGCGCTCATAGCTCACGCGGCCGAATTGGCGGGTCAGGAACTGCAGCAGGCGGATCTCGACGTCATTGCGCGGCGCGAAGTCGCGGTGCCCGCCCTCCGACGGGATGGGGTCGTACGCGAGACCGTTGTGCACCAGGAACGCCACGCCCAGACCGGTGCCCGCGCCGAGGACGGCAATGGGACCGGTGGGGTGCGGTTGCTTCCCGCCCAGCTGCACCGTCTGCCCCGCGCTGAGCACGGTGACGCCGAGGGCAGCGGCGTAGAAGTCATTCACCACGCGGGCGCGCTTGATTCCGGTGGCCTTCTCGATGGCGCGGGCGTCCACCACCCAGGGCAGATTGGTCACCCGGCACACGTCATTCTCGACGGGACCGGCGACGCCAAAACACGCGCGCTCCGGCATCTCCCCGGCGGCCTTGAGGAACAACTGGACAATGCCCTCCAGCCCCGCGTGATCCGCCGAGGGATAACGTCGATCCACGACGACCTCCCCGTTCTCGACGAGCGCGAGGCGCGTGTTGGTGCCACCGACGTCTCCAGCCAGGACCTTCATGCCAACCTCTCCGAGGTGATTCCGCCCACCCGCGATATGCACGCAAGCCCGCGCGGAGGCAAATGCTCAGGACCTGCGCGCCAGTCGTGATGCCGCGGCCTCGTCGCAGAACAGACGGGCGTGGGGATGCAAACGCAAGCCCAGCTGGACGGGCAGCGCTTGGGGCTTGAGCGGTCCCTCCAACGCCTCGAGCAGCCGCTCCGCCTTGCCCTGCCCCGTCATCAGCACCATCACCTCGCGCGCGGACCGGACCGCGGGCGCCGTCATGGTGATGCGTTTGTGCTTGGGCGCCCCGGCGTGGAGCGCCACGACGGAACGCTGTTCCTCCTGCGTGGCCGGGGTGCCGGGGAAGAGGCTGAGCGTGTGTCCGTCGTCGCCCATGCCGAGCAGCATGACGTCGAGCGCGGGCGGAGTGCCCAGGGTCTTCTCCAGGAGCTCCTCGTAACGCGCCGCCTCCGCGTCCACGTCCGCGACCTCGCCCCTCATGCGATGGATGTGGTCCTCCGGGATGCCGCTGCGCGCCAGCCACGTGTCCCAGGCCATCTTGTAGTTGCTGTCGACCTGATCGGGGGGCACGGCGCGCTCGTCGCCCCAGAACCAGTGCACGCGACGGAGGTCGACGCCACCGCTGTCCGCGGCCATGCGCGCGTAGAGTTGCTGCGGTGTGCTTCCGCCGGAGAGCGCCACGCTGGCGGTGCCGCGCGCGGACAACGCCTGGCGAAGCACGTTCAACAGGTGTGCGTGCGCGGCGGTGGTGACGTCGTGGGCGGTGGGAGAGATGTTGAGCGTGGCCATCACGGGCGCTCCACTGCTTCCCACATGGCCAACGCACGAGGCCACGCGCGATCAAAGATGGGATCCCGCGCCCGCGGCCCCATGCCCCGCGCAATGCGCTCACCCAGCGAGGGAGGATCCAGCGCCACGACGCGCGGAGGCTGACCGAACGACTCCACGGTGAGCATGGCGCCGCGTCCACGGGTCAGCTTCACCAACCCGGACTTCGTGACGAGTTCGAGGATCGTCGGGGCCTGGGGTTCCACCTCGTCGGGGACAACCTGGTCAATGCGCAGGAACACCGGGCCGTGCGGCGCCTCCACCGTCAGCAACGCGCTCCCCTGAGCGGGCAACCCTCGCGCCACCGCTTCCGACGTGGAACAGCGCTTGGGCGGCCCCCAGCCGAGTCGCTCCGAGAGCCAGCCGAGGAAGAGCAGCCGGTTCGCCATGCGCGCCTTGGGGGCAAACAGGCGCACCTCGCTGAGCGTCTTCAACGCGTTCACGGCCTCGTCGGTGTCAAAGACGCTGGCCAGCGTGGTGCGGAAGGAAGCCAGCGTGAGCCAACCGAGGTCGACGGTGGAGGGTGCGTTGGGAATCAGCCGGGAGATGGCCTTGAGCTGTCCGCCCTGCACCACCTCCGCGGTGTCGACGATGAGCCGGTCACACAGCTTGAGCAACGGCTGCAGTGCGGCGAAGGCACGCTGCGGCGCGTCGGCGGCGTAGATCATCGTTGGCACGTTGGGCACGAGGAGCGCGCGCACCACCGGACCAAAGTGCTCCACGCCACGACCACGCGCAACGAGCGTCACCTCCTCGCTGCACACCAGCTTTCCGCCACCGGGCGCGAGGATGCAGTTGGCACTGATCCAGCTCTCGAACTCCTTCTGGCCCGGCGCGGAGGCTTCCGGTCTCAGGACGAGGACGCGTGCGGGAACACTGAGGACCAGCGTGTCAAAAGCCTCCTTCACGCGCGGGACGGTGCTCTCCTCCTCCACCCACGTCACGAGGTTGGCGAGGCACGCGCGCGTGACGGGCTTGCGTTCCGGGGCGCGCTCGTCGGTCTGTCCCGCGGCACGCCACAACGCAGCGAACTCGCGCTCAATCGACGCCACGTCGACGCCGATCTCCTCGCCACGCGAGAAACGATCCAGGTTCTGGGGCGTGGTCACGGGCGCCTCCACGCGCGACCACTGCGCGACAACATGGCCTCCGACTCCGACGGACCCCACGTTCCGGCCTCATACGTGGCGGGCTCCCCACCCAGCTCCTCCCAGCCCCTGTGGATGGCGCTGACGTACTTCCAGCTCTCCATCACCCAGTCACCGCGCGTGAAGAGCGTTCCGTCGCCGAGCATGCAGTCCAGCAGGAGTCGCTCGTAGGCTTCCGGCGGCTCCGCGCCAAAGCTGGACGCGTAGCGGAACTCCATGCTCACCGGCGCCACCGCCGCCGCGGGACCGGGCACCTTGGAGCCGAAGTTGAGGCTGATGCCCTCGTCGGGCTGGATGCGCACCGCGAGGATGTTCTGCACCACCGACTCGCTCCCAAACAGCGAGAGCGGATTGGCCTTGAAGTGGATGGCCACCTCGGTGACGCGCTTGGGCATACGCTTGGCGCTGCGCAGGTAGAACGGCACGCCGGACCAGCGCCAGTTGTCGATGTGGATTTCCAGCCCCACGTACGTCTCGGTGTTGCTCTGGGGATCGACGCCGCCCTCCTCGCGGTAGCCGGGCACCCGCTTCGCGAGCACGCTTCCCGACGTGTACTGCCCGCGCACGACGTGGTTCTTGACGTCGGCGGTCTTCATGGGCCGCAGGGCGCGGAGGACCTTGAGCTTCTCGTCGCGGACGCTGTCGGCGTCAAACGCCACCGGCGGCTCCATGGCGGCGAGGCACAGCACCTGCAGCAGGTGGTTCTGCACCATGTCACGCAGGATGCCCGCTTCCTCGAAGTAGCCGCCGCGCCCCTCGACACCCAGCGCTTCCGCGCCGGTGATCTGCACGTGATCGACATACCTGTTGTTCCACATCGGCTCGAAGATGGCGTTGGCGAAGCGGAACACGAGGAGGTTCTGGACGGTCTCCTTACCGAGGTAGTGGTCGATGCGATAGATCTGGTTCTCGTCGAGAACCTCGTACAGCTCGCGGTTGAGCTTCTGGGCGGACTCGTAGTCCACGCCAAACGGCTTCTCGATGATCACGCGCGCGTAGTGGGGTCCATCCTTGGGTACCAGGCCCGCCGCGCCCAGGTTGCGCACGATGGTGCCGAACGACGACGGTGGCGTGGAGAGATAGAAGACGCGGTTGGGCGGGATGTTGTTCTGCTTCTCCACCTCCTCCAGCGTGCGCTTAAGGGAGACGTAGTCCTCCAGCTGGTCGAACGCGCCCTGGTGATAGTGGATTCTCGACGAGAAGGACTCCCACATCTCCGGGTGCACCGGCCGCCGCCGCGCGTGCTCATTGACACCTTCCAGCATCTGCTGGCGGAACACGTTCTCCAGCGGCCGACGAGCGAACCCGACGATGGCGCAACGGGAGAGCATGCGGTCGCGCGCCAGCGAGTAGAGCGCGGGAACCAGCTTGCGCTTGGTGAGGTCACCGCTGGCGCCGAAGATCACGACGGTGCACGGCTCCGGGATGCGCTCCTGGGTGAGACCTTCACGGAAGGGATTGGCGGCGTCGACCACGGCAGGCGACCTCGTTGGAGTGGGAGTTGCGGGATCACACACCTGCCTCGGCGGGAGCGTCAACGTCCCAGCGGGAGCGAGGGGTCACCCAGCAGGTTGTACAGGCCCAGGTGGGCGTGACGCAGGCGCGCCGGTGCCAACGCCCGCAGCGCACCCACGACGACACCCGCGCCCCCGTCGCGCACCGCTCGCAGCCCGGCGAGGAACGCGTCACCGGCGCGCGCACCTGGACGCACCGCGTCGCGGGAGATGGCGAGCGCGAAGGCGGGATTCAGTCTGGGATCACTGACGTTGCTGGCGGCAATCACGGCACGGGGTCCACCGGGCGCGAGGAGCCATTCCTCGGAGAGACCACGCTCGTCGTTGTCCAGGCGCCCCGCGTGACAACACGCCAGCACCGCGAGCGGGAGGTCCCGTCCGTCGTGACAGCACGGCAGGTTGCGCGCATCCACGCCGTCCACCGACGTGGGTTGGCCGTGGCCCACGTAGACCACCAGTCGCGCGCCCTCTCGCAACCGCGCGTGCAGGGTCTCCCGCCCGACGGTGCAGTCCGGGTTGAAGCTGGTGCGCTGGACCTCGAGGCCGGGCAGCGGCAGCCGTGAGAAGTGGTCCGCCAGGACGTTGCACGCCTTGTTGAT
The DNA here is from genome assembly GCA_040752415.1 of Myxococcota bacterium. Classification (GTDB taxonomy): domain Bacteria; phylum Myxococcota; class JACRCW01; order JACRCW01; family JACRCW01; genus JBFMGU01. The sequence continues at coordinate 16,912 of JBFMGU010000069.1, forward strand.
GGCGGTGGCCCACTTGGGATCTCCGTCGATGAGATGCGCCACGGGCGGGGCCATCCGCGCGGGTGACGACGTGTGCGCCACCAGGGTCCGCAGCTCTTCCGTGGTGCGCGCCGGCAATCTCCCGACGGAAAAGCGCGGCGACACCTCGACATGACCATGCACCAGCGCGTGGTCACCGTGGAAGGGCGTGCGCATGTGCCGGTAGGGCGGCGGGTGACTGACGGTGCGCAGCCTCAACGCGCCATCCCCGCGTGGGTGCCCCACCAGCAGCACGTATCCGTCGCGCACGTCGTCACGAAGCGGGAGGTCCTGCTCGAGCAGGAAGTGGACCGCGAGTCCCTCCGCCCGACGCAGCGCGAGCAACGGCTCCAGGAGGGGCCTCACGTCCGGCGCGGCAATCACGTAGAGCGGGCGCGTCACAGCGTGGATGATGTCACAACCTGCGGCGCCCTTCCGCCTCCCACCCGTCGGGCCAGGAGCACCATCACCGCTGCCACGACGACGAAGACAAACCCTCCCGCCGTCACCGCCGCCACACTGGGCCAACCGCTCCACGGAAGCACCAGTGGCGCCACGATGCTGCCGAGCATGGGCCAGAGCGTCACCTGGTAGGCAAGGCGGATGCCGAAGGGCACGTCGGGAACCAGCGCGTGCTGGAACGAGGGAAGCATCGCCCCGAGGACCATGAAGTGGATGCCGGCCACACGCCAAGGATCACCGCGGAAGAACGGGAAGATCACCCACAGGGCCACCATCACCGGAAGCCCCAGCCACGTGATGCGCAGGTGCATGGGTAGCCGCGCCCCGACGAGGTTCTGCACGAGCACGACGGAGAAACCCGCCCCCATCACCGCACCGACGATGTTCATGTGCTCCGGGAACGCCATGAACGCGGCCAAGGACTCGGCGAGGATCAGGTAGAGCCACACCGGTTGTCGTCGGGGAACGCGCAGCGCGGCCCACGCCACGGGGAGGAAACCCGTCAGCATCAGCCCGCCAATGAAGACGTGCGCCAGCGAGCGCGAGAACGCGGGGTCCTTCCTTGCCGTGAGCGCCACGACGGGAACCAGCAAGGTGGCCATGAGCATGGCGGGCGGCGTGGCGTCGAGCCAGGAGGCGGGGAGGCGCATGCGGAATTGTCGCCAGCTGGTCATGAGCCAGAACGCGGCCATCACGCCGGAGAGCGCGCCGGTGAGTGCGCGGTAGCCCAGGAACGCGAACAGGGTTCCCACGACGGCGGAGCACGCCAGGTAGAACGCCACGCCCGCGCGGGAGACCAGCGTCGCGTTCTCCCGACGGGCGACCGCCCACCAGACCAACGTGAGCACACCCCAGAAACCCAGGTGGGAGTGCGCGTGACGGAGATGGGTGAATTGCAGGTCATGCGCCGCCAGCCAGCCGGTGACGAATTCCGCGCGGAGCAGCAACCCCAGCAGCACCGTCACCGCAAGGAACGCCAGCGCCCAACCCTTCATGACGGGACCCGGACCTCCGTCGAGCGCGACACGCGAATGCCCACCACCATCTGCGGTGCCTCCAGTGCAGGCAGGAACATCCCACGGAGCATGTGGATGCTGAAGCCCAGCACACCCAGGTAGAGCAGCCACGCGGCCACACGCACGACGAGGGCGGTCTCCGGCAGGAACGGCTCGGTCAGTCGCAGACACAATCCCGCGCCTACCAGCCCCAGGTTCGCGTACATCCACGGCACCGACGAGGCGCGCCCACGCAGGAAGTTGGGAAACACGCGCTGCATGATGCCCATGACCAGGATGAGGCAGAAGCCGATGGCGAAGAGGTGTCGTCCCGCGTCCTGCCAGTAGAACGGATTGCCCGGCAGCACTCCCGTGGCCCCGAGCAGCTGCACCACCGCGCTGACGACGAGAAGCGCACACGCCACCATGGCATGGACCTGCATCACCTGGCGCTGGCCGCGCGCCTCCCGGTCCAGCATCACCACACGCTCCCGCTCGAAGATGCGCAGCGCCACCGCAATCAGCACGCCCGCGACGACGAGGACACCGACGGAGAACACGCGCAGCAGCGGGAACCACGCCCCCGCCACGCGCGCGATCACGGCCACGGACCAGAGCAGCATCCCGGCGTCGAACCAACGCGGGCGGGGGAGCTGCATGCCCATCATGGCGCTGAACATGCGGTAGCTCATGGCCAGGATGATGGGCGCCACCACGCCCAGCAGCATGAGCTCCACGCCCGCGTTTCCGACGTCAAACCCGACCCCGCCGGCCCACAGCAGCGCCCACGCCACGGGGAAGAGCACCAGCGGAATGACGAGGAGGGGATGGGGCCGCTCACGCCAGCTCCGACGGGCGGTACGCACGGCGCCGAGGAGGATCCACGTGCCCCAGAGGTTGGCCGCCATGCCCGCGCCCCAGAGCACGTTGAGGATCCCCGTCGACGCGTGCGCCGCCTCCCCCACCCACAACGCCATCAACGCCACGGCAAAGGCCACAATGGGCCCGCGGATGGCCTCCGTCCGACGGGAATCCGCCATGAGCATCCCCGGCAGCGCGTGCGTCAGGAACCCCCAGATGACGAGCATGAAGAACCCGCCGAGTTGCAGGACGGCGTGGAGCTGCGGAGACACCAGCGGTGCCAGCGGCGTTCCCTGCGCGTGCACCAGCAGGAGCGAGAGGCCCTCCAGCGAGCCCGGCCCTGCCAGGAACAACACGCCGAGCACGCCACCGAGGCGGATGGGGTTGGAGAGTGAACGGAGCGACGGAGTCATGGGCTGCACCATGGGACAGGGAAATCTCCCGTCTTGCAGTGCAAGGTAACGGCCAGCGGGGAGGCGCCATGACGCGCGGGCTCAAGCGCGGAAACCCGCAGGCGCTGCGTGGAAGACCCGCCTCAGCGCAACGATTTCACTATTCCACGAAGGAACTGCCGCGGATGCGCTTGGCGCGCTTCTTCTTCTCGACGAGGGCCTCACCAATGGCGCTGGACGAGACGAAGTGCTGCTTGGCCGTGGTCACGGCCGCAATGGAGAGGGAGAGCAATGGGAACTGCGCGGTGCGCCCCCGCCGGTCCCGCGCCACGTAGTAGCCCTGCTTCATCTCCTCGTCGGAGTGGTACTTGGCGCGCTGCTGGTCGAACTCCTCGATGATGCGGCCGCAGATGCGGCGGAAGCTGGTGTCCGAGAGCACGAGGACGAAGTCATCACCGCCGAGGTGCCCCACGAACTCGGAGCCGTCGCCCTCGAGGGTGCAGATGCCGGCGAGCACGCGGGAGGTCATGGCAATGACTTCATTGGCGCGGTCAAACCCGTAGCTGTCGGCGAAGCTCTTGAAGTTGTCGAGGTCGACGTGACAGACGGCGGTAGGTGTGCCGGCCTTGAGACGCGTCTGGATGGCCGCCTCAATGGCTTCCGCGCCGGGCAGGTTGGAGGTGGGATTGCGCTCCAGGTTCCTGCGCGCGAGCCGGATGAGCGCACCGCACTTGGCCGCCAGCTCCTCCACCTGGAAGGGCTTGGTCAGGTAGTCGTCGACGCCGGACTCATAGGCGTGGAGCTTCTCCTCCTCGTCGGAGACCGCGGTCAGCATGAGCACTGGAATCTGCGCCAGGAAGGGATTGCCGCGGACCTTCTGCAGGAGCTCCAGTCCATCCATCTCCGGCATCTGGCGGTCGACGATGATGAGGTCCGGCAGCGTCTTCCCCAGGAACTCCAACGCGGCCGTACCGCCGTGGGCGACGTCCACGGTGAACCCGCGCTGGCTCAGTGCACGACTGATGAGCGCACAGGTCTCCGCATCGTCATCAACCACCAGCGCGTGCATCACCACTCCTTCCGCGTCAGCACTCTACTGGAGTGCCCCTTGCCTTGGCACGGACTTCCGCGCCCATTCTCCGTCCGTGCCCCTGTCCACGCCGAGGGAACCGGTCTGACGACGACAAACAGCCCTGCCGTCACTGGGCGGTCACCGGCGGGCGCATCTTCACGGTGGGCGCCTCGTCGGGCGGGGGCGCGGTGATGGTCCCCACGCTGGTGCGCGGCACGGACGCCAGGAACGCCGCCACCTCGTCCGCGCGCGGCCACCCCTCCACGTCGAGGATGGCGTCCAACGCGTCGCCCATCTCCTGCGCGGACTGGAACCTTCGGGCCGGGTCGCGCTGGAGCGCGCGCTCCATCCAGGAGTCCCACGCGGCGGAGACGTCGCCACGCACCTGCGAGGGAGGCTTGACCTCGTCGTTGAGCAGGGCCAGCAGCGTGGCAGCGTCGGAATCACGACGGAAAAGCGGCTCCAGCGCCAGCGCTTCCCACAGGATGATGCCAACCGCGAACAGGTCGCAGCGCTCATCCAGCGGCAGCCCCTGCGCCTGTTCCGGCGCCATGTATGACATCTTGCCCATGACGCGACCGGTGAGGGTGGCCTCCGCATTCCGCAGTGGCTTGGCAATACCAAAGTCCACGATCTTCACGTCGCCACCGTGGCTGAGCAGGATGTTGGGCGGATTGAGGTCGCGGTGGATGACGTGGAGGACCTGTCCGCTGTCGTCGCGCGCGCCGCGGTGCGCATAGGCCAGGCCCTGGCAGATCTGCTTGCCAATCCACGCCGCCACCGGGGGTGGAATCTTCATGCCCGCGGCACGGGACCGACGCAGGAGGTCGGAGAGCGTCATCCCGTCCACGAACTCCATGGCCAGGAAGTACGTGTCCTCCACGCGCCCGAAATCCAGCACCTGCACGATGTTGGGGTGCGTCAGACGCGCGCACAGCTCGGCCTCGTCGCGGAAGCTCTTCACCAGCTCGGGGTTCTCGACGAGGTGCGCGTGGATGCGCTTGAGCGCCACGGGCCGCTGGAAACCACCCTCGGGGCAATACGTGGCGCGGAACACCACACCCATGCCGCCCGACGCCAACCGCTCACCCAGGCGGTACTTCCCGAACAGCTCCTGCGCACGCGCCTCACCGCTGGCGGTGGTCACGGCGCGTTGCAGCGCCCAGGCCACCAGCGTTCCCACCGCGCCGGAGACCAGCAGGATCACCGCGCGCACGCCCAGCACGTGCTCGGGTTGCAGCGTCTTGATGGCGGTGAGCTCCACGGGGACCTGGTCCTTGACGTACAGCAGGTAGACCAGCGCGTATTCCGTCGTTGACACCGCGCTCACCACCAGCGGCAGGAACGTGCGCATGCGCAGCACCGCCAGCATGATGCCAATGGCGTAGACCTGCATGGTGGTGGAGCCGGTGACGGCGGTGGCTGCGCCCGCTTCACGCGTGGTGATGAAGAAGACCGCGGTGGGCACCAGCGTCTCGACGAGCGGATTCACCACCGGCAGCCACCGCGTGCCCTTGCCGCGCTTGAGGAACGCGCGCGCCACCAGCACGTACGCGCAGAACGCGAGCAACACCGGGAGCAGGGACAGCGCCAGCGACGTCATGCCGCGCACCACCAGCGTGCTGATGATGCCGAGACCGGTCAGGTAGACAATGGCGCTGCCCAGGAGCACCGCGCGCTCCAGGCGGACGAACTCCGCGCGCAACGCAACGCGCAAAGGCGTGTCATGGGCGACGCTGGCCATGCATCCTCCCGGTCCACACCCACGCTAGCAGAACCCGGCTTCAGGCGGCGCGGAAGAACGCGGAGGACTGGTAGCGGTCCACGAGCGCGCGCATGAGGATCTTCAGGATGGCGGCGGAAGGCACGGCCACCAGGATGCCCAGGAATCCGAACAGGTCACCGAACACCAGGATGGCCACCATGACGAGGAACGGGGACAGCCCCACCGACTCTCCGACGATCATGGGCGTGATGATCCAGCCCTCCAGCCCCTGCACGACGACAAACACCGCGTACACCATGAGCAGGTGCCCCACCCCGCCCCAATCCAGCACGGCCATCAGCGTGGCCAGGACCACGCCCACGGTGGTGCCCACGTAGGGAATCATGTTGCCGAAGCCGGCAATCAGCCCCACCAGCAGGGCCAGCGGCAGCCCCACCGCCCACAGCCCCAGCGCGTAGAGCAGCGCCAGCACCGAGGCCACGGTGAGCTGGCCGCGGATGAAGGAGCCCATGGCGACGTCGATCTCGTGGAAGATGCTGCCCACCGGGGGACGGTGCCGCGGCGGGATGAGCTCTCCGGCGCGCGCCACGATCAGGTCGAAGTCACGCAGCAGGTAGAAAGCGAACAGCGGAATGAGCAGGGTGCCGGCCAGCCCGCTGAGCACGCCCACGGTGCTGCCGTAGAGCACGGTGAGGACGTTGCCCGCCGGCGCCACCATGGCCTTGACGTCGATACCGACGAGGCGCTGCTTCAACGTCTCCATGGCGTCGCGGACGTTGTGCGGCGTCTCCACCTTGAAGGTGCTCTCCACCCAGGGAATGAGCTTGTCCAGCGCTTGTCGGACCTTGTCGGGCACCTGCTGGAACTCCTGCGCCACCTGCGGTCCCAGCAAGACCACCAACAGGGTCAGCGTGACCACGAACCCGACGAGGAGGATCAAGATGGCCACGGTGCGCGGGATGCGGCGCGCCTCGAAGCGATCCACCACCGGGTCCAACGCGTAGGCCATCACGAAGGCCACGGCGAGCGGCACGGTGACCGAGCGGACATTGGCGGCCAACCACAGGATTCCGACGAGAAACGCGAGCAATCCCACCGCCCACGCCAGGTGCGTGCGTGCTTCCGGCGTGCCCAGGGAAACGGTGACGGATTGTGTGGAGGGGTCCGCCACGTCGGAAACGACGGGAGCGGGTGGAGGTGCGGCGCGTGCACCGTCGGGAGAGCGACGTCGGGAGCGTGCCATGGGCGGACCATAGAGGGTCCGGGGAGAGGGGCGGAAGCGTCGGCCACCCGTCGGAGGGAGACCGTGGAAAATCCGGCCATCATGCTGTGGCCACGCTCTCCCGACGCACGGGGGTGCGGGCCGGGGGTTCGCTTGGCGTTACTGGACGACACCGACACCACGAGCCGCTGCCCGACATGCTGGGGCCGGGCCTTACTGCTCGGTGTCTTGCTGGTGACCGCTCCCATCGAGGTGGTTGCGCACGAGTGCGAGCCGCGTCCTGGTCGCCCGGGAATCGTGTTGATGGACCTGCCGTTCGTCCTGCCGGCCAATGGCACGCTCCTTCTCGACCCTTCCGCGGCGTATGAAGGTTTCCATCTCGCGGCGCGTTCACCCACCGGAACGCCGCCGGTGGAGCTCGTCGAGGTTGCCAGCGACGTCACCGCCCCCTCCTTCGCGCGCACGTTCGTGGTTTCCGGCGCGCAGCCGGGCGTGACCTATGAGATCGTCACCACGCCCAACAACGACGCGGGCCCGGTCTATGACGACGTCGTCGCTGCCATCCAGTTCTCGTCGGAGTCGGACCACGCCGCGCCACCGCGTCCCCAGCTCACGCTGTTCCCCCCAACGGACCGCGGACCAGATACTCCCCGCTGCAAGACGTTGACCCTTGGCTTGGACCTCGAGATCCCTGCTGAGGTCGACGAGGTGCGTTCCTATTTTGACCTCCTGGCGCGAACGGGGGACGGTGAGGTTCCCACGCAGCTCGACCCCGCACGGGATGCGGTGGCCTTTCGCTGGCGCGCCCTCCGCGGTGAACATCAGGTGACGGTCGGGGTCGGTGGCCGGGGCAAGGAGTGGCTCGCCATCCAAACCAGGCTCGTCGACGTGGCCGGCAACGCGAGCGCGTGGGGAGAGATCGCAACGATGCGGTTGTCCTCGCTGGAGGATGAAGGTGGGTGCCTTCCGACTCCTTGGTGCGTCTGTCGGCTCGCCAGACCCGGGTGGAGCGTCCCCGCCACCATCGCCTTGCTCCCCATGTTCTTCGCAATCCGCCGCCGGGGACGCGCGCGATGAACCGGATTGTCGTCGTGGCGCTGGTGATCACCTTGGGGTGTACGTCCGGGGGGACCGGCAAGGTGGACGAGCCCGTGCCCGACGCCGGGTTCAACTCCCTGACGTCGGACTTGGACGGGATTTGCGTTCCTCAGTCCCCCGCGGAGCCACAATCAAGCTGGAAATGGACCCTCCTCCTACGACAACACAGTGAAGTGCACGCGCTCGTGCACACTTCCAACAGTCTGTTCGCGCTGACCGACAACACCGTCCTTCGCATCGACGACGGCAGCGTTGCGTGGAGCACGCCAGTGGCAGGCGCGGAGGTCCTGTTGGCCGCGGATGACGGCACACTCTCCGTGATTGGACAGGGATTCGTGCGTGTTGACGGGGGTGCGGAGGAGGGGAGAACCGTGGTGACGCGGCTGCACACCGACGGCCAGGTTCTCGAACAGATCGAGGTTCAACCCTCCTGGCGCCTCACGGTGTCTCACGCAACGGCCGGACCGGATGGCGACATCTACATCGCGGGCACGGCGCACCAGGGATTCCCGCTCGCGAACGTCGTGGGCTCGGCGGACGCGCTGGCGGCGCGGCTTTCCCCCGACGGAACGATGCTCTGGGTACGCACCCTTCCCAGCGAGGGCTACGAAAGCGCGGATGGCATCACCACGGGACCGGATGGAAGCATCTACCTGGCCTTTGGCGCGGTCGGTTCCCTGCCGCCCCCCGGCCACAGCGGGCAAGATGCGTTCGTGGTCAGACTCAGCCCAGACGGCGCCGAGGAGTGGATCACTTCTCTCGCCACGTACGAACACGAATACCCGCACTCCGTTCACGTCGGAAATGATGGGCGTGTGTACGTCGCCACCCAGACCATCCTGAGAGACTATTGGGGTGAGGAGAAGGAGGCCGTGACCCTTCATCAACTCTCGGACGACGGACAAGTACTGTGGAGTGACCTGGTCATGTGGCGCGGTGACATCTTCATGGGCGCATTCGTGGTGCGGGACAGCGTGCTCTCCGCGGCGGCGACGGGAGACCTGATGTTGATGTCGCACCAACTCGACGGTTCCCGACGGTATGAGCGCCACTCCGGTGGTCCGGGTTCAGAACGCGCACGCGCGCTGGTGGTCGACCAGGATGGCCACTTCTACCTTGGCGGATTCACGTGGGAGGACCAACGGATTGCATTCGTGACCGCGTGCCGGGGCCCGTTCTGATCACGTTCTCGCCGTGGAGTTCGCCTCGCCAAACCGCGTGGCCGCCAGCATCCCGCACGCCGCGTGACGCTCCCGTCCCCCGCTGTAGCGACGCACCACCGGCACGCCCAGCACCTGCAATCGGTCGCGGAACGCGCTGAGCTCCTCGTCGCTGGCACGCACGAACCCGTCGGGCCGGGACTCATTGACGTCGATGAGATTGATGCGCAGCGGCACGTCGGAGAGCAGGCGCTTGAGCTCCGCCACCTCGTCGTCACCGGTGTTGAGGCCGCCCATCACCACCCATGCCACCGTGGCACGCTCACCGCGACTGAGCGCGTATTCGCGGATGGCGTCGGCCACCTCGGTGAGCGGGAAGCGACCAGCCACCGGCAGGAGCGTGCGTCGTCGTTCCGCCACCGCGCTGGTGAGCGAGACGATGAGCCGGAAGCGGTGTCCCTCCCGCGTGTAGCGACGGATCTGCGGCACCAGTCCCACGGTGGAGATGGTGATGTTCTCCATGCGGATGCGACCCCCGCAGGGATTGCTGAGCACGCGCGCGGCCTGGATGACCTCGTCGTAGTTGTGGAAAGGCTCACCCTGTCCCATGAACACCGCGCCGGTGACACGACCGGGAGCCTCGTCACGCACGGCCTTGAACGCGCTCACCATCTCCCACGCCTGCAGGTTGCGCGTGAGCCCGAGCCTCCCGGTGGCGCAGAACGCGCAGCCCATGGCGCAGCCCACCTGCGAGCTGAGGCAGACGGTGAAGCAGCCTTCCTTGTGCAGCGGGATGCGCACGGCCTCGGTGAGCGCGCCGTCGGGGGAGCGCAGGAGGTACTTGCAGAAGTTGTCGACGGGGTCGGTCACGCGCTCGACGACCTCCAGCCGCTCCAACCGCGTATGGTCGGCCACCGCCTTGAGCACGGAGGCGCGCACCGGTCGACGACGTTCCGTGGAATCCGGACGCAGGCTGATGGCGTGCGCGAGCACCCGACGGGCCTCATCCAGCGGGACGTCCACGCCCCGGGCCGTGAGGTGGTCGGTGAGTTGCTCCGGCGTGAACCCCAGGAGGTTGGGAACCTTGTCGACGACGTTCATGGCGGGAGGCGCCATAGCATCCGGTCACCCGTGGTACACGCGGCTGGCCACGATTCTCCCGTCGCGGATGTCCAGCACCTCGGCCACGGGCATGGGCGGCTCATGGGGGGCGTGGCGCAAGTACTCCATGAACACGCGCTCGTCGTTGGCGGTGAGCGCGGTGAGCTCATAGCGCAGGCCGGGGAGTCGCTTGTTGGCGTCCTTCCACCAACGCTCCAGGTTGGCCCGCCCCACCAGCTTCCCGCCGGTATCCGGGTGCAGCGTGCGGATCTTGGGAGAGGTGTGCGTGGCGTCTTCCGCGTACAGCGCGACCAGACCGTCGACGTCATACGCGTTGAAGAGGGTCAGCCAGCGACGGGCAATCTCGAGGTTCTCTGATGCGCTCATGGGGGCGCACCCTAGCAAACGGGCGCCCGCGCGCGTGAGGCCTCAGGGGTCGATGCGGACGTTGATGGTACGGGCCTGCACTCCGGTCACCACGCCGCTGCCAAAGGCCGGGTCCAGCGTGCCAGCGCGCGTGCGCTTCACAACGATGGTGCCATTGCACGACTCATTCTCGCGGTCGTTGTGCGCCTTGATGGTTCCGGCGTTGATGGTGAAGGTGCCGGGGTCGCCGGAAACGTCGAAGGTCTCCACGCGGACACAATCCCCGTCGACAACGATGTCCATCTCGTCCGACGTCCCGGAGGGCGCCCAGTCAATGACCAGCTGCTGCGAGCGCTTGATGATGGCGTTGGCGACGGGTGCGGAGACGGTGAAGCCGTTGGGAAGCGTGGCCTTATTCTCGAGCGCGTCCTTGTCCTCCTCGCTGGCGCGCTCCAGCGCCACCACGAAGAGCTGCCCGTCGGCGTCGGACTGCATCTCGGTGGCGTACGACGTGTAGCTGAGAATCTGCGTCTCCGAGAGGACCGCGGTCTCGTCGCCCGCCGTGGCGGTCAGCTTGTCGCCGCTGCTGAGCCGCACAATGGTGTTGGACGCCGCGCCGCCCACCCGCAGCACGGCCTGCACATGGGTGCCATCTCCGTCGCTGGTGGCGGTGATGGTGGCGTGCATGCCACTGGTCTTGATGTCCTCGCTGTCCGCCTTCTGGCAGGCGCCCATGACGAGCACCACCAGCGCCATGCATCCCATTTTTCGCAGCATGCGTCCTCCGTCCGAAAGGTTGCGGCGCATGCTAGCCGCTGCCGTGCGGAATGCCACGTCCCTGTCGGAGCACGACGCCGAAGACCGCGCCCGAGACCGAGGTGGGTGGCAGCGCTTGGCACCCTGCGATACGTTGGCCCCATGGTTGCGCACGCCTTGCGCCTCAACGTCGACGGCATCCCCATCAGCGTCCGCCCGGAAGCCTTCTCGCTGAACGGATTCCGTGCGTGGCTGACGTCGGACGAGTTCCCCTCGGGGATGCGCGCCACCTTCTACGACGGAGAGGTGTTCCTGGAGATGAGCCCGGAATCACTGGAGTCCCACAACAAGGTGAAGGGCGCGGTGTCGAGTCGGCTCTATCAGATCGTCGTCGATGAGAAGCTGGGGGAGAGCTACCAGGACGGCACCCTCTTGACGCACACCGTGGCCAACCTCAGCACGGAGCCTGACTTCATCTTCGCGACCTGGGATGCGTTCCGGTCCGGCAAGCTTCGTGAAGTCTCCAAGGCGGGACGCGCCGACGAGTTCATTGAGCTCGAGGGGACCCCGGAGCTCGTCGTGGAGGTGGTCAGCGACAGCTCGGTCAGGAAGGACACGGAAGTCCTTCGGGCCGCATACGCCGTGGCGGGCATTGCGGAGTACTGGCTCATTGACGCGCGCGGGGACGCCCTTCGGTTCGAGATCCTCTCTTTGCGGTCCGGCGGATACGCGGCGCTCTCCGCGCCAGACGGTCCCCAGCACAGCGGGGTTCTTGGCCGCTCCTTCCACCTGCGACGTGAGCGCAACGTGCGCGGCCGCTGGACGTACGAGCTGGACGTCGTCAGGGAATGACGCTCACGGCTGCAACGACGCGGACCGTTCCATGCTGCGCGGCTGACCGGGAATCACCCGCGCGCGCTCCGGCTGGATGACGCCCTCCTCTTCCGGACAACGCAGCGTCTTGAGGTACTCCAGCAGGTCCCAGCGCTCCGACGTCGACATCGTGGTGCCGAACCGCGCCCCGCTGTGTCCCCGCACCAGCTCGTCGCGGAAGTTGCGGGGAAGGATGCGCGGCGGCTTCGCCCGTGGCTCCAGCTTCTGCGGGAAACGCCCAGGCGCAAAGTAGCCCACCTTCACCTTGTCCACGACGTCACTCTGGATGTAACCGCGCTGCCGTTCCTCCTCGGGCAGCAGCAGCTCGTACAGGCTCCCCACCGCGCCGGTGTGCAGGTACGGGAAGTTCAGGAACGGGCTGCACAACGGCATGGGCGTGTAGCCAGGGTCGTATTCCCGGTAGCCGTCCAGGCGCGGCACGTAGGCCCAGCCGTACTGCGCAAACTCCTGCATGAGCTCGTCAAACGCCGCCACGGCGCGTTCCTCGTCGGTGCGGATGACCTTCAGGGGCGTGATGGTGGGACGGAAGGAACGCAGCATCCCGCTCTCGTCGTGGATGCCGTGGCAGGAGGCGCAGCTGTTGGCGCGGTGGAAGAGCTCATGCCCGCGCGCCGCCATGTCCTTGCGGACGGGCGTGCCCATCACCTCCTCCCACGACGGACTGCGCGTGCCGAACACCACGAACGCGTCCAGCGCCTGGATCTCGCGCGAGCGGACCTTGCGGTCCCAGCGGTCGTAGTCGTCGAAGCCGAAGAAATCGAACATGGGCCAGTGCGCCACCCACAACGAGTTCACGCTGCCGTCCCAGAACAACAGGTTGCGGAAGCGCAGCGTGTTGAGCGGAGGCGGCTTGGTGGCGCCGCACATGAAGCGCTGCAGGCCCTCGGTGGTGGCAAGCTGCGCGGGGTCGTGGAGGAGCTTGCTGCTGATCTGCCAGATGCGCGCCGCGGTGATCATGCCCGGCGCCAGGTCCCGACAACCGCGGCCGTACAGCGCGTCGTAACGCTCCAGCTTGGCCATCTGTCGACGGGTCTCCCGCAGCAGCTCCGCGCCCGCCGGTCCCTGCGCCAACAACAGCGGCACCGAGGCCCGCATCAGGTTGCGCGCGTGGTCAATGATGGCTTCCTGGTTGTACCACTTGTTGCCAATGCCCGGGATGAGCTGATTCTCGACGACACCGCTGTGACACGCGCTGCAGTTCTGCGTGATGAGCGGCATCTGTCCGCGCGTGCGCACGATGCCGCGCGGCAGCTCCTCGCCGGGGACGTGCACCAGGCCCGTGCGGGTTACCACCTCGAACAGCTCGTACAGGCGGTCGCGCTCCAGGCCGCGCGCGTTGCCGAAGTGGAGGTCAAACAACGCGGCGGGCACGCCAAAGGGCTCTCCCTCCAACGGCGCGTCAAAGAACCACTGGTGCCGTCCCTCGTCGACGAGGTCGGCGAGATTGGCCTCTCCGCTGCGCACCAGCGGCAGGTCCTCCGGCCGGGGCACCGGGAACGGCATCCTCCGATCCAACTCCAGCGTCACCCCCGCGGGACCGCGCATCAGCTCCCAGGACGGCATGGACAATGCCCGCGCCGCACCCAGCGCCAGGGCCATCACCACCGCCAACTTCCTCCAGGACAGCCTTCCGCGCTCCATGACACCCAACCCTCATTTCTCGTTGGTTGGACGCTGAGAATTTGCATAATTAACTACACGATTAATATCCGCTGCCAACGGCTTCGGCAACGTGGGCAGAGGTGCGCGGCGGAAAGGCGTGGCGGGATCGTGGGTTGCGCGCGGGGCGCGGATCCGCGGGTGGTGTGGGATCAGCGATGACGAGGATGGTTCATCCCGCTGCGCAGGATGGGTTCATCCTGTTCGGGGAGATGGCCCAGCCAGTGTCCGGCGCGGGCCGCCTTGGTCCTCAGGTAGGAGACGTTGTGTGGGTTGGGCGGCATCACGTGCGGGATGCGACCGGTGACCCGCACGCCCAGCTGCTCCAGCGCATGCATCTTGGCGGGGTTGTTGGTCATGAGCCGCACGGAGCGGACGCGCAGGCTGTGGAGCATGTGCGCGGCGGTGGCGTAATCGCGCTCGTCGGCGCGGAAGCCCAGGGCCAGGTTGGCATCCACGGTGTCCAGGCCGCGGTCCTGCAGCGCGTACGCGCGGATCTTGTTGAGCAGCCCGATGCCGCGGCCCTCCTGGTGCAGGTAGAGCAGCAGCCCACGCTCCATCCCGCCCAGCGACTTGAGCGCGGACTCCAGCTGGTCACGGCAGTCACAGCGCAGGGAGCCCAGCGCGTCGCCGGTGAGACACTCGGAGTGCATGCGCACCGGGACGTCCTCCGCATCCAGGACGTGGCCGCGCACGAGCGCAATGTGGTCCTTTCCGTCGCTGGTGCCATGGAAGGCCACCACGCGGAACGCACCAAAACGCGTGGGCAGCTCAGCCACGGCGGCAACGCGGACGCAGATGTGCTGCGCGCCCACGCCACGACAACGGTGGTGCTTGTCCGCCTCCACCAGCTGCTCCAACGAGGACGGAGACGTCGCTGGATCCTGGGCCATTGCCGTCGTGATACCGGGGTTGGGGGAGGCCGCCAGGGACGCGGGTTGTTGGGCGCCGTTCCTGCTAGCATCTCGCCGCATGGAGAAGGCTCCCTCGCGCTGGGTCTTTGATCCGGATGACCCCCGCTCCCCCACGTGGGAGCAATGGAACGCCATGACTCCCAGGGAGCGCGACGAGGTCGTGGCCACGCTCCCGTCGGATTGGTCTCCTCCCGACGCGCTGCCTCCAGAGGGGGATCACCACTATGACGTCCAGTCAAGCTCGCGCTCGCTGCTTCGCAAGTTCTTCGAGCGGACGAAGCGGCGCATCTACATCGCCGGCAACATGGCGGTCTTCTACCCCGGCGAGAAGCAGTTCAGCCCCGATCTGTACGCCGTGACCGACGTGGAGATCCGCCCCAGGGACTCGTGGATCGGCGTGAGGGAGGGGAAGGGGCTGGACCTCGCGCTCGAGATCAGCGTCACGGGACGACGGTCCAAGGACCTCAAGACCTACGTCGAGAAATACGCTCGGCTCGGAATCCGGGAATACTTCGTCTTTGACGTCCCGCGGAAGCTGCTACGAGGGTGGAGGCTCCCCGACGCCGGCGCCACACGCTACGAACCGCTCGTGCCGCAGTTGGGTTGTTTCTCGTCGGAAGTGCTGGGGCTGGAGCTCTTCATCCGAGACGGAAGGTTGCGTTTCATGCATGACAACGCCGTGCTGGAAGAGCCGGAGGAGCTCATCTCACGGCTCAATCAGACGCTTGTCGCTGTCATCTCCGCCCGCGAGGAGGAGGCACGACGCGCCGAGGACGCAGCACGACGCGCCGAGGAGGCAGCACAAGGCGCAGAGGAGGCAGCACGACGACGCCAGGCCGCTGAGCAACGGCTGGCGGCAGCGTTGGAGGAGATTGAACGGTTGAAGAAAGGGCGGTGAGGACTCAATGCGCCGCGTGTCCGGGCGCGCCCTCCCCCTTGCCCAGCTCCCCGGCGCGGCCCAGGCCCCACTTGAAGACCACCGGGCCCACCATCTCATTGATGGCCACCACGGCGATCATCAACGACGACAACGACATCCCCACGTCGGGCAGCTCCTGCGCCACCACCGTGGCCAACCCGATGGTCACGCCCGCCTGCGAGATGAGCGAGGTGTGCCCGTACCTGCGCACCACCTCGGGGTCCTTCGCCCAGCGATGTCCCGCGCGACACGCCAGGCAGGTGAACACCACGCGCAACGAGGCCAGCACCAGCGCCACCTGCCACGCGTTGCGCAACACGCCAATGTCCAGGTGCGCGCCCGCGGTGGCAAAGAACACCACCATGACGGCGCCGGAGGCCTCACGCGCGGTCTCCATGAGGTGGTGACCCATGCGGGAGACGTTCTGCACAATGAACCCGGCGATGACGAAGACAAGGAGCGTGTCGTAGTGGAAGTAGCGACAGAACGCGGTGACGCCGTAGGCCACCGTCACCAGGAACAACAGCCGCTCCCGCGCCACCAACCACAGCCACAACGCGATGAGCAGCCCAAAGGTGGTCCCCGCCGCCACGCTGCTCATCAGCGCCTCACCCAGCTCCCGCAGCGCGCCCAGGGAAACGCTGGCGTAGGGATCCAGGAACGTCTGCGCCAGCATCATGGCCACCGCGAACAGCACCAGCACCGCGACGTCAAAGAGCACCACCATGCCCAGCGCGTAGTTGGTGACCGGGCCCTTCGGTCGGGTCTCCGCCACCACGGCCAGCGTGGCCGCCGGTGACTTGGAGATCGCCACCGCGCTCCACACCGCGCCCACCGCCCACAGCGGGACGCCCCCCAGGCCCTCCAGTCCCGGGATGCGCGGCGCCACCAGCGGGAACGCCAGGAACAACGCCGGCCCCAGCACCACCAGCTGCGCCAACGACGCCCACGCCAGGCTGCGCCAGTTGCGCTGGATCATCTCCACGGTGAACTCACCGCCGGCCTGCAGGGCAATGAGGGCCAACGCCAGCGCGTTGATGAGCTCCAGGCTGGTGACGTCGTGGTGGGAGAGCAGGCCCGCGCCGTGCGGTCCGCACAACACGCCCGCCACCAGGTAGCCGGTGAGTCGCGGCAGGCGCAGCAGGGACGCCAGCTGCCCCGCCGCCATGCCCGCGAACAGGAGCAGGCCCAGGGCAAAGACCGGCCCGGTCTCCTCAATCTCCGGCTGCTCCCGCACCAGGCGCGTCAGTCCCAACACCACCACCACCGCGGCCAACCCGCGAAACGCGGTGAAGGTCTGCTGCCAGCCGCGCGTGTCGACGGCGTGCTCGCTCATGCGCCCGACTCCACCGGTTTCGCGGTTGTCGTCGTGGTGGAAGTGGATTGCGTCTCGCGCCAGAGCAGCAGCGCCAGCAGGTCGGTGACGCCCACCGCCATCACCACCGCCGTCACCAGGCCGCTGTGGTCCAGGGGAACGTCACGCGTGAGCGCCAGCGAGACCGTCATGGGAATGGCCACCCCCGACGAGCCGAGCACCACGCTCACCGGCACCGGCTCTCCCTTCCGACTCAGCGCCAGCGCGGCAATGGCCTTGGCCACCAGGCGCCCCGCGGCCAGCACCAGCCCCAGCAACACGGCGCCCACGCCCAGGCCCAGGTGGACACCGGTGAGGACGAGGACGACCATGCGCACGGGCCGCTCGGTGGCGCGCGTGGTGCGGTCCAGCAGCTGGTGACCCACACCAAATCCCGCCAGCGTCCAGCCCATCAGGAAGCCCACCGCCGCGCCGGGAATGCCCGCGGCGTCCGCCAATCCCGCCGCCGCCACCACCAGCCCCACCAGCGCCACGCGGTCCGTGGACTGCCCCGGCACGCGACGTCCCGCGAACAGCATGTACGCCACCGCGATGCCCACGCCGAAGGTGATGAGCACCAGCAGGCCCAGGCGTCCGTCGTCGGAAAACGCGGTCTCCGGGGCGGGCCACAGGAACACCGCCAGCGCCAACGCCACCGCGCCCACCGCGTCGTCGTGGCGGGCCATGAAGAGCACCCGGGACCGACGCGGCCCCAGCGACCAATGCGCCACCGCCTCCCGCGCGAACGTCAGGCCCGTGCCGCACACCATGGCCGCGCACAACACGCCCAGGCGCACCGGCTGCAGGGCCATGTCTCCGTCGAGACCCTGCACGGGCAAGCCCGCCGCACGCAGCCCGTTGATGCCGCCCCACGCCGTCACCGCGGCAATCACCCAGGTCCAGAGGGCCAGCGCGCTGGTGCGTCCCACCTCCAGCGGCAGGGACAGTCCCGACGACGGACGGCTCACCCGCAGCCCCACCAGCATGGCCAGCCAGGTGGTGGCCACCTGCAACGCCGGCGTCATGGCCTGCGCCATGGACGGGAGGATGAACCCCAGCCCGCGCGGGGAGAGCAACGCACCCATGGAGACCAGCAGCGGCGTGGCGGCAATGTGCACCGCAAACGCCACGCGCGCGCGGTGTGACGCCAACGCGGCCACGGCCAGCAATGCCAGCAACAAGAGGATGGCGGTCACCGTCGACCTCCCGGGTCATTGACGACGGGGGAAAAGCAATGGATGAGACCGCACGCGCGCACGCTCCCACGGTGCGTCCCACCCTTGGGGGGTGTCAAATTGTTTGGAGCGCCGCGTCGCCGGAGAGCCGCCCATGACCAACTGCCTGTTTTGCAAGATCGCCGCCGGACAGATTCCCAGCAAGAAGGCCTATGAGGACGCCAACGCCTACGCCTTCCACGACATCAACCCGCAGGCGCCCACGCACATCCTGATCATCCCCAAGCAGCACATTGGCTCCATCAACGACGTCACCGACGCCCACGAGGGCGTGCTGGGGCACCTGTTCACGGTGGCGCGCGGTCTTGCCCAGGACCAGGGCCTGGCCGACGACGGTTACCGCCTGGTGGTGAACACCGGCGCCAACGCGGGGCAGACGGTGTTCCACATCCACATGCACCTCATCGGCGGTCGCGGCATGGGCTGGCCGCCGGGCTGAGCGTAGACGGACTGACGCTCCGGGACGTAGACCTCGGCTTTGCACCGGGCGCGAGAGATGCTGCCCGTCGTGAGGAGCGTTCGTATGTCCGTCGACAAGGCGCTGCAGGTTGCGGAAGCGCGCTTTTCCGCCACGTTGGATTCCCTCAAGGCGCTCGCGCGCATCCCGTCGGTGTCGTTCCCCGGCTTTCCCCCCGAGGAGGTGAAGCGCAGCGCCGAGGCGGTGGCGGAAGCCGCGCGCGGGGTGGGCCTGCGGAACGTGGAGATCCTCTCGCTGAAGGGACACCCGGAAGCGCACCCCGCCGTCTACGCGGATTGGCTGAGCGCCCCCGGCAAGCCCACGCTGCTGCTCTACGCCCACCACGACGTGCAGCCACCCGGCCGCAAGGAGTTCTGGAAGAGCCCGCCGTTCGAGCCCACCGAGCGGGATGGCCGTCTGTATGGGCGCGGCGTCGTCGACGACAAGGCGGGCGTGATGGTGCACCTGGCGGCCATTGAGGCGTGGCTGCAGGCGCACGGGACGTTGCCGCTCAACGTCAAGATGTTCATCGAGGGCGAGGAGGAAGTGGGCTCCTCCAACCTGGACGCGTTCGTGCAGCAGTACAAGGAGCGCCTCCACGCCGACGTCATGGTGCTCACCGACACCGCCAACCTCGACGCGGGCATTCCCTCCATCACGTACATGCTGCGCGGCCTGACCACGGTGGACATCACCATCACCGCCGGGAAGACCCCGCTGCACAGCGGCATGTGGGGCGGGCCCATCCCGGACCCGGCGCAGGCGCTGTGTCAGATCCTCGGTCGGCTCATCAACGAGGACGGACGCATCAACGTCCCCGGCCTCTACGAGATGGTGCGCGAGCTCACGGACAAGGAGAAGGAGCGTTTCAGGAAGCTCCCCTTCAGTGAGGCGGCGTTCCGAGCACAGGCCGGTCTCCCGTCGGGAATCCCGCTGGCCGGCGAGGTGGACCGCACGGTGTATGAGCGTTTGTGGGCGCGTCCCTCGCTCGCCATCAATGCGCTGGAGGCCAGCAGCATCGCCGGGGCCAGCAACCAGATCGTCGACGTGGCGCGAGCGCGCGTGGGCCTGCGTCTTCCCCCCGGCGTCGACGCGGACAAGGCGCAGAAGCTGCTCATGGACCAGATGCGTCGGCTGTGTCCTGCCGGGCTCGCGCTGGAGCTCGTGGGAGACCAGGCTGCGGCCGGATGGTCCACCGACCCCGAGGGACCCGCGTTCTCCGCCGCGGCGCGCGCGCTGGAGAAGGGCTTTGGCTCACCCGCGGCGTACATCGGCTGCGGCGGCACCATCCCGTTCGTGCAGCCGTTCTCCGACGCGCTGGGAGGCGCCCCCGCGTTGCTGCTGGGCCTGGAGGATCCCTTGTGCCTGGCGCACGCGGAGAATGAGAGCCTGCTCATTGACGACTTCAAGAAGGCCATCCGCGCCGCGGTGCACCTCTACCAGGAGCTCAGCGACGTGAAGGCGCGGCCGTAACGCGACTGTTGCCGGCCTGAGGGGCTGCGACAGGATAAGTTGCCCATCAGGTCCTGACAGCCTCCAGCGGACCACGACCTGGAGTGCGGCGGGCCCTCGCCGCCCTGGTCAGCGTCGAGCGGTTTGGACAACCGTCAGGGTCCACGCGCCACGAGGCAGAGCCGCGCCCGACGTCATTGCGCCCCAGGGCTGTTCGGCCCGTTGTGAACGCGCTCGGCGCTGACCAGGGCGTCGAGGGCCCGTGTCGTGGTCCGCTGGAGGCGGTCAGGACCAGATGGGCAACTTGTCCTGACGCAGCCCCTGACGGGCACCCACGCGGTGTGTTGGTGCAGAGCCGCCGCTACGGCACGTCGGTCATGCGGTAGGCGTCGGCGACATCGAGGGCCACCCCGTTGGTGAGCACCACCCGGCCCGCGCGCGCGTCGGTGTAGGTCCACGTCCCGTCGCTGTTCCGACGGTAGTGCTCCACCCGGCGGGTATCCGTGGACACCAGCAGGAAGTCCGTCAGCGTCGGAATCGTCTGGTAGGCAAGCCACTTGGCGCCGCGGTCACGGGCTTCCGTCGAGGGCGAGAGGACCTCCACGAGCACCTGGGGATTCAGCAACGACCTGGGCGGGGGCTCCACCAGGAGCGGCTCCAGGCAGGTCATCACGCCGTCGGGATAGAAGTACTCCGACGTGGCCTCCACCTTGACGCGCTGGTCGCTCCCCACCACGTGGCATGGACGTCCGGACAACGCCACGCTCAGGTCCGTCTTCACGTTCTGCGCGACCTGGTTGTGACGCAGCTCCGCTCCCGCCATCCCGTGGATGTCGCCGCCGCAGTACTCGTGCCGGGTCTCCGCCACCGCTTCGAGCGCGAGGTACTCCACCTCCGTGAAACGGGCCTGGACCTTGGCGGCAACCATGGCGGTGTTCTCTCACACTCGCCGTGCCGTTTCAGCCTGTCGGGCGCAACACCCTGCCCCGTCCGGGGGCTTGCTTGCGTCGGCCGCGGCGGATAGCGGTTCCCGCCCCGGTTGCGCCCCATCGTCCGGCACCAATTGCCGACGGAGCGTGACGTGTTGTGGCCACGGTCGAAACGCATGAGCTCCACTCCCTATCCTCCCTACGCGCGCGACGCGCTCCGCAGCGCCGGCACGCTGCCCCAGCTCCACTCCGCCGCCATGCGCGTGGGCCTCGGCGACGCCCTCAAGGCCCCGTGCGCTCCACTGGCGGCCAACCCTGACGTCCCTCCCGACGCCGCGCGCCTGCTGGCCAACCTCATGGCCGCGGGGGCGGTGACGCTGGGGGACGTGCTCTCGCCGGGTCGGATGCAGGGCATCGTGGGCAACACCCTCAAGGGCACGCGCGACCGGCTGCTGGCCGCCGTCCGTCGGGAGCTGGAGGCCGCGCTGGAAATCCCCGCGCCAAAGCCGCAACCCAAGCGCGCCCCGCCCGCACCTCGGGCCCCTCGGGCTGCGGAGAAGGAGCAGCGCCCGCGCGACCGCCAGGAGCTGCAGCGCTGGGCGGAGGAGCACGGCGTGGCCCCCCTGCTGAAGCGCCGACTGGACCGGGAGCTCCGGGGCCTCCCCGAGGATCTGCGGATGGCGGGCCGGTACGACGAGACGCTGACGCTGGCGGAGCTCATCGTGCCGGGCCGCGGCGGCAACCGCCTGGAGTTCCTTCTCGGTCGAAGTCGTTCCGAGCGGGTGGCGGAGACGGCGTGGCGGTTCCTGGTGAAGCAGGCCGCGGACCACCAGGCGTGGGAAGCCCAGGCCCGCGTCGAGGACGCGCAGTTGCCCCTGCCCTCCGAGCCGACGCTGCGCACGGTGGTGGAGCACCTGCGCACGGAGCGGGAGCGACTGCGCCAGCTGAACGGCTTCCTCCCCGAGCCGCAGGGCGTCCTCGTCTCCGTCCTCGACGACCCTCCGCGCCTGATGGTGGCCGGCGGTGACGTGGATGCACCCATGGTCGTCCCGCTGGAGGCCTGGGAGCTGGGGCCCCTCCACGCCAGTCACGGCACCGCGCGCAACTTCAGCGCCGAGTTCGACGACTGCGACCACGCGCTGCTGGCGGTGGACGCGGTGCTACGCCTGTTGTGTCGCGAGCCCGAGGGCGCGGTGGCGCGGCAGGTGGCGGAGACGCTCCGGACGCCACGCTGGGCCAAGGACCTCAAGCAGCTCCTCGCCATCCACGAGCGCCACGACAAGCAGCGCGCCCCTGCGGTGATGCAGCTGGCCTGGCGGCTGCGGCCGGTGGGCGACGCCATGGAGCTGCTCCCAGTGCTGCAGAAGCAGACCAAGCGCGGCAACTTCACGTCGGGCAGCGCGGTGGCGGCGCACGAGCTGGTGGACTCCCCGGATGTCCACCCTTCCCCGGCGGAGCGGCGCGCGCTGCAGCTGTTGGCCGGTCACGCCGAGGTGTGGCAGCCCGGCGGGGCCCAGCAGCACCTGCGTGCGCTCGAGCAGCTGGTGGGTCACCCGCGCGTGACGCTGGCCACTGACGGCAGGGACCGGGACGCGGAGCCGCTGACGGTGCGCACGGGCCGGGTGGGTCTGGCGGTGGCGCCGACCAAAGGGGGCGCCCTCACCCTCAGCCCCACCGTGGATGGCCAACCCGCTCCGGCCCTGGCGCGGGCGCTGACCGGCGTGTCCCACGGGCGCGGTCGTGCGTTGCGCGTGGCGCTGCTCTCCTCCGACCAGAAGGAGGTGTCCCTGCTGCGCGTGACGCCGGAGTCGCGTGACCTGATCCTCAAGCTCCACGAGCGCCAGCCAAGCTTCCCGCCCGAGGCCACCGACGAGCTGCTGGCCTTCACCGGCCTGATTGGCACGGAGCTGCCGGTGGACCTGCCGCCCTCGTTGCGCGGCGAGGAGCTCCCCGACGCCAAGCTGCTGGTGCTGCGCCTGACGACCCTGGGGGAGACGGGATTGCACGCGGAGGTGCTGTGCCGCCCGGTGCTGGGCGGGCCCGCATTCCCGCCGGGGGAAGGCCTCCCGGAGACCTACACCACCGTGGATGGCCGCCGCGTCTTCGCCCGTCGGGACCTGGCGGCAGAGGTGGAGCGCGCCCGGGAGCTGACCGCGCTGCTGCGCCTCCGCTCCGACGAGGAGGAGTCCGCCTTCCACTTTGACCTGGAGCGCCAGGACGACGCGCTGGACCTGGTGACCCGCCTCGCGGAAGCCCCCCATCCCTCGCTGGTGGTGGAATGGTCGGGCCGCCCGTGGTCGGTGACCCGTGCTGCCACCACGCAACAGCTCCGCGTGGAGGTGGGGCGTCGACGAGACTGGTTTGGCCTGGACGGCACGCTGGATGTCGACGGCGAGCGGGTGCGCCTGGCGGTGGTGCTGGACACCCTGAGGCGGAAGCAACGCTACGTGCGGGTGTCGCCGGAGCGCTTCGTGGCGTTGAGCCAGCGCATGCGCGAGCAGCTGGCCCCCCTGGCCGCGGGAACGTTCGTCCACAAGGAGGAGCTGACCCTGGGCCCCGCCGCCGCGTTGGCGCTGGAGGAGGTGATCCCGGAGCTGGCCGCCGTCACCACTGACGAGTCCTTTGCCACCTTCCGGGAACGGGTGCGCGCCGCGCGCGCCATGGAGCCAGCGCTCCCCGCGGACTTCCGGGCCTCGTTGCGCCCCTACCAGCACGACGGCTTCCGCTGGATGGCGCGGATGGCGCAGTGGGGCGCCGGGGCGTGCCTGGCGGATGACATGGGCCTGGGGAAGACGGTGCAGGCGCTGGCGTTGCTGCAGGCCCGCCACGGCGAGGGCCCGGCGCTGGTGGTGGCGCCCACGTCGGTGTGTCGCAACTGGATGGATGAGGCCGCGCGTTTTGCTCCCGCGCTCAAGGCGCGCCTCTACCGCGAGATTCCCGAGGCGGAGCGCGAGGGCGCGGTGGCCGGCCTGGGCGCGGGCGACCTGCTGGTGATCAGCTACGGCATGCTGGTGCGGGAGCTGTCACGCCTGGCCGCTCGCACCTGGGCCACGTTGGTGGTGGACGAGGCGCAGGCGGTCAAGAACGTCAACACGCAGCGCGCGCAGGCATGTCGGGAGCTGGACGCGGCCTTCCGCCTGGCGTTGACCGGTACGCCGCTGGAGAACCACCTGGGCGAGCTGTGGAGCCTCTACCGCGTGGTCTTCCCCGGACTGCTGGGCAGCTGGGAGGAGTTCCGGGAGCGCTTCGCCGGCCCCATCGAGCGCGACGGCGACAACGAGCGGCGCGTGGCGCTGGCGTCGTTGTGTCGACCGTTCCTGCTGCGACGCACCAAGGCGCAGGTGGCCCCGGAGCTGCCGCCGCGCACGGACATGACGGTGCTGGTGGAGCCCAGCCCGGCGGAGCGACGCCTCTACGAGCAGGCGCGCCTGGCGGCAGCGGCGCAGGTGGCGGGGCTGGCGGAGGTGCCGGAGGAGAAGCGGCGCTTCCAGGTGCTGGCGGCGCTCACCCGGTTGCGGCTGTGCGCGTGCCACCCGCGCCTGTACGACGAGAACAGCGCGGTGACGTCCTCCAAGGTGACCCGGCTGATGGAGCTGGTGGACGAGCTGCGCGAGGAGGGGCACCGCGCGCTGGTGTTCAGCCAGTTCACCAGCCTGCTGGGCCTGGTGCGCGAGGAGCTGGACCGACGCAACGTGCGCTACCTGTACCTGGATGGGCAGACGCCGGCGGCCAAGCGCGACGAGCTGGTGCGGCTGTTCCAGGCGGGCCAGGGCGGAGAGTTGTTCCTCATCTCGCTGAAGGCAGGCGGCACCGGGCTGAACCTGACGGCGGCCACGTACGTGATCCACCTGGACCCGTGGTGGAACCCGGCCGTGGAGGACCAGGCCTCCGACCGCGCGCACCGCATTGGCCAGCAGCGTCCGGTGACGGTGATGCGCCTGGTGACGGAAGGCACGGTGGAGCAGCAGATCCTCTCGCTGCACCAGGACAAGCGCGCGCTGGTGGCGGGTGTGCTGGAGGGCACGGAGGCCGCCGGACGACTGTCCACCTCCGAGCTGATGGACCTCATCCAGACCGGCGCCGTGCGCGGGGGAGAAGAGCCCGGTGACGACGAGATCGTCTCGGAGGCTCCAGCGCGCACCACGCCACGCTCGCCCGCGCCCAGTCGGGCCCGGCGCACCGCCGAGGAGGAACCTCCCGCGCCCCAGGACAAGGTCCCCGCGCCCCAGGACAAGGTCCCC
>JBFMGU010000007.1:0-88992 GCA_040752415.1 Myxococcota bacterium
CCGTCCCCACGACCTGCGCCTGCGAGCTCCATGTCATCATCCCCGCCCCCAGCAACGCCGCCCGCCAGCGCGCCGGCTGCCCCGTCCGGCGGGATGCGCACCATCACCGCGGTGGATCCTACCGGCGGCGTGGAGCAGCCCTACGCACCCGTGGATCCCGGCATGGCCGACGCGCGGGTGGCGCAGGCTCGGGCTCTGAAGCTGCGTCGCAATCTCGCGGAAGAGGTTCGCGGTCGCGCGCGCACCGCGCTGGTGCTGGGCGCACTGGGCGGATTCTCCACGCTGCTCACGGTGGGCGCGGGATACGTTGCCTTCCTGACGGCGGGCGCCGCGCTCTCGTCGGCACTGGCGTTCTGGTACTCGCGCGCCGTGCTCTCCGGGCCAGACGCGGGACGCCTGCAGGCGCGTGAGCAGTGGCTGCTGGTGAACGTGTTCTCCCTGCCCGTGGCCCTCGGGTTCGTGGCGTTGTCGATGGTTTCCCTGGCGCTTTCCGGCGGCGCGGGATTGTTCGCCGTGGCGTCGTTGCTCCGTCGTGAAGTGTTGCTCATCGAGAACCAGGCCGCGCTGGCCAACCCGGAGTGAGGCATGCCGAAATCCATGCGAATGCTGGGACTGGTGGTGGTGTGCCTGCTGCTCGCCTGCCCGACGTATGATCCCGCGCCCGCGGCCGGCACCGACGGGGGAGAGCCGGGAACGCTGCCGGTGGGCGCGCCGTGCTCCTCGTGGAACCAGTGCCTGACCCAGGCGTGCATCAGCGGGTTCTGCGTGCCGCAGGGCACGAGCACCAGCTCCTCCGCGGGTGGCGCGTCCGCCACGTCGTCATCTGGCGCACCCGCCACGTGCGGCGACGGTGGTGGCTGTCCGGTGGGACAGGTGTGCAACGGGCAGGGGTTGTGTCGTCCTCCAGGCTCCGCGTGCGTGGTCCGCGCGGATTGCGGCGCCACCGAGCTCTGCGACCCGATCTCCCGTCACTGCGCGGCGGTGGTGGCATGTGATGCGCTCCAGGGCTGCGGCCCGGGCCTGGTGTGCAATGCCGCCGGGACCTGCCAGCTCTCCGGTGAAGCGTGCTTTCCCGACGGGAGCGGCTGTGGCCTGACCGAGGTCTGCCACAAGGCCACGCTGCGCTGCGTGCCTCCCAACGGCGCCTGCGCGGTCACCACGGATTGCGGCGGTGAGCAGGTGTGCCAGGGCGGGCTGTGCATCACGCTGCAGCGCTGCGGCGGCGACGCCGGGACCTGTCCCGCGGGGTTGCGGTGCAACCTGGTCACCGGGGTGTGCCAGCAGCCGCGCAGTCCCTGTGCGCCCGACGGAAGTGGCTGCGCGGAAGGGGAGCTGTGCCTGCCGCCGCTCTACCGCTGTGAGCCCACGCCCTCGTGCAGCGCGCAGGAGCCCACGTGTCCCGGCGGCACGGTGTGCAGCACGCAGCGGTCCCTGTGCCAACCCACCGGCCAGGCCTGTTCCACGACGGGAGAATGCGGCCTGGGTGAGGAGTGCAACGCCAACGTGTGCACCATGCCGGTGTGCCCGCCCGGGTGTCCCGCCGGCC
Source organism: Myxococcota bacterium (assembly GCA_040752415.1). Taxonomy (GTDB): domain Bacteria; phylum Myxococcota; class JACRCW01; order JACRCW01; family JACRCW01; genus JBFMGU01. The sequence goes on from JBFMGU010000007.1 coordinate 1,547, forward strand.
TGGTGTGCAACGCGCAGCTGGGAAGGTGTCAGCCGCGTCGCGCCGCGTGCGGCCGCCACGCGGACTGCGGCGCCGGTGAGTTCTGCGACGTCACCTCGGGAACGTGTGTGGCGCTGGTGTGCTCCGCCCAGGCACCGGAGTGTCCCGCGGGCATGGAATGCCGGGTGGCGGAGGGACTCTGTCAGCCGTTCATGGCCGCCTGCACCACGTCGGCGGATTGCGTGACGGGGGAGCAGTGCCTGGCGGGGGGAATCTGTCGCCGCAGCTGTGGCGGTGATGCCGGGTACTGTCCCATTGGGCAGGTCTGCAATCCCACCTACGACCTGTGCCAGGTGGTGCGCAGCACGTGCGAAGACGCCGCGGACTGCGGCGTGGGGGAGACCTGTCACGACGACACCGGCACGTGCGAGCAGTCCTGCGTGACCGACGACGACTGCCTGCCTGGCTACGTGTGCAATGACACCTCGCGCTGCCAGCCGTCGGGTGGTCCGTGCGCGGGCGCCTCCGACTGCGGGCGCAGCGAGTACTGTGAATCCAACCGCTGCTCCCGCCCCAGCTGCACCGACGGGCTGCTCAATGGCACCGAGGTGGACCTGGATTGCGGCGGGTTGTGTCCCGGGTGCGCGGTGGGGAAGGCGTGCAATTCCCCGCTGGACTGCGCGCCGCTGCTGCAGTGCCAGAACAACGTGTGCAGCATCAACCGCGGCCCGGTGCTCTGGTTCCATTTTGACGACGGGATTGGCGCCACGGCAACGGATTCCTCTGGCGCGGGGAACAACGGGTTCCTGACCGGCTCACCGGTGCCCCCGTGGGTGGCGGGATGGAGCGGCCGCGCCCTGGAGTTTGCTGGCGGTCAGGTTGCCGTGGCCGACCATCCCTCGTTGCGCAACCCGCAGCTGACCGTGGAGGCGTGGGTCAAGCAGCGCAGCGACGTTGGCGGTCAGCAGTGGTTGCTGGGCAAGTGCTACCGGCGATTGGGGTTTGACGGGTACCGGCAGCCGCACGCCGTGCTGTACACCAGCGGCGCTGGGGAGACGCGGGTCACCGGCGGCGCCATACCCCTGGCCCCGGACCTCTGGCACCACGTGGCGCTGACCTGGGACGGAACGCAGAACCGGATCTTCGCCGACGGGGAGTTCGTGGGCTCGTCGGCGCAGGTGCCGGGGGACTTGTATGATCAGAACTACGCGCTGTTCATTGGGCGGGACCCCTGCGACGGCTACCCGCTCTACGGCGTGATCGACGAGGTGCGCATCTACAACTACGCGCGCACTCCCGAGCAGGTCCGCGAGGACGCCACCCTGCTCCTGCACCTGCGCTTTGACGACGGAGCGGGACACGTGGCGCTGGATGAGGCCTACAACGGCAACGACGCGCTGCTCACCGAGGGCATCTTCGAGCCGGGCGTGACCGGCACCGCGGCGCGGTTTGACGGCACCAACACCGGCGAGGTGCGGAACAATCCCGGGATGATGGTGATGTCGCGGGTGACGGTGGAGGCCTGGGTGCGGGCCTTGCCGCAGACCGCGTCCGTGCACCTGCTCTCCAAGGCCATCGACGGGACCGCGGCCACCTACGGTTTCACCAGCCAGGCCAACAGCACCGGCGTGGTCTTCTTCCTGACCCTGGACAACGTGGTGGTGAGCTCCCCGGAGATTGCCGGTGCGCTCGACGGTACCTGGCACCACGTGGCGGGCAGCTACAACGGCACGGAGGTCGAGGTGTACCTGGACGGCATGCTGTACGCGATCACGCCCGCCACGGGCGCGCTGAACACCGGCGAGGGGAACTTCCGGCTGGGCGCCGGCCCCGACGGAGTGGCCGGCTTCAACGGATTGCTGGACAACGTGCGCGTCTACAACCGCTACGTGGCGGCCACGGACGTCCGCGCGCACGTGCTGGTTCCATGAACGGTTGACGACATTTTCTCGACGAGGGGGAGACGTGCACACCACTTTCCGCGCGAACACCGTCCTGCTGCTGTCCCTGCTTGCCGTCCACGCCTGCGGCCCCTGCGGCCAGGTCACGACCGGCGGGGAGGAGGAAACGCCCGACGCCCGCGTGACGTTGGATGCGTCGGTTGTTGACGCGGCCCGCCCGGACGCCGCGCCCGTGACCGACGCCGCCAGTGCGGTTGACGTAGGCGCTCCCGACGCCACCATGCCCACGGATGCGTCCGCGCCCGGGGATGCCGCAGTGGGTACCGACGCCGGCACCTTCGACGCCGCGGTGAGCTCCGACGCCGGTTCCGCCGACGCGGCGACGTCCCTGGTCATCGGGCAGCGACGGGAGCCGGTCCGCATCCGCGTCCACGTGGTGGCGGACGACGTATTTGGCGGGCTGGTCCGGGGCTGGAATTCGTTCACGCAGGGGGTCCAGCAGGCCGTCCAGGCTGTGGGCCAGGCGGTGCATGACGCCGTGGAAACGGTCCACAACTGGGTCTCCCCACATGAATCTCCGCCCACCGACGACAACGGGTACGCGGAGATGGAGGTGTACGACGAGGGACCCGTCATCCTGACCGCCGGGGACGGCACGTTCAACGAGGAGGCAAGCGACTCGGACACCACGCTGGCGTCGTCACAGGAGGGGCCGCTGCGCGACGGCACCCTGAGCACCTGGGTTGAACCCACGCCCGACCAGGAGGTCTACATCACCCCGGCGTCCACCATTGCTGCCGCGGCCACCACCAACGTGGTCAGCCCCAACGGCGGAACCATCATCGGCAACAACGGGAGCGGCATCGTCGGCAACAATGGCGGCGGCCTGGCGTGGACTCCGCAAGTGGTTGGCAACAACGGTGGCTCGATCATCGGCAACAACGGCGGCAGCTTCCGGCGCTACGTGGGCAGCGGTGCCTCCGTGGACGTGCTCGACTCCGATGACAACACCACGACGCTCAACAGCTGCAATCCCCACCTGACCTACCTCTACCTCGAGTGGGGCGTGGAGGAGCCGGACGGCTACAGCGCCTGCCCTACCTCACTCCCGGTCTGCAGCCTCGTCGACGCGGACAGCGCGGGGACGCTCGACCCCGCCGATCCGTGCACCCGACTCGGGTTGTTGCACGCCGCCTTCTCCCAGCTGGCGGTGAACCTGGGCCTGGCCAACCAGATGGAGCTCATTGATGCCCTCAAGCGGGATTTCGCCGACGGGCGCTTTGACGGAAAGACCATCGGTCCCGACGGACTGCTCGCGGATGTGTACCTGCCCACCGGCGTCATGCTGACCGGTGACGTCGCCACCACGCAGCTGGCCAACGCCGCGCGGGACTTCCTCAACAGTTCCTACAACCTGTCCGGGCTGACGGCCGCCGACTTCACGGACATGCTGGCGCGGATGGAGACCACGGAGACCAGGCTGGCGGATTCCGAGCTGCCCTTCGTGGAAGCATTGGAGACCACCGTTCCCATGCCGCTGGGTTGCGCACCCCTCCGCTACACCCTCCGTCAGCCCGGCGGTCGGCGCGTGGACATCCAGGTCGAGTACGACGACGGAAGCGGCTTCTTCCAGCCGGCCACGCGCGCGGGTGTGGATCCCCGCGTCACGTACCTGGGGACGCGCGGGGCCGGCACCCGTCGACTCACCACCGGCGTGACCGTGGGCGAGCCCCACGTGTTCTGGTGGAACAGCACCAAGGACGTGCCCAACGCCGAGAACGCCGCCAACCCCATCACCGTGCGCGTCTCCGCGTTCCTCGACGGGCGGCTCTCTCCCCACAGCCGCACCGTGCAGATGACCTTCAACCGCTCACCGGGCAACGCGTGCAACGAGGTCCACGGCGGAGTGTTCACGCTGCCGGATTTCACCGCGCCGCGGATTGCCGTCGGCGATGTCAATGGCGACGGAGCGCTGGACCTGGTGACGGTCAGCGGCAACACGCCCGGGCAGATTGGCGTGATGTGGGGCTTGGGGACCGGTGAGTTCTACTTCCAGCCCTTCGCCACCGAGCCCAATCCCATCGCGCTGGCGGTGGGGGACTACGACGGCGACGGTCTCTCCGACGTGGTGGTGGGGGCCATTCCCTCACCGGGAGAGAGCAACGTGGTGGTCTACCGGAGCACGGGCGACGGTCTGGAGGAGGTGGACAACCGCACCACCTGGGCGGGCCTCACCGACGTGGCGCTGGGCGACATCACCGGCGACGGCAACCTGGACATCGTGGCCAGCTGCCGGACCGCCAACAAGGTCATCTTCTACACGGGCATCGGCAACGGTCAGTTCTCGGTGGAGTGGTGGATGGCAACCGACGCCAACGCGGTGGACCTGGCGCTGGGCGACGTCACCGGCGACTTCCGCCCCGACGTGGTGGTGGCCCACGGTGACGGTCCGGTGGACATCTTCAACGTCCCCGAGGACACCCTCACCCGCACCACCACCAACCTCGTGGGCTTTGACCGCCTCGCGTTCATCGACATCGACCGCAACGGTCGCCACGACCTGCTTTCCGCTTCCAACTCGCAGCTCACCTCCACCAGTGTCGACGTCCTGACGCCGGAGCTAACGTTTGACCGCGGGTCCGCCTACCCGTTCCTCACCGAGGTCCCGGTGGCAGTGGCCCCCATCAACTCGGAGGGCGGTGCCGTCCCCGACTACGTGGTGGCGACGTTGAGCGGCGAGGTGCACCGGATCTACTCGTCGGAGACCGAGGACCTGAGCTTCTCGTCAGGCTCGCCGTTCATCGTGGATCCGCAGGTGCGGGACGTGGTGACGGGGGACTTTGATTCCGACGGTCTGCTCGACGTGGCGGTGTCCCACGGGACGGGCAGGATCACCTCGCTGCACAACACCGGGTTCTCCTTCAGCCTGGAGTGACGCAGCTCAGCGCTTCCGACGCCACGCCGTCACACCGAGCCACACCATCAGCAGCAATCCCACCGGCGCGCCCTGGGAGGGCACGTGGCTCGCGCTGCAGTTGTTCCCGTCGTCGGGAGGCGGCTCGTCGTCGCCGGTGCCGCCGGAAGAGGAGGAGCTGCCGGAGGACCCGGGCACGGGCTCGTCGCAGAAGGTGGAGTCCTGGGAGGCGGCGGGGCAGAACAGGCGGGAAGCCTCCAGCGCGCCGGTGGCGAAGTAGATGCGACAGAACACGTTGTCCGATTCCGTGGCCGCGGGGCTGCCTTCCTCCGGGAAATCCGCGCAGGTGCTGAGGCACGCCACCCGGTCCGCGTAGATGGCGTTGGTGCCGGAGCACGCCACGGCCACCAGGTCGCAGTAGTAGTCGCAGGGGTTGCCGCACACGCCGCCACCGCCGGGACCCGCGTGCTCACAGTGCGTCGCGGGGTCGGAGGCGGCCGCCTGCGCATGGTAGCTGCGACACGCCAGCGAGTTGCCCGTCTGGTCACCCGCCTGTCCCGCCGCCATGACGTATTGGCAGCCCAGCCAGCAGATGTCGCGTTGCTCGTACTGCTGGTTGGCGCCGGTGCAGTTCTCCATGACGGTGTCGCAGTAGTCGTCGCACGGTGTGCGGCCGCCGCTGGAAGAGCCCGACGACGACGCGGAGCTGCTGGACGAGGAGGTGCCGCCGCCCGACGAGGAGCTGCCGGAGGAGGACGAGCTGGACGACGACGCGCTGCTGGACCCCGACGAGCTGGAGGAGGCGGGAGCGCAGTCCTGGTTGGTGTGGGTCGCCGGGAACTGGAGCGCGTCGCCGGGCTTGGTGATGCCTTCCGTGTGTTCGGGGGTCTGTCCGTAGGTCCACCGGCCACAGGGGTCACCCAGCTCTTCGCCGTTGGTGAAACCGTCGTTGTCGGCGTCCAGGTTGTAGAGCGCGGCCCAGTCCGGATAGCCGCCGGTGCGATGCTCACGACTCTGGTCGCCAAACGAGGTCCGCGGTCCACCTCCCAGCGCGGTCACGTGGCAGTTGGTGCAGCTGTTGACGGTGCCGTTGGGAATCCGCGCGGGATAGACCGAGTAGGCCGCCGCCGACGACGGAAACCACGTCAGCAGCACCGGGATCAATGTCCATTTCACGTGCATCTTCATGCCGAGCTCCAGGGATCCATCCCCCCTGCGTCCTTCAGTTGCGACAGCAGGGTATCTCCAGCACCGTGCTGGGACAGCTGGTGGTGGCCTTGGCGCTCACCGAGCTGCCATTGACGGTGACGCGGAAGCCCGCGGCCAGGTGGCCGGTGTTGTAGCTCCAGTTGATGCAGTCGCAGTTGCTCTGACCGCACGCGGTGGCGTCGGCGGTGGTCCAGAAGGCCTTGCTCAGACCCTGGAAGTCACCCTGCGCCGCCGCCGTTTGCAGCTCCGCGTACGTGCAGAAATGCGAGGCCCCGTACGTGCTGGAACACACCGCGCCGGCGCCCTGCGCGCCGCCACCACCGTACGGCCACGGGCTGGCGGTGGCGCCCAGCGAGCCCAGGTAGATGGGCGGCGCGCGACAGGTGGTGCCGTTGCACTGTAGCGGGTTGGTGCAGTCCGCGTTGTCGCCGGAGTCACACGCGCCGCCGGTGGCGGACTGCGTGGTGCACGACCCGCCGATGCACGTGTTCACGCACTGATTGTTGGCGGAGCAGTTCTGGCCGTTGTTGCGCTTGCAGGTGGTGCTGACGCAGGTGTTGCCCGCGGCGCAGTCCACGGAGTCATTGGTGTCACACGTGCCAAGCGTGGCGGACACGGTGGAGCACGTCAGCGAGATGCACGTGTTCACGCACTGGGTGTTGGCGGTGCAGGCCTGGCCGTTGTTGCGCAGACACGCATTGCCCACGCAGGTGTTGTTGGCCTGACAGTCAACGGAGTCGTTGGTGTCGCACGCGCCATTGGTGGCGGACGCGGTGTTGCACGCCCCGCCGATACACGTGTTCACGCATTGGTTGTTGGTGGTGCAGGCCTGCCCGTTGTTGCGCAGGCACGTGGTGCCCACGCAGGTGTTGTTGGCCTGGCAGTCGTTGGAGTCGTTGCTGTCGCAGGCGTTGTTGGTGGCCGACGCGTTGCTGCACACGTTGCCGATGCAGGTGTTCACGCATTGGTTGTTCGCCGTGCAGGCCTGGCCGTTGTTCCTCAGACAGGTGGTGCCGACGCAGGTGTTGTTGGCCTGGCAGTCCACGGAGTCATTGCTGTCGCACGCGGCGTTGGTGGCCGAGGCATTGCTGCACACGTTGCCGATGCAGGTGTTCACGCACTGCGTGTTGGCGGTGCAGGCCTGGCCGTTGTTCCGCAGGCACGTGGTCCCCACGCAGGTGTTGCCCGTGGCGCAGTCGGTGGAGTCGTTGGCGTCACACGTGGCGCCGGTGGCGGAGGCGTTGCTGCACACGTTGCCGACGCATGTGTTCACGCATTGGTTGTTCGCCGTGCAGGCCTGGCCGTTGTTCCTGAGACACGTGGTGCCCACGCAGGTGTTGTTGGCCTGGCAGTCATTGGAGTCGTTGTTGTCGCACGCAGCATTGGTGGCCGACGCGTTGTTGCACGCGTTGCCAATGCAGGTGTTCACGCATTGGTTGTTCGCGGTGCAGGCTTGCCCGTTGTTGCGCAGACACGCGGTGCCGACGCAGGTGTTGTTGGCCTGGCAGTCGTTCGAGTCGTTGTTGTCGCAGGTGTTGTTGGTGGCAGAGGCGTTGCTGCACACGTTGCCGATGCAGGTGCTCACGCATTGATTGTTCGCGGTGCATGCCTGGCCGTTGTTGCGCAGACACGTGGTGCCGACGCAGGTGTTGTTCGCCTGGCAGTCATTCGAGTCATTGCTGTCGCAGGTGTTGTTGGTGGCCGAGGCGTTGCTGCACACGTTGCCGATGCAGGTGTTCACGCACTGGTTGTTCGCGGTGCAGGCCTGCCCGTTGTTCCGCAGACACGTGGTCCCGACGCAGGTGTTCCCCGCGGCGCAGTCGGTGGAGTCGTTGGCGTCGCACGTGGTGTTGGTGGCGGAGGCGTTGCTGCACACGTTGCCAATGCACGTGTTCACGCATTGATTGTTCGCCGTGCAGGCCTGGCCGTTGTTCCTGAGACACGTGGTGCCGATGCAGGTGTTGTTGGCCTGGCAGTCATTGGAATCGTTGCTGTCGCACGCAGCATTGGTGGCCGACGCGTTGTTGCACACGTTGCCGATGCAGGTGTGTACGCATTGGTTGTTCGCGGTGCAGGCCTGGCCGTTGTTCCGCAGACACGTGGTCCCGACGCAGGTGTTCCCCGCGGCGCAGTCGGTGGAGTCGTTGCTGTCGCAGGCGTTGTTGGTGGCGGAAGCGTTGCTGCACGCGTTGCCAATGCACGTGTTCACGCACTGGTTGTTCGCGGTGCAGGCCTGGCCGTTGTTGCGCAGGCACGTGGTCCCGACGCAGGTGTTGTTGGCCTGGCAGTCATTGGAATCGTTGTTGTCGCACGCGGCGTTGGTGGCCGACGCGTTGTTGCACACGTTGCCGATGCAGGTGTTCACGCACTGGTTGTTCGCCGTGCAGGCCTGGCCGTTGTTCCGCAGACACGTGGTCCCGACGCAGGTGTTCCCCGCGGCGCAGTCGGTGGAGTCGTTGGCGTCGCAGGCGTTGTTGGTGGCGGAAGCGTTGCTGCACACGTTGCCAATGCAGGTGTTCACGCATTGATTGTTCGCCGTGCAGGCCTGGCCGTTGTTCCTCAGACACGTGGTGCCGACGCAGGTGTTGTTGGCCTGGCAGTCATTGGAATCGTTGTTGTCGCACGCGGCGTTGGTGGCCGACGCGTTGTTGCACACGTTGCCAAGGCAGGTGTTCACGCACTCGGAGTTCGTCGTGCACGCCTCGCCGTTGTTGCGCCGACACGTGGTGCCCACGCAGGTGTTGCCCGCCGCGCAGTCGGTGGAGTCGTTGCTGTCGCAGACGCCGTTGGTGGCCGAGGCGCCAGCGCACACGTTGCCGACGCAGGTGTGGACGCACTGGCTGTTTGCCGCGCAGGCCTGGCCGTCGTTGCGCAGGCAGGTGGTGCCCACGCAGGTGTTGCCCGCGGCGCAGTCGGTGGAGTCGTTGGCGTCGCAGGTGCCGTTGGTGGCCGCGGCGTCGGCGCAGGAGCCGTTGATGCACGTGGTCACGCACTGGGAGTTGTCCGTGCAGGCCTGGCCGTTGTTGCGCAGGCAGTTGGTGCCCACGCAGGTGTTGCCCGCGGCGCAGTCGTTGGAGTCATTGGCGTCGCACGCGCCGTTGGTGGCCGAAGCGCCCGAGCACGCGCCACCCACGCAGGTGTTCGCGCATTGCGTGTTGTCCGTGCAGGCCTGCCCGTCGACGCGGAGGCAACGGACCCCGGTGCAGGCGTTGCCGGCGGTGCAGTCCTGGGAGTCTCCGTTGTCGCAGATGCCGCCGGTGTCCGAGGGATCCCCGCAGGTGCCGCCGATGCAGGTGCCCACGCACTGGGTGTTGTCGGTGCACGGCTGACCGCCGGTGAGCGCACAGACCGTCCCGGCGCAGGTGTTGCCGGTGGCGCAGTCGCCGGAGTCGCCAAAGTCGCAGGTGGCGCCGGTGGTGCTCGGGTCGGAGCAGAGGCCGGTGATGCAGGTGTTCACGCACTGGGTGTTGGCGGCACAGGTCTCACCGTTGTTGCGCAGACAGACCGTGCCCACGCAGGTGTTCCCGCCCGCGCAGTCCGCGGTGTCGCCGGAGTCACACGCCGCGCCCGTGGCGGAGGCGTTGGCGCACACGCCGTTGATGCACGCGTTCACGCACTGGCTGTTGGCGGTGCACGCCTGGCCGTTGTTCCTGAGACAGGTGGTCCCCACGCAGGTGTTGCCCGCGGCGCAGTCGTTGGAGTCATTGGTGTCGCACGCGGCGCTGGTGGCGGAGGCGTTGTTGCACACGTTGCCAACGCAGGTGTTCACGCACTCGGAGTTCGTCGTGCACGCCTCGCCGTTGTTGCGCCGACACGTGGTGCCCACGCAGGTGTTGCCCGCGGCGCAGTCGGTGGAGTCGTTGCTGTCGCAGGTGCCGTTGGTGGCGGACGCCCCCGAGCAGCTGCCGCCCACGCAGGTGTTCACGCACTGGCTGTTGGCGGAGCAGGCCTGTCCGTCGTTGCGCAGGCAGGTGGTCCCCACGCAGGTGTGGCCCGTGGCGCAGTCGGTGGTGTCGCTGGTGTCACAGGTGCCGTTGGTGGCGGAGGCGCCGGCGCACTGGCCGTTGATGCAGGTGTTCACGCACTCGGTGTTGGCGGTGCAGGCTTGTCCGTCGTTGCGCAGGCAGGTGGTGCCCACGCAGGTGTGGCCCGCGGCGCAGTCGGTGGTGTCGTCGTTGTCGCAGGCGCCGTTGGTGGCGGAGGCGCCCGAGCAGCTGCCGTTGATGCAGGTGTTCACGCACTCGCTGTTCGTCGCGCAGGCCTGGCCGTCATTCCGGCGACACGTGGTGCCCACGCAGGTGTGCTCCGCGGCGCAGTCGGTGGTGTCGTTGTTGTCGCAGGTGCCGTTGGTGTCGGAGGCTCCGGCGCACTGGCCGTTGATGCAGGTGTTCACGCACTCGGTGTTGGCGGAGCAGGCCTGTCCGTCGTTGCGCAGGCAGGTGGTGCCCACGCAGGTGTGGCCCGCGGCGCAGTCGGTGGTGTCGTCGTTGTCGCACGCGCCGTTGGTGGCGGAGGCGCCGGCGCAGGAGCCGCCCACGCAGGTGTTGATGCATTGGCTGTTGGTGGTGCAGGCCTCCCCGTCGTTGCGCAGGCAGGTGGTGCCCACGCAGGTGTTCCCGGTGGCGCAGTCCGCGGTGTCGTTGGCGTCGCAGCTCTCGTTGGTGGCGGAGGGGTTGGCGCACGCCCCGCCGACGCACGCGTTGATGCACTCGGTGTTGGCGGTGCAGAGCTGGCCGTTGTTGCGCAGGCAGGTGGTGCCCACGCAGGTGTGGCCCGTGGCGCAGTCGGTGGTGTCGTTGTTGTCGCAGGTCTCTCCGGTGTCCGCGGGAGCGGCGCAGGTGCCGCCGATGCAGCTGTTGGCGCACTCGCTGTTGGTGGTGCAGAGCTGGCCGTCGGTGCGGAGGCAGCGCCCGTCCACGCAGGTGTTCCCGTCGGTGCAGTCGGCGGAGTCGGTGGGATCGCAGGTGCCGCCGGTGGTGGACACGTCGGAGCACAGGTTGCCGATGCAGGTGCCGGCGCACTGGGTGTTGGTGGAGCAGGCCTCGCCGCCCAGGCCCACGCAGGTTCCGTCCAGGCAGGTCTGGCCGGGCACGCAGTCCGCGGACTCACCCGGGTCACACGCCTCCCCGTTTTCCGACGGAGACGCGCACGTCCCGCCGGTGCAGACCTCCACGCACTCGGAGTTGTTGGCGCAGATCTGGCCGTTGTTGCGCAGGCACACCCCGGAAACGCAGCTGTGGCCCGGCGCGCAGTCCCCTCCGTCGCCGGGGTCACACGCGCCGCCGGTGAGCGAGATGTCCGCGCAGGCCCCGTTCACGCAGGTGCTGACGCACTGGCCGTTGGTGTTGCAGAGCTGCCCGTTGTCCAGGCGACACTCCGTCCCCACGCACGAGTTCCCGGTGGCGCAATCCGCGGAGTCATCCGGGTCGCAGGTTCCCCCGGTGACGGCGGGCGCGGCGCACACGCCGCCAATGCATGCCTGTTCGCACTGCGCGTTCTCCGTGCAACCCTCTCCGCCCACGCGCAGGCAGCGACCGTCGCGGCACACGTGTCCGGGGGCGCAGTCCGCGGTCTCGCCGGGGTCGCACACCTCACCGGTGGCGCCCGCGGGTGCGCACACCCCACCGACGCAGGTGCTGGCGCACTCGGTGTTCACCGCGCAGCCCTGGCCGTTTTCCCGACGACACTCCCCTGCCACGCACACGTTCCCCGCTGCGCAGTCCGCCGTGTCGCCGGGGTCGCAGCTGCCGCCGGTGGCGGAGGTGTCCACGCAGAGGCCGCCCACGCAGGTGACCACGCATTGCGCGTTGGTGGTGCAGGCCTGGCCGCCGGTGAGCAGGCAGGTGGTGCCGGCGCAGGTGTGGCCGGTGGCGCAGTCGGAGGTGTCCGCGGGGTCGCAGGTGCCGCCCGTGCCGGAGGGATCCGCGCAGCTCCCGCCGACGCAGGCGCGCGCGCACTGGGTGTTGTCCGTGCAGACCTGGCCGTTGTCCAACAGGCAGCGTCCCTCCACGCAGACGTGACCGGCCTGGCAGTCCGCGGGGTCGGCGACGTCGCACGCGCCGCCGGTGGCGGAGTTGTTCACGCACACCCCGGACACGCAGGTGCCGGCGCACTGGGTGTTGTCACCGCAGGCCTGGCCGTTGACCAGCACGCAGGTGGTGCCGTCGCAGGTGTGGCCGGTTTCGCAGTCGTCGACGTCGGTGGGGTCGCATGCCTCCCCGGTGCCGGAAACGTTGTTGCAGAACCCGCCCACGCACACCGCCACGCACTCGGTGTTGTCCACGCACGCCTCGCCGTTGTCCTGCAGGCAGGTGGTGCCCACGCAGCTGTTGCCCGGGATGCAGTCCGCGAGATCGCCCGGGTCGCAGGTGCCGCCGGTGGGGGAGGGGTCGGTGCAGACGCCGTTGGTGCAGGTGGACACGCACTGGTCATTGCGGGTGCAGCCCGCGCCGTTCTCACGCAGACACGCGCCGTCCACGCAGCTGTCACCGCTGCCGCAGTCCCCCGCGTCGTCGCAGGCGCCGCCGGTGGGGGAAGGGTCGGCGCAGAAGCCGGCAATGCACACCGCTTCCCGGATGGTGCAGTCCGCGTTGGTGGCGCACGGGAAGCGGGGCTGACAGATGCCGCCCAGGCAGGAGCCGTCGGTGCAGTCGGCGGTGTCGTCGCACAGCTCTCCGTTCTGCGCGCGGTCCAGGCAGACTCCGCCAATGCAGCTGTTCACGCACTCCGCGTTGAAGGTGCATCCCTGGCCGTTGTTGCCCAGGCAGGTGTTGCCCGAGCACACCGCGCCAGCGGCGCAGTCCGCGGATTCCGAGAGATCACAGCTCCCGCCGAACGGAGCAGGCTCCGCGCACGCTCCGTTGATGCACGTGCCCTGGCATTGCGTGTTGGAAACGCACGCCTGGCCGTCCGCGCGCAGACACCGGTTGCCCGTGCAGAGGTGGCCCGGGGCGCAGTCGGCGTCGTCGCCGGGGTCGCAGGAGCCCGCGGTGGGGGAGGGATCCGCGCACGCGCCGCCAATGCAGCTCCCCGCGCACTCCTCGTTGGCGGTGCACGCCGCGCCGCTGGTCTCACAGAATCCCGCGCTGCTGCAGGTGGTGCCGGGGACGCAGTCGCCGCTGTCGCCGCTGTCGCAGGGACCGCCCCAGGGAGCCGTGAACTGGCAGACGCCGCCAATGCAGGTGTGGAGGCACTGCGTGTTGTCGGTGCAGGCCACGCCGTCGGACTGCAGGCAGCGCGTTCCGTCGCAGAGGTGGCCGGCGGCGCAGTCCAGTGAATCATTGAAGTCACACGCGGCGCCCGCCGTGCCGCGGTCCACGCAGGTGCCCGCCACACACGCGCCGGTGCACTGGTTGTTCTCACTGCAGCCCTGCCCGTTCTGGCGCAGACACCGGCCGCGCACGCACGTGGTGCCCAGGCCGCAATCGAAGTTGTCGTCGGCGTCACAGCTCTCCGCCACGTCGGCCAGGCGGCTGCACACGCTCTCGATGCACGTCCCCTGGCAGTCGCCGTTGCCACCGCAGGTCTGGCCGTGGTTGCGCAGGCAGAGCACGCCGCCCAGGCACACCCCGTTGGTGCACGCCTCCACGCAGCACACGCCGCCCGAGCAGAAGCCGCTGCCACATTCCTCCGCCGTGCCGCACGACTCACCGGGGTTCAGCCGGCACGCACCATCCACGCAGGTGGCGCCGGGAACACACTTGCTGGAGTCCTCGCACGCGCCACACACCCCGTCGGTGCAGACCTGGCCGGTGGGGCACTGGCCGGTGTTGATGCAGCTGCCGCACACGCCCGCGGAGCAGACCTGGCCGGGGGAGCACTGCGCGGTCAGCGTGCAGGGGCCGCACCCCCCGTCGACGCAGGCCTGGCCGGCCTCACACTGCGCGCTGGTGGAGCAGGGGCCGCACGCGCCGTTGATGCACGCCTGGTTTCCCGGGCACTCCGACGAGGAGGTGCAGGTGGTGCACATCCCGTTGCGGCAGGTTCCGCTGGCGCACTGGTCATTCCGCGTGCACCCGCCGCACGCGCCGGACACGCACGCCTGGCCCTCCGTGCACTGGGAGGAGTCGGTGCAGGGGACGCAGGCGCCGTCCTGGCAGATCTTCCCGTCGGAGCAGCTGCGGTTGTCCTCACACGGGAGGCAGCGCCCCGCGGCGCACACGTTGCCACCCACGCACTGCGCGCTGGAGGTGCAGGCGCCACAGGTGCCGCCCAGGCAGATCTGGCCGCCGCCGCATTCCAGGGTGTGGGTGCAGGCCTTCTGGCATTCCTCACCGGTGCAGGTGTTCTCCTCGGGAGGTTGTTCCTCCACCACCTGCGAGGAGCACGCTCCCAGCAGGACCGCGGCAGACAGACAGGCACTCAGGATCCCCGGCAGGTGGGGAACGGTGAACTCGCGACGCATGGAATCTCCTCCACAGGAGTGCGCCGACTCTGACAGCGACGAAATACACCGTCAATCAAGAAGACAAGTTCAGCCGTGCTCGACGCTGCGTGGCGCGGTTATCCCACTATGTGCGCTGCCCGTGATGGACTCCGGTGGCGGTTCATATGGCGGTGACCAGGGAAGTGATGGCCCCTGGCCGCGGAATCGCAGACAAGAATGGTTGCGCCACGGGGAATTGAGCCGTCGCTGTCGAGACTTCCTCGAGGCATTGGTTGTCGAAGCGGGTACTGGTCCGTGGCGCAGCCATTCTTGTCTCCGATTCCGCGGCCGAGGGCCATCACTTCGCGGGTGCCAGGTTCACCCGCCGGTGCGGTCAACCTCAGCGGGAACCTGGCGGTACCACGCATGTCAGGGCGTGCCGTACTTGCTGCCACCGCATGAGCTCCACGTGGACGCCCGCACCGGAGTTGGACGGCGCGCCGGCGGCTCCCCTAAAAAGCGCGGGAAGCGGTGGCGAAATCCGCGGAGCGGGAGCAGTGAACGCGTGACCTATCCCTTGGAGCGCAAGGAGCCGCGGTTCAACTCGTCGTCGAGCGTCCTGGTCCAGCTCGACGGGCGCGCGGAGTTGGAGGAGCTGTGGACCGCCAACATCTCCCGCGGCGGGCTGTTCGTGGTGACCAGGGATCCGCCGCCGCGCGGGACGCGGGTGAAGGTCCTCCTGGAGACGCCGGTGGGCAGCCTGGAGCTGCTGGCGGAGGTGGCGCACACCGTGAGCGCGGACGCGGCCGCACAGGCCTGGCAGGCGCCGGGCGCGGGGCTCCGGTTTCTCGAGGTCACCGCGGAACAACGGCTGACCATCGAGCGCTACCTGGAAGACCTTCCGTCGTTGCAGGGGGGCGGCGTGCGGGCCGGTGTCGACCTGCAACACGTGCTGGAGGAGGCCAGGACGGTGATGAAGGGGGTGGACGCGGGAGACCTGTACGCGGCGCTGCAGCTTGCCCCCAACGCGGACAAGGAACAGGTTCGCGCGCGCATGCGGGACCTGGTTGCGCTCTTCACCACGCCACCTCCGCAGGCCTCCCCCGCCCAGGCCACGCGCATCCAGACGGCCTTGCGCGGGCTGCAGCGACTCCTGCTCACCCTCACCGCCACCATCTCCCGCATCGAGGCCCAGGCGGCGAGGACGTCGGGCGCCACATTCGCCTTGCGCGGGACCGAGTACGGCGGAGTCCGACGGCCCATTCCCGCGACGGGAGAGGCGCCGCGCGGAACGCTCGCGGAGGCGCGGATGCACGCGGAGCGCGCGCGGCTGCTGCTCGAGAAGATGAGCTTCGCGGAGGCGGAACAGGAGTTCGAGCAGGCGTGTGCCAAGGACTCCGTCGTCGTGGACTACCAGGTGGGCCTGGCGTGGGCCATTGCGCAGAACCCCGCGCGACCTGCGAAAGCCAGGCTGGAGCGCGCGCTGGAGATGTTGCGGGGCGTCACCGCGCGGGAGCGCAATGCGGAGGCGCTCTACACCACCGGCATGGTGCTGGACCTCATGGGCCGGGACGACGAGGCCGTGGCGACGATGAAGCAGGTGCTCAGCGTGGACAAGGACCACCTGCCGGCCCAGCGGATGGTGCGCCTGCTGGAGATGCGTCGGAATGAAGGGAATGGGTCAGGGCTGCTGGGGCTGTTCAGCAAGCTTACCCGCCGTTAGGTCAGGGGCAGCGACAGATTGTTACAGCTCTGACGCAGCCACGTGGCGGCTGGGTCACGCGAGGGCCTACTTACGCTTCACGTGGTAGCGGAGGTGCGTGACCAGCGGAGAGTTGATGGCCTCCGCCAGCTCCAGGCCGACCTTCCCGCGGTCCACGCCGTCGAACAGCCGGATGCCTTCGCCAAAGAGCACCGGTGCGAGTGAAATGGTGAACTCGTCGACGAGCCCGGCGTTGAGGTACTGCTGGATCACGTTGGCGCCGCCGGCAATCCGGATGTCCCGGCCGCCGGCCACCTCGCGGGCGCGACGCAACGCGTGCTCGATGCCGTCGTTGACGAAGTGGAACGTGGTGCCGCCCGGACGCTCCCAGGGGCTGCGGACCTGCTTGGTCAGGACGAACACCGGCGTGTGGAACGGCGCCTCCTCCGGCCAGAAGCGCTCCCCGCCCTCGAACATCCGCTTGCCCATGATGCTCACACCGGTGCGGTTGAAGGTCTCCTCGACGACCTGGTTGTCCCGCCCGGTCTCTCCGCCCTCACCCAGCTTGAGCATCTGACGGAAGAACTTCTGCTGGAACACCCACTTCTGCATCTCACCCCATTGCGCCGCCCAGTCCTTGTAGGTGGGGTCATCCGCGTGGGCCATGTCCATCCCGGCTGGCGCAATGAATCCGTCCAGGGACATCCCCACGCTGAAGAACACCTTGCCCGCAGGCTTCTTGCTCACCATTGCTCGCTCCGTGTTGGTTAAGTGTCCGCTTGAGTATCGCGGCCGGTCCGTTATTGTCAAGTGGATACTTAAGTGTCGTGATCGAGCCTGTCCGAGCGCCTGGTCGCACGCCGGTTGACGGTGTGCGCACCAGGTTGGTAAACTTAAGTGGATGCTTAACCCACAGCGTGTCGACGCGGTCTTTCACGCCCTGGGGGACCCCACGCGGCGGGCCATGCTGGCTCGGCTGAGCCGCGGTCCCATTTCCGTGACGGAGCTGGCCGAGCCGTTCCCCATGTCCCTGGCGGCGGTGGTGCAGCACCTGCAGGTTCTCGAGGAGAGCGGGGTGGTCCGCACGGAGAAGGTGGGGCGGGTCCGGACGTGCAGCATTGCTCCGGAGGGGCTGCGCCTGGCGGAACAATGGCTCAATGAGCGCCGGACGCTGTGGGAGCGCCGCCTGGATCGCCTGGGGGCCCTGCTCGCCGAGGAAGAGGACGAGGAGGACGAGCCCACACCATCCCGCAAGAGGAAGAAGAGCCGATGAGCACTCCATCCATCGTCCACGCCACCTTCTCCGTGGAGCGCACCTATCCCGCCCGCGCGGCCCGCGTGTTTGCCGCGTTCTCAGACGCTGCCAAGAAGCGCCGCTGGTTCGCGGAAGGGGAGGGCTTCCACGTTGACGAGTACACCAACGACTTCCGCGTCGGCGGCCACGAGTTCAGCCGCTTCCGTTTCAAGGACGGGCCGTCGGTCACCAATGACACCGTCTACCTGGACATCATCGACGAGAAACGAATTGTCTTCTCATACGTGATGGACGTGGCGGGCAAGCGCATCTCCGCGTCACTGGCCAGCGTGGAGCTGTTCCCCTCCGGCAAGGGGACGCGCCTCGTCTTCACCGAGCAGGGCCAGTACTTTGACGGCGCCGACCAGCCGCGTCAGCGGGAGCTGGGCAGCAAGGAGCTGCTGGAGCACCTGGCCAAGGAGCTTGATCAGCACCAGTGAACGCCCGGCTAGCGAGCAGGTCCTGCGGTTCGGCGTGTGGAACGGAAGGCGCTTTCTCGTCGAGGAGCTCGATGGCGCCCTGGAGGTGGGCTACGGCGCGAAGGTCGCGAGTCCGTCGGTCCCGCGTTGAACCCGTGACGGAGACGTCCGATCCAGGGCGGTGCTTTCCCGCTGCCACCGGTTCCAGCGTTCCGCACCGCACTCCAGGGCGACGCTGTCTCGCTCACGCGCTTCGCGAACCGAAGAAACGCGAAGCCAGGCGAAGTCCACTCAGGGCACGCATGGGTCGATCACGGTGTACGACGACACCGTGGTGCCGTTGGTCCCCGTCATCGCAAAGGCTTCATTGTCGCCAACCACCACGGTGTACGTGTTCTCCTGCCCGGCGATGTAGTTCTCGATGTAGAACTGGTCCTGCGAGGAGCCCGTGGGCGCGTCGCAGTCCGGTTGGCCCCCGTAGATGGCCATCACCGTTGAGCTGTCAGGAAGGCTCCCAACGCCGGCGATGGATTCCCTGCTGCACGTGCCGTCCCCCACGGGGGCCATCAACGGATAGGTGTCCGAGAGCGCGGAATAGATGATCCCGATGGAGCGCTGCGAGGCACTGCAGAAATAGAAGGCCCAACTCGAGGAACCGCCAAGGGTGAGGTCCACCGTGCCGTTGCTCCGGATGCCGTTGGCGTACGCCCAGTACAGCGCCATGGTGCCGTCCTCCTGGCGCGCCAGGCTCTGCGCCTCGTCGAGATACGTGTGCATGGTCCCAACCCGCGGCAGGGTGCTGTGGAAGCCGCTGCTGCTGGTTGTGCTGGAGGAAGACGTGCTCACCGACGTGCTGCTGGACGACGTGGAGCTGCCGGAGCCCCCGCTCGAGGACGCACTGGTGGACGTGCTTCCCGTGGACGTGCTGGAGGTGCTTCCCGACGTCGTGGATGAGGTGGAGGAAGCACCGGAGCTGGTGGAGGCGTCGTCCGCTTCCTCGGGGACGCACCGCCCCGCGCTGCAGGTGTAGCCGCTGGGGCAGGAGCTGGGGTTCTTCTCGTCGCAGGCAATGGTGGGATCCAGGCAGGCCGCCCACGGCGCCAACGTCATCACCAACATCCATCGCATCACGCCGCGCATGTGCTCACTCACGTGCAAGACTCCACACCAGCAGCCCCAGACCACCCCCGCCGGTTGCCACCGCGCCCAGCAACAACGCCGCGCCCACGACGGAGAACAGCCCCGCCGCACCATAGACCAGGACGAAGTTCACCTCGTAACTGAACGGCAGCGCCACCACGCGCGGCACCACCTGGCTGGCCACCAGCAATCCCAGGTTACCCAGGGCCGCCACGAACAACACGCCGGAAACCACCACGCCGCTCACGCCGGCGCCCAACAGTGCCTTTCCCGTCGGGTTGCGCTCCGCAGCCTCGTCTGCCGGCGTCACCAACCGGCGCACCGCGGGCCGCACGAGGTCGATCACCTGCTCCTCGTCGCCGGCCTTCACGCGCTCGGTCACGTAGGCCAGCACCTGCGCGCGCCGGGCGTCCAGCAGCCTCAGGGTGAGCAGCATGCTCGACGCCACCTTGGTGAGGGAGACGGAGAGGATCTGGTCCGCGCCAAGGGCGCCGGCAATCTCGGCGATGCAGCTGGAGGAGTCGCAGTCCATGAGCTGGCGTTGTCGCTCCAGGGACAGCATGTCCTCCACGTCCTTGGTGCTGATCACGCGGCTGAACTGGCGGGTGGCACGGATCTCGTCGAGGAGCAGGTGGTTGACCGCCTTGCGCAGCTCCTCGGAAACGCCCTCGGACGCCGTGAGGGAGAGCACCGCCAGGGACGGTTTCTCCGGTGGAGCCGCGGGCTCCGCCGTGGCGGTCAGCCCCACCATGAACAACGGAGTCATCAGCATCATGGCTCGCAATCCATTTCCACGGTGAGCTGAGCACCGCTGATGCGCGCGCGCCACGTCTGCGAGCCAACCTGCACGGACACCAGGTCTGCGAACACGTCGCGGTAATACCGGACACGGTCCGCCCACGACGGGTTCCAGGTATTGGGGCACGTGCTGGACGCGGCGAACGTCGGAATGACCACGTTGGTATCCGGCAGTGTTTCCGACGACGCCAGCGGGTCGGTCTGCGGCACACCCTGGGTGGGGAAGGTGATGTCCACGCGTGTCGTCGGCGCGTTGTAGGTGTACCTCGCCTGCATTCCCTGGTTGTTGGATGCGCTCCAGAACTCGAACGTCCACCCCAGGAATGATTCGCCGTCGGAGAGATCCACGGTGCCATTGGGCGTGAACGCGTATCCGTTGATGCTGACGAGACCCATGGTGGCGTCCCGTGCGGCGGCGAGGAGGAGCGCATCCTGGAGGTAGTCACGCATGGTGCCCACGACGGGAAGCTCGGCGCCGCCGCTGCTCGAGGACGACGATGAACCGGAGGTGGAAGCACCCCCCGAGGCGCTGGACGATGTGCTCGTGGTGGAAGCGGCGTTGGCGGAGGAACCGCCCGAGGTGCTGGAGGTCGTGGAGGACGTGGTGACGTTGGCCCCCGACGACGAGGTCTCTCCGGGATTGTCGACGTCGTGCACGCACCGGGGCTCTTCGCATCTCCACCCGGATGGGCACCCGTTCGGGTCACCGTTCTGGCACGCCAGGGTCGGGTCCACGCACGCCGCGGTGAAGAGAAGCACCAGGGCGCCCAAGCTCCACAGCGCCAGGTTCATGCACGCACCATGAGCCCGACGCCCGCTGCCCCGACGATCAGTGCGATGGTGCCAGCCACCCCCGCCAACGTGACCGTCGCGGCGCCCGACGTGTAGACCACCGCGAGACGCGAATTATAGGGAAGCCCCAACCACGGCAGCGGCACGAGCCGGGGAACCACCTGCGTGGCCACCGCGCCCACGACGAGCCCCGCGCTCGCCAAGGCGAACACCACCGAGCCAGCCGCCAGCGCACTTGAAGCGATCCTAAGGACAGGTAAGGGCAGTGACGAAGACGCCTTGCGTTCGAGGCCGGCATCACGGAACAGGCGATCAACGGTGGGGGGCACGGCATCCAGCACAGCCTCATCACCCTGCATGGTGACGCGTTGGGACGCGGTGGCGAGCAGCCTGGCGTGTTTCACGTCGAGGAGGCGGAAGCTGAGGAGCACCGAGCGGCCCACGCGGCTGATCTCCCCGGTCATGATGTTGTCGACGCCAAGAGACTGGGCCAGCTCGGTCATGCAGCTGGCGGCGTCGCAGTCCAGCAATTGTCGCTGGCGCTCCAGGCCAAGCACCTCCTGCGCATCCTTGGTGGTGACGACGCGCGAGAAGTGCCCGGACTCCCGCACCCGCAAGAGCGTCAGCTCGGTCACGGCCTGGGCCAGCGCGGGGGAGACGTGCTCACCGGAGGGAAACTCGAAGACCGCCAGCGAGGGCCGCTGGGTACCGGGCTCCGCCGTGGCGGTCATCAACAGGAAGGCTGCCAGGCCGGCCAGACCCATGGGTGAAAACCTATCAGCGGCTCCGTCCGTCGGTCGAGCGGAAGTGGGGATTCGTTTACGACGTCACGCCTCCGGGGTACTTGAGCGTTGCCCGCCCACCGACGAGCGCGGTGCGTTGTCGAAACCATTCCGGGGGCCACCATGTTGCCGATGGCGTCATCCGTGGACATCGAGCGCACGCGTCTCATCACCATCCTCACCACGGTGGCGCTGGCGGTCACGGGCGTCATCCTCTTCTCCGGCTGGTCCGGCTCCGACGGGCGCACCGCGGCGTGGATTGGCACGCTCAACAACACCATCCTCATCACCCACACGCTGCGCCACCGCGACGGGGTCATGGCGCGGCTGCTGCTCTTTGGCGTCATTGTCGGGTTCGTGGAGCTTGCCGCGGATGCGTGGCTCGTCGACGTCACCCGGTCGCTGGACTACTCGGTGAGCAACAGCACCATGGTGTGGCGCTCGCCGTGGTGGATGATCATGGCGTGGCAGATCGTGGCCATGCAGTTCGCGTACATCGGCCTGCGACTGTATGAGCGCATGGGTGTGAAGGGCCTGGTGCTGAGCGGCCTGCTCGGCGCGGTGAACATCCCGTTCTACGAGGAGATGGCCCTGCGCCTGAACTGGTGGCGTTACCGCGGCTGCGCCATGCTGAGCCATACGCCGTACTACATCATCCTGGGTGAGTTGTTGCTGGTGATGGGCTTTGGCGCGTTGGCGCGCACGGTGCGGCAGACGTCGTGGGTCAACGTGGCGCTGGCGGGGGTGGCGGCGGGCGTGGGGATCTTCGTTTCCTACTTCGCGGCGTGGTACGTGGTGGAAGCCATCACGCGCTAAGCACCGCTACTTCACAATCCCCGCGCGCTCCAGCATGGCGTGCATCAGCACGTTGCAGCCGGCCTCGAGGTGTTCCGGCTTGGCGTCCTCGATCTCGTTGTGGCTGATGCCGTCCTTGCAGGGGATGAACACCATGCCCGCGGGCGCCAGGCGCGCCATGTACACCGCGTCGTGACCGGCGCCGGAGACCGCGTCCATCACCGAGTAGCCGAACGCCTTGGCGCCGCGCTCCACGGCGGACACGCAGCCCTCCTCGAACGGGCAGGGCGGGAAGTAGCTCACCTGCTCCAGCGTGATGGGCAGGCCGCTTTCCTTGGAGGCCTTCTCCACGAATGCGCGGATCTCCTGGTCCATCTTGTCCAGTCGCTCGCTGTCGACGTTGCGCAGGTCCACGGAGAACTTCACGCGGCCGGGGATGACGTTGCGGCTGTTGGGATGCACGTGCACCATGCCCACCGTGCCACGGCCGTACGGCGGGTAGCGCTTCGCAATGGCCACCACCTCCTGCATGATTCCCGTGGCCACCTGCAGCGCGTCCTTGCGCAGCTCCATGGGCGTGGGGCCGGCGTGCGCCTCCATGCCCTGCACCGTGCAGTCATACCAGCGCAGGCCCAGCACGCCCTTGACCACGCCAATGGTCTTGCCGGCGTTCTCCAGCACCGGCCCCTGCTCGATGTGCGCCTCGAAGTACGAGCCGATGGGGTGCTTGCCCGGCTCCTCGTTCCCCACGTAGCCGATGCGCTCCAGCTCCTCCTTCACCGACTTGCCCGCCACGTCCTTGGCCGCATACGCGTGCTCCAGCGTGAACGCGCCGGCGAACACGCCCGAGCCCATCATCACCGGCACGAAGCGGGAGCCTTCCTCGTTGGTCCAGAACACCACCTCGACGGGCGCCTCGGTCTCGATGTTGTGGTCATTGAGCGTGCGGATGACCTCCATGCCGGCCAGCACGCCGTAGTTGCCGTCGAACTTGCCGCCGGTGGGCTGCGTGTCGATGTGGCTGCCGGTGACGACGGGCGGCAGCGAGTTGTTGCGACCCTTGCGGCGCATGAACACGTTGCCGATCTTGTCGGTGGTGATGGTCAATCCCGCCTCGCGCCCCCAGCGCGTGACGAGGTCGCGGCCCTGGCGGTCCAGGTCGGTGAGGGCCAGCCGGCACACGCCGCCCTTCTCGGTGGCGCCAATCCTGGCGAGCTCCATGAGGGAGTCCCACAGGCGCTTGCCGTTGATGGCCAGGGGCTTCTGGGTCTTGGGAGAGGTGTGCTGCTGGGCTGCAACCATGGGACGCTCCAAGGGTTGAGGACGCGGTTCCCATAGCGCGGCGGTTGTCGTTCGAACAGTGGACGCCAGGCGGACCACGCTCCTGGGCTGGGGTGTTGCCGAGGGTCGCGCCGCGCCCGCCCAACGCAACGGAGCAATCCCACCGGGCGGGACACGCGACCATCCGTGTTCGTGCCGGCGGGGGCCGCGACGAAGGAACCACGCACGAGGGTCTAAGACCAGGAGGTTGCGTCGGGACAAGATGCCCAGCGAGATTGCGGACGTCGTGAGCGGGCCACGACCTGGAGTGCGGCGGGCCCTCGCCGCCCTGGTCAGCGCCGAGTGCGTCCTCAACGGCCGCGCGCGGAACCCGGGGTTTCTCAACGAACGGAATTGCGCCGCGGGCGCCTGGTGCACCGTCGACGGGCGCGGAACCCGCTCGGCGCTGGCCAGGGCGGCGAGGGCCCGCCGCACTCCAGGTCTTGGCTCGCTCACGACGTCCGCAATCGCTGCGCATCTTGCTTCGACGCAGGGTCCAACCCTCTGCGGAGGGTGAGGTGCTAGGTTCCGCGCCGGAGGTTCCATGTCGGGCAACGACGAGCTGAAGGTCAAAGGCGCCAACTTCCTGAGCGTGATGGCGGCACTCAAGACGCTGCGCGGCGAGACGGCGGTGACCGCAGTGACGAACGGAATGCTCACGCCCGGCGGAGAAGCGCTGCGACTTGGCACGCTGCTGGCCAGCGGATGGTATCCCGCCTCGTGGTACCGGGATCTCCTCGACGCCATTCGTGGGCTCCCCGCCGGTGGCGACGCGCTGGTGGTCGCGGTGAGCAAGGAGGGAATCCGTCGGGACGTGGGCGGCATCTACAAGCTCGTCTTCAAGCTGATGAGCCCGCAGACGCTCCTGACGCAGTCCAGCAAGGCGCTGCGCATGTACTACGACCGCGGCGAATGCCAGATCCTCGAGAGTCGCGACGGGTTCGTGCGTGCGTCGTACCGCGGCTTCGTGGGATTCAACCGCGTCATGTGGCTGGATACCCGCGCGGCGTCCGAGCTGCTCCTGGAGCTGAGCGGCGCCAAGGGGCTGCACCTCCGCGTGGTCAGCGGCGGTGGCGACGGAGACGCGCACATGGACGTGGAGGCGAGCTGGATGGTGCGCTGACGCGCGAAGCTCCCCGCGCCCGTGGGCATTCCGCGCCACGGCCAGGTCTGGAGGCAGCAGCACCCGCGGACCATCCAAATCCCGCGTTCTTCCGAGGAGTTGGAGAGAATCGACCAGGCCCGCGCGCCGTGGGTCGATTTCCGCGGATGCCGTTCGTCGACCCCGCAGAACGCCTGATGAAGCCCGGTCGGGTCACGGTGACTCCCACGCTTCGGGCCGCCCCACGGAGGAATCCATGAATGCCCCCACCCTGCTCAATGACGACGGAACCGCTTCCATGGCCACGCTGCTGATGATGTCCCATCACGGACTGCGGAGAGACGCCGCGAGACTGGAGGCGCGGGTGAAGCAGGCCAGTGTCGTCGTGCTGCGTGAGGCGTGGGAGGGTTTTGCCGCGGTGCTCCACGGGCATCACACCGCGGAGGACGAACGGCTCCTTCCCGGCCTGCGCAAGGACAACGCCGAGCTGGGCCGTGCCATCGATGGGCTTGGTGCGGACCATCGCGCCATGGATCAGCTCATCCAGCGCGTGGGCGGGGCGCTGGCGTCGTCGGAGGACCGGGCGGCGCCCGCGGTGGCCACCGCGCTCGGTGAGCTGACGGCGCTCCTGCGGCAGCATCTCACCGTCGAGGAGGCCACGGTGATCCCCATCCTGCGTCGGGTTCCCGTGCAGTCGATGCCCCCGCTCCCCGAGTCGGAGCTCGCGGTGATGGCACAGGGTTTGGCGTGGAGCGCGGAGGGCGTGGCCAATGACGTCGTCACCAAGGCGTTCGCCGGGATGCCGGACGTGGTGATGACGAAGTTCGCGGCGGCGCGCGCGGAGTACGCGGTGAAGTGCACGCGGTTGTGGGGCGGGGTGGCGGAGGCGCTCTCGCGGACCGCCGACGGTTCGCCGGTGCGGTGACGGGTGGACATGGAGCCACGGCGTGGGGCTCCCACATCCGCCCATCCTCGTCCTGTCGCATTGGGGGTTGGAAAGCGCCCAGGCCACTCTGCTCACGACGACGCTAGCGTCAAGAGCGAGGCCCCATGGTCACGGTGAATCTGCTGCCTCCCCTCCGGCTTGGTCCCTTGTTTGACGTCGAGGCGCACGGATGGCGCCGGTACGCACCACGCAGACCATGGTGGCCGGCGTTGCCGTTCCTGCCGCTGGCGGCGCCGGTGATGCTGGGCGCCATGGCGCTCAACGGTCTGGCGCGCCGCGTGTTCCCCGGCGGAGCGGCGTGAGACCCGAGGTCGCATCCCACGTGGATTGAGCCTTCCCTCCATTGGCGGACAGGTGAGGAACGTGAGCGCCCACCCCCGGCGAACATGTACGAAGTGCGGGACGCAAACGGAACAGCTGCTCTGTCCCGTGTGCTCGTCGGTGACCTCCGGTGTCGACGACCCCGAGGGCTTGGTGGGCTCCCGACGGATTGCGCCCTACGAGATCGTCGAGGTGATTGGCCGGGGCGGGATGGGCGTGGTCTACCGCGCGGTGCATCTCCCCAGCCAGTGGCCCGTGGCCATCAAGGTTGTCTCCCGCGAGCTGACGCACGACCTGGAGGTGGTGCAACGCTTCCAACGCGAAGCATCCCTAACGGGCAAGCTCCGTCATCCCAACATCATCCGCGAGCTGGACTTCGGCTGCACCGACGACGGCTTGTTGTACCTGGTGATGGAGTACGTGCGGGGCTGCGAGCTCGCGGAGGTCCTGCGGCACGGCACGCAGCTGCCCTTGACGCGCGCGCTGCGAGTCACCGTGCAGGTGCTCCACGCGCTCGAGGAGGCCCACGGCCGTGGCATCGTCCACCGCGACCTGAAGCCCGCCAACATCTTCCTGCACGACGCGCCCGAGGGACCGGAGGTGGTGAAGGTGATGGACTTTGGCGTGGCCAAGGTGTTCCAGGGGGAGGTTCGCGACCTGGCGCAGCTCACGCAGTCGGGATTGATGGTGGGAACGCCGGCGTACATGTCGCCGGAGCAGATTCTGGGTGAGCCGCTGGACGGGCGCAGCGATCTCTATTCGCTGGGCATCGTGCTGTACGAGATGCTGGCCGGCGCGCCCCCGTTCCACGACGACACGGTGGCGGGTGTCATGCTGGCGCAGACCTCGGATGCGCCGCGTCCCATCGGAAGCATCCGCGCGGACCTGGCCACGGATCACAAGCTGCAGGCGGTGTTGGATTGGCTCCTGTCCAAGCGCCCCCAGGACCGGCCGGCGAACGCGCGCGAAGCGGCGGCGATGGTGCAACTGCTGTCCGCGTCGGGAGAGGAGATTGCCGCGCGGTGGCCGAGTCGGATGGAGCCTCGGGTTGCGGTGCTGGGGCGACGCGTGGGGTAGGGCGACGCGTCAAAGCAATCTGCCCATTTCCGTTGTGGCCGGCGAATACCTCATTGGGTGCATGACAGCCTCAAGTGGACCACAACCGGGATGCGGCGGGCCCTCGCCGCCCTGGCCAGCGCCGAGTGCGTTCTCAATCTGTGGAATGGTCCCCGACCTGGTCGCGACGGGGCGTCGACGTCTCCGCAACCCTCGACCGTTGACGAGATTGCCACCCGCTCGGCGCTGACCAGGGCGGCGAGGGCCCGCCGCACTCCAGGTTGTGGTCCGCTGATGCTGTCACGGACCCCATGGGCAAGTTTGTTCCCCACAATCGGGCGCGCGTGGAACGTGAGCGGAAGGCCCTGGAGACGGCGCACGACGAGATGTTGCTCAAGCACCTGGCCGCGCAGCGCTTTGGGCCCACCGACTGATACTACCCCCTCGACATCAGCAACCGGGCCGGACCAGACTTCGTCGTGATGGAGGCGCGCGCAATGCTCCGCGCGTCAGCCCAGAACGGTGGAATCATGATCGCAAAGGCTCTTCGTTACCTGCTTCCTGCGCTGCTCGCCCTCGCGGTTGCCGCGCCGGCTTCCGCGGTCAAGGGGAAGGGCGGAAAACGCACCGTGGGCCTGGCGTTGGATGATGGCTCGTCGCGTTCCGGCGGCGCGGCGCGCAAGGCGCTGGTCATTGGAAACGCGGCCTACCCGGGGAGCCCGCTGCCCAACACCAAACGCGACGCGCGCGACGTCGCCAAGGCGCTGGAGGACATTGGCTTCACGGTGCACTCCGCGCTGGACCTGAACCTCAAAGGCTTCCGCAAGACGACCAATGACTTCCTGGATGACATCGGGAAGGGCGACATCGTCTTCGTCTTCTACGCGGGCCACGGCGTGGAGATCGACGGAACGAACTACCTGGTGCCCATAGACTTCAGCGCCCAGCGCGCTTCGGATGTGGCCTATGAAGCCTATCCGCTCAACCAGCTCCTCGAGGGTATCCAGCAGCAGAAGCCCGCGGTGACCGTGGTGGTGCTGGATGCGTGTCGGAACAATCCCTTCCTGGCCAACCGGTCCTTCGGCAAGCGCGGTCTGGCGCAGGTGAACGCGGGGGAGGGAACGCTGATTGCCTACGCAACCTCACCCGGCAAGACCGCCAGCGACGGTGCCGCCAACGGCAACGGTGTGTTTACCGCGTCGCTGGTGAAATACCTGAAGAAGCCCGGCGTGGACATTGAAGGCGTCTTCAAGGAAGTCAGCGACGACGTGGCCACGAAGACCGCGCGCGAGCAGATTCCGTGGCGCTCCAGCAGCATCGTGGGGCGGTTCTATCTTGCCGGCGAGCCCGCAGCGGAAGAAGACGAAGCGCCCACGAAGTCTTCCAGGCGCAGGCCGCACGAGGAGGAAGAGGAAGAAGTGGTGGAAGAGCCGGCTCCCGCCAAGGTTGTGAAGGAGGAACCGCGGAAGCCGCTCAAGGGTAGGAGCGGACTGTGTTGGGAACAGGTGGTGCGCAAGCCGTGGTTCCAGGGTGCCAGTGCCATCATGCCCTTCACGCTCGACGACCAGCCGCACGTGGTGGCGTACCAGCGCGGGACCGGCAAGGTGATCACCGCGCGCATCCGTCACGACGGTGAGGCGCCCGAGCAGCTTTGGCAGGGGAAGTGGAAGACGGGCTGGCAGGGCTTCATGCCGTTCATGCTCAATGGAAGCCCCCACTTTTTCCTCTACAACGCGGACACCGGCCAGGCGCAGTACGAGGCTTGGATTCGTGGAGCGAGGGATTCCCTCACCAAGCGTTATGCGTCGTGGCGAAAGGGATACACGTGGTTTGTTGCTTTCGAGCTCGTCGGATTTCCTGCCTTCATGGGCTACGCTGGACACTCCGGTGATGCGGTCATCTGGCGGGTAGACGGGGATCTCAAAGACCCGAACCTCATTGAGACCAACGCTGGCACCGGCATGACCACGGCGACGACGTACAAGGTGGGAGAGACGACGTACTACTTCTTCTACATGGCGGCCGACGGAATCGCGGGATCCAGCCGCCTCAATGTGCAAGGCGACGATTTCCAGGTGGTCTCCGTTGCCAAGAGTGTCCCCGTGGAGAAGGGGCTGGCGTGGGTGGAGCCGGTCGTCGTGGGCAAGACGCCCTACCAACTGGGGTACCGTGCGGAAGACGGCGCGATGGTGATCTACCGTGGGAGCGCCGATTCCACGTCGTGGAAGGGAGTGGCGGAGGAGTCGTGGGGCACTGGAATCACCGGCCACGCCAGCTACGAGCATGAAGGTCGGAAGTACCTGATGCTCTACAAGGCGGAGAGCGGTGAGCTGGAAATCCGTCGCTCATGCCAATGAGCTTCCATCGTCGACGGAAGAGAGGCGTGCGTTGCGGCAGCCGAGGCTGCACCTGAAGAAGCACCAAGCCCCGCCCTCGGCGTCCGGCTGCACGCTTGGTCGTCGGCGGGGCCTTGCGTTGGTGACGTCACGAAGCGTGGCTGGAGCAAAGGGAGTGTGGCGGTGACGCCGTCACAAACCATTCCTTAACGACGTCACCTACCACCACCAACGCAGAGCCCGCCGACGGCAGAGGAGCAGCCCCTTACTGGTACGCCTCGATCGGCGGGCACGCGCAGACCAGCTGGCGGTCACCCAGCACGTTGTTGATGCGCGCCACCGCCGGCCAGAACTTGTTCTCCCGCGTCCACGCCGTCGGGAACGCCGCCTTCTCGCGGCTGTAGGGCCGGTTCCACTCGCTCCGCGTCACCTGCAGCGCGGTGTGCGGCGCGTTCTTCAGCACGTTGTTGACCTTGTCCGCCTTGCCGCTCTCCACCTCGGCAATCTCCTCGCGGATGGCCACCATGGCGTCGACAAAACGGTCCAGCTCCCGCCGGCTCTCGCTCTCGGTGGGCTCCACCATCACCGTGCCGGGCACGGGGAAGCTGATGGTGGGCGCGTGGAAGCCGTAGTCCATCAGGCGCTTCGCCACGTCCTCCACCTCCACGCCTGACGTGTCCTTGAGGTGCCGCAGGTCAAAGATGCACTCGTGCGCCACCATGCCCTCCCGACCCTTGTACAGCACCGGGTAGTGGTCCTTGAGCTTCTTGGCCACGTAGTTCGCATTCAGCATCGCAATCTGCGTGGCGCGGGTCAGCCCCTCGCCGCCCATCATGGTGATGTACATCCAGCTGATGGGCAGGATGGACGCGCTGCCGTAGGGCGCCGCGCTGATGGGACCAATGGCGTGCTGCCCACCGGTCTTGACGACGGGATGCCCCGGCAGGAACGGCGCCAGGTGCGCCTTCACGCCAATGGGACCCATGCCCGGCCCGCCGCCGCCGTGCGGGATGCAGAAGGTCTTGTGCAGGTTGAGGTGGCACACGTCGGGGCCAAAGTCGCCCGGGCGGGTCAGGCCCACCTGCGCGTTCATGTTGGCGCCGTCCATGTACACCTGCCCGCCGTGCGCGTGGACGATGTTGCACGCCTCCACGATGGTCTCCTCGAACACGCCGTGCGTCGAGGGATAGGTGACCATCAGGCAGGACAGGTCCTTCTCGTGCGCCTTGGCCTGCGCGCGCAGGTCGTCCAGGTCCACGTTGCCCTGCGCGTCACAATTGACGACGACAACCTTCATCCCCGCCATGGCCGCGCTGGCCGGGTTGGTGCCGTGCGCGCTCTTGGGGATGAGGCACACGTTGCGGTGCGGCTCCCCGCGCTTCTCGTGGTAGGCGCGGATGACCAGCAGGCCCGCGTACTCACCCTGGCTGCCCGCGTTGGGCTGCAGGCTCACGCCGTCAAAGCCGGTGCACTCCGCCAGCATCTGCTCCAGGCCGCGCAGCATCTGGGTGTAGCCCTCCACCTGGTCCAACGGCGTGAAGGGATGCGGCTTGGCGAACTCCGGCCAGGTGATGGGAATCATCTCGCTGGTGGCGTTCAGCTTCATGGTGCAGCTGCCCAGCGGGATCATCGCCGTGGCCAGGCTCAGGTCGCGGTTCTGCAGCTTGAAGATGTAGCGCAGCATCTCCGTCTCGGAGTGGTAGCTGTTGAAGACGGGATGCGTGAGGTAGCTGCCCTTGCGCGTGAGCGCGGCGGGGTAGCTGAGACTGCCCACCTCGTCGACGAGCTTCTCCGCGGTGGTGTCCAGCGTCTTGCCCGCGCCCTTGGCAAAGAAGGAGAGCAGGTCGGTGACGTCTTGCGCGGTGGTGGTCTCGTCCAGTGAGATGCCCAGGCTCTTGGCGTCGTCGACGCGCAGGTTGGCCTTCCCGGCCAGCGCGGCGTCGATGATGGCCTGGCGCTGCGCGCCCTGCACGGGAACACGCAGCGTGTCGAAGAAGGGCTTGTCCGCCACGTCGTAGCCCAGCCGCTTGAGGCCGCGGTGCAACACGGCGGTGAGCAGGTGCACGCGCGCGGCAATGTCCTTGAGGCCCTGCGGTCCGTGGTAGACCGCGTACATCGACGCCATGATGGCCAGCAGCACCTGCGCGGTGCAGATGTTGCTGGTGGCCTTGTCACGACGGATGTGCTGCTCACGCGTCTGCAGCGCCAGGCGGATGGCCGGGTGTCCCTCGGCATCCTTGCTCACCCCGACGATGCGGCCGGGCATCTGCCGCTTGTAGGCATCCTTGGTGGCCATGTAGCCGGCGTGCGGACCGCCGTAGCCCATGGGCACGCCAAACCGCTGCGCGCTGCCCACCGCGATGTCCGCGCCCAGCTCTCCCGGCGAGGTCAGCAGCGTGAGGGCGAGCAGGTCCGCGGCCAGCACCACCAGCGTGTCGGCGGCGTGGGCCTTCTCGATGAAGGCGCGGTAGTCGTGGAGGGTGCCGTCGGTGGTGGGGTACGGCAAGAGCACACCGCAGAGCGGCTTCTTGAAGTCCAGCGCCTCATGGTTCCCGACGACAACCTCGACCCCCAGCGCGCGGGCCCGGGTGCGCACCACCTCGATGGTTTGCGGGTGACACGCCTCGGAGACGAAGAACGCGCGACCCTCCTCCGTCTTCACCGAGAGGCACAGGTGCATGGCCTCGGCGGCGGCGGTGGCCTCGTCCAGCAGGGAGGCGTTGGCGATCTCCAGGCCGGTGAGGTCCATGATCATGGTCTGGAAGTTGAGCAGCGCCTCCAGGCGACCCTGGGAAATCTCCGCCTGGTACGGCGTGTACTGCGTGTACCAGCCCGGGTTCTCGAGGATGTTGCGGGCAATGACGCCGGGGGTGTGGCAGTCGTGGTAGCCCATGCCGATGTAGGAACGGTGCACCTTGTTGCGCGCGGCCAGTGCCTTGAGGTCGCCAAGCGCTTCACTCTCGGTGCGCGCCGCGGGGAGCTTGAGGGCGCCCTTGATGCGGATGGCCTTGGGCACGGTGGCATTCACCATCTCCTCCAGCGTGGAGAAGCCCAGGAACTTCAGCATCTGGGCAACGTCGCGCTCGTCTGGGCCAAGGTGACGACGCGGGAAGGAGTCGGTGGGCTGGAGGGATGCGGTGGGCTTTTCCATGACTGCGGCTTTCTCCTCGAGAGGAAGAACGAAGAAATCCTAAGCTCCGGCGCTCAACCGCCGCTGCCGAGCAGGCCGTGCTCGGGACCGGCGGGGTTGGCCTTGGGGGCGGTGGCGGCGCTGCCGGCCTGCGGGGAACCGTGACGGGGCGTGCGCAGGTTGGCGGGCGGGAGCTCTCCGGCCACCACCTCGCCGGTGGCGGGGGAGCCCAGCTCCACGGGCACGGGCTGCTTGCCCACCATGCGCTGGTAGCGGCTGAACAGCGCCACGGCGCCCTCGGCGCGGGAGACCTGGAGGTCCAGGCCGCGCTGGAGGTGGAAGTGGAGGTGGGGCAGGTCGGAGGCGCCGCTGTTGCCCACCCGGCCCACGATCTGGCCCGGCACCACCTTGTCACCCACCTCGACGACAATGCTGCCCTTCATGAGATGCGCCATCACGCTGGCCACGCCGTGCCCGTGGTCAATGACGACGTGGTTTCCGTACGGCGAGAGGTCGTCGCGCGCGCCCACCGGGTTGTCATTGAGGGTGCTCTCGCGCGCCACCACGGTGCCCGCGCCTGGTGCGTACACCTCGGCGCCAAAACCCACGTAGTCGGTCACGCGGGTGCCGTCGCCCTTGTAGAAGGTGTCGTCGGGGGCCAGCAGCACGAAGTCCGAGGCGTAACGCTGCGCGTTCAGCGGGCTGAAGATGCGACGGTGGTGCGTCTCGTAGTCGTGGCCCTCAATGACGAGCCAGCGCCCGGCGACGGGAAGGCGCAGCGGCACGATGGGCCTGGCTTCCACCGGGTGCACGTCCACCGACGAGGTGGCGACCTTTCCGTGATCGTCGACGTAGTAGAAGGTGTAGCTCAGGCGTTTGAGCGGCTCGTCGGTGCCGAAGGAGTGCCACGGGTTGAAGAAGAGCACGCGCCCGCCGGCGGGGATGGGCCCGCGCACGTCAAAGGCCTGGCTCCCCAGGAAGCGGCTGCCCTCGAACACCGCCACGTCGGAGAAGTTGCCCTGGTAGTTGCCGGGGACGAGCTGGCGGAAGCGGCTGAGGGCGCCGGCGGCGTCGTAGGTGCGCACCAGCACGTTGAGCAGCTTCACCGGACCGCCCACCGCGTCCAGCCGGAACTCGAAGTTGAGCTGCTGCTGTCCGCCCGCGCGCTCCACGACGGGAGTCTCAGGGAAGACGCGGATCTCCAGGGAGGCGCCCTCCCCGCGCGCGGGCGGGGGCGGAGGCGGAGGCACCGGGGAGGCATGCACCAGCCCCACCAGGCACGTCGTCACCAGCGCCCCCGCGAGGGCACACCGCCACAGGCTGCGACGAGGGTGGGACGGGCGGTGCGGGATCATGGGCTCCTGCGCGTCAAAAGGGAGGCCTAGCTAGCGGAGGCACGCCCCCTTATCACGCCGCCGGGCGGTGTCTCAGCCGCGGGCAGGGGCGGACCGCGGTGCCGTTTTGGCAGGGGCTGGCGCGGGTGGCTCACGAACCGGGCGCTCGCCCATTCCGTGACCGCACAATGCTCTTCATTGTCGACGGGGACGCAGCACGAGCAGCAGCACCCCGTTGACCAGGAGCCCCAGCACCGTCATCAGCGGCACGGTGATGATGAGTCCCATCATCGTCTTCGCCACACCTTCCGCGCCCTGCAGCATGGCCGGCACGTGCATGGCCACCACGAAGATGAGCGTGCCCGGCACCACCCGCAGCGCCTTGGCGGTGGGATGACGCTGACGCACCGCGTGGTGCCACAGCGCGGTGATGAGCACCGTGATGAGGATGTGGAGGATCCCCGCCGTCACCTCGCCACTCCGTGCGGGATGGGACAGCGGGGCATCTGCGGACCGCTCAGTGCGCGGTGTCCTTGAGCAGCTTCTCGTACGCGGCGGCGTCGAGGAGTGCGTTCAGCTCCCCCTGGTCCTTGATCTCGATCTTGACCATCCAGGCCTTGCCGTAGGGGTCCTGGTTGACCTGCTGCGGCGCGCCCACCACGTCCTGGTTGGACTCCACCACCTTGCCGCTGATGGGGCTGTAGATGTCACTGACGGCCTTGACGCTCTCCACCACGCCCAGCGGCTGGTGCGCGCTCACGGTGGTTCCCGCCTTGGGCAGCTCCAGGTAGACCACGTCTCCCAGCGCCGACTGCGCGTGATGGGTGATGCCCACCACCGCCATGTTGCCCTCCACGCGCACCCACTCGTGGTCCTTGGTGTACTTGAGCTCCTTGGGGATCATGCTTCCTCCGACGTCAATTGCCCTGCGTTGTCACTTCTTGCCCTTGTCCAGGAACGGCGTCTTCACCACGCGCGCCGGTGCCGGCTTGCCGCGGATGTCCACCAGCACGCGGCTGTCCACGGCGGAGAGCGCGGTGGGGACGTACGCCATGGCAATGGCCTTCTTGAGGCTGGGGCTCTGCGTGCCGCTGGTGACCTCACCAATCACCGCGCCCTTCTCGTCCACGACCTTGTAGCCGTGCCGCGCAATGCGGCCGTCCTCCACCTCCAGGCCCACGAGCTTGCGCGTCACGCCGCGCGCCTTCTGCTCCTCGAGCACCTTCTTGCCAATGAAGTCGCCCTTCTGCAGCTTGACGATCCAGCCCAGGCCCGCCTCCAGCGGGGTGTGGTCGTCGTCGATGTCGTTGCCGTAGAGCGCGTACTTCATCTCCAGGCGCAACGTGTCGCGCGCGCCCAGGCCAATGGGACGCACGCCCAGGTCCTGGCCCTTGTCCATCAGCGCGTCCCACACCTGCGCGCCGTCCTGGGCGGGGATGTACAGCTCAAAGCCGTCCTCACCGGTGTAGCCGGTGCGGCTGATGATGACGTCCTTGACGCCGGCCACCTCACCCACGGCGAAGTGGTAGGTCTTGATGTCGTCGAGCTTGGTGGTGGTGAGGCGTTGCACCAGCTGCGCGGCCTTGGGACCCTGCACGGCAATCTGCGCGAACTCGTCGGAGCGGTCCACCACCTCCGCCTCACCGCGGGCCTGCGAGCGCATCCACTCGAAGTCCTTGTGGCGGTTGGAGGCGTTCACGCAGATGAAGATGCGCGTGGGGCTGAAGCGGTAGACCACGATGTCGTCGACGAAGCCGCCCTTCTCATTGAGCAGCCCGCTGTAGACCGCCTGTCCGTCCTGGATGGCCGCCACGTCGTTGGTGACCAGGCGCTGCGCCACGTCCAGGGCCTTGGGGCCACGAATCTCCACCTCGCCCATGTGGCTGACGTCGAAGAGGCCCACCGCGTTCCGCACCGCCTCGTGCTCCTCGATGACGCCCTTGTACTGCACGGGCATCTCGTAGCCGGCAAAGGGAACCAGGCGCGCGCCGGCGCGTTGGTGGACCTCGTAGAGCGGCGTTCGGAGCAGGTCGGCCATGGCAGAACTCCACAGGAGGGCGACGGGGAGGCGCACACTAGCCGCCCGGGGAGGAAAGACAAGGGCAGAGTGACGTGGGAAATGAATAAGCGGCCGGAATCAGGGCGGATTTGCGAAGGGCGCGGAAACCGCCGTCGAAGGTGCGGAACCGGCACCCGGTGCTGCGGACGCTCAAGGCTGGTGCCGGGGTGAGAACCCGCGGCGCTGTGGAAGAGCCTGCTGTGGACTGACCTGCGGAGCCACTTCCACCGCCTCAAAGTCCACAGCAGGCCAAAACCGCCGCGTAAGCCCCGTCGAGCAGGAGCTCTCCGGGGCTTCTTCCGTTGAGGATGCGCTTGGCCGGATACCTTCGACGACGTCGCCGCAGGAAGTGGATCTGCGAATGGAAGAAGCCCCGGAGAGCTTTGCTCGACGGGGCTTATGCGGCGGTGTTGGCCTGTTGTGGACTTTGAAGCGGTGGAAGTAGCTGCGCAGGTCAGTCCACAGCAGGCTTTCGCGCGGCGGCCCAAGCGGAGGCGGCACCACGAATGGAAGAAGCCCGGAGAGCTTTGCTCGACGGGGCTTACGCGGCGGTATTGGCCTGCTGTGGACTTTGAAGCGGTGGAAGTAGCAGCGCAGGTCAGTCCCCAGCAGGCCAAGCGCTTTCCCCGTTGATGGATGCCCTGGCCGGGTTCCCAACCACGGTGGCCCCGCGGGCCGTCGTTTACCTCGCAGGGAATGGTGCCCGACCGCGCCAAGCATCACCCTGCACCCATCAACCCAACCCCGGAGTCACCCATGCGCCTCTCTCCTCGTCTCGTCCTCTTCGCGGTCCTCCTCGTCGTGCACGGCGTCATCACCGCGCTGGCCATGGCGGAGTTCGGCTACGTTGCGCTGTTCGAGCGGGCGCTGGCGGACTGGGCGTCCCGGCAGGTCTTCTCCGACCTCAGCGTCTCGCTGGTGCTCATCACCGTGTGGATGCTGAAGGACGGCCGGGAGCGCGGCATCAACGCGTGGCCGTACGTGGTGCTCACCCTGCCGCTCGGCTCGTTTGCGCCGCTGTTCTACCTCTTCCACCGGGAGCTCCCTGCCGCCGCAACGCGAGGCCTGGCGCGGGCTTGACGTCGACAACGACGGCGGGCCACATGGTGGGCATGCGCCAGGAACACACCGCGACGAAACCCGGGAAGGTCAGCGCCGTGGGCTGGATGCTGCGCGACTGGCGCGCCGCGCGTGGACTCAGCCAGTTGGACCTGGCGCAGGAGGCGGGCGTCTCCACGCGTCACCTCAGCTTCGTCGAGACCGGGCGCGCCGAGCCCAGCCGAGAACTGCTCCTCAAGCTCTCCACCGTGCTCGGCATGCCGCCGCGGGAACGCAACGCGCTGCTCTCCTCGGCGGGATACCAGCCCATCTACAAGGAGACGCCGCTGGGCTCCCCGGGCATGGATGAGCTCCACCACGCCGTCACCCTGCTGCTCAAGCAGGCCGAGCCGTTCGGCTCCGTGGCGCTGGACCGGGACTTCGACGTCGTCATGTGCAACCGCGGCTTCGCCACCTTCGCGGCCATGCTGCTGGGACCGGAGCGCGCGCCGAAGCCCTTCGAGCTGACGTCATCACCACGGCTCAACCTGCTGGACCTGACCTTTGACCCCGTGGCCGGCGCGCGCAAGTCCATCCGCAACTGGGAGCAGGTGGCGCGTGCGGTGCTCTGGCGGGCGCGCGCGGAGCTGGCGGCCACGCGGGATCGTCACGGTCGGGAGATCCTGGAGCGCATCATGCGCCTTCCCGGCGTGGCCGAGCTGGCCTCCTCCCCCGACGAGAGCTCGGGACAAGGCCTCATCCTCCCGCTGGAACTGGAGCTGCCCGGCGTCACCCTGCGCATGTTCACCACCATCACCACGCTGGGAACTCCGCAGGACCTCACCGCCTGTGAGCTGCGCATCGAGACCTACCACCCCGCCGACGCAGCCACCGAACAGCTCGTGCGCGCCATGGCCGGCTGACACGCGCGCTCAGGACGCGAAAACGTTGCGCCGGTGGCGACGACGTGCTCCCGGAAGAGCAATTTCGTTGACATGCTGGGCGGGGGGACCCCAAGACGCGTCATCACCATGGTCGCGGTGGCGCGGCCTTCAAGGAGCATGATGATGCGTCAGAAGTTCTGGTTGCTGGGGGTCTTCTCAACATTGTTCCTGGTTGGAAGCATGTTCGCGTGCACGGACACCTCCAACAGCAGTGACACCGACCCCGAGTGCGCCGCGGGCAAGGACTGCATCTGCGACGGAGAGAACTGCAACATCTCCTGCGGCGGCGACAGCAAGTCGGACTGCGCATTCAAGTGCAAGGGCGGAGCAACCTGCATGTTCACCTGTGAGGGCGGCGGCTGCAGCGTCGAGTGCTCCGGGGATTCCAGCTGCACGGTGAACTGCGCCGGCGGTACCTGCGCCAACACCTGCACCGACGCCAAGAGCTGCCACGTGAACTGCTCCGGCAACGGCTGCGGTCTCAACTGCGGCAGCGGCGCGGAGATGTGCATGATCGAGGAGTGCACCAGCACCTGCGCGTTGGCGTGCAATGGCGCCAGCGGCTGCAGCAACAGCTGCGACGTGGCGGCGGGCTGCACCACCTCCAACTGAAGTCCCTGCTTCCCGCTCGCCCGGGTCGTGGCATGATGCTGCCATGGTCGCGGTCGACGTCGTGGTGGTGGGTGCGGGCCCGGTGGGATGTGCCGGTGCGCTGCGACTGCACCACGCCGGCCTTCGCGTCCTCCTGCTGGAACGCAGCGCCTGGGACCGCGTCTCCCCTCCCCAGCTCACGAGCATCACCCCGCGGGCCCTGCACGACGTGGAGAGCCTGGGCCTGGCCGCGCCCATCCGCGAGGCGTGTGTCACCCGCGGCATCACCTTCCGCATGATCAGCCACCGCGGCGCGGAGGTGCGCAAGCAGCACCCCCCGTCGGAGGCGAGGCTCTACTTCCACCGTCCGCCCGTCGACCTGGCGATGCGGCGTCGGGTGGCCTCGTCGGGAGTTCCGCACCAGGCGGGGGTCCGACGCGTGGAGCCGCTGGTGCATGGCGGCAGGGTCACCGGCGTCCGCTACGAGAACGCCGACGGTGAACACACCGTGCAGGCTGCGTTGGTGCTCGCCGCCGACGGGCGGGGCTCACGCCTGGCGCGCGCGGTGTCGCTCCCCGCCGCGGAGGTGGGTTTCCAGCGCGTGTACCAGGGCCGGCTGCTGGCCACGGACGCCTGGCCCGACGACACGCTGGCGGTCCTGGGAACGGGAATGCCCGGGGTGACCTTCCTGGTGTTCTCGTGGCGTCGGGAGGCCGGGCGCGCGGTGTACGTGGAGCTGGAGACGGACCTGGCGCGTCACCCGGAGGCGTTGTCGACGGCATCCGGCGGGCCGGAGGCGCACTTTGAGCGCGCGGCGCGGTCGCAACCGGGACTGGCCGGGCTCCTGGCGGCTTCGCATCCCATCGAGGAGCACAGCGCGGTCACGCTCATGGGTGTGCGAAGGACACGCCTGTTCGTGCCGGGCATGTGCCTGGTGGGTGACGCCGCCGCCACGGTGGACCCGATTGGCTCGTCGGGAATGCTGCTGGGCGTCCAGGGCGTGGTGGACCTGGCGGAGCGCATCATCCGGGATGGGGTGGCGGGGTGTGACTACCGTGCGTGGGAGCAAGGCCACCTGGCACGCGTGCGTGAGATCGCGCGCTATGCGGCGCTGTTGCGCTCGTCGGTGGACCACCCGTGGCGCATGGACCTGGCGGCGCGGGTGATGGCGGCGGTTCCGTTGGCGCGGGAGCACGCGCTGGGCACCATGAACGGAACGCGCCCGTTCACGGAGATGTGGAGTCCGTCGAGGATGTGGTCCTTGTTGCGGGGAAACTGATGGCTTCATTCGGGATGGGCGTCACGCGCATGCTGGAGGACTTCATGGCATTCCTGAATGTCGACCTGGACGTTGTGGCGAAGGTGGAACCCACGGAGCTCCACCAGGTGCTCGACAAGAAACTCGTCACGCTCCACGCGGAGCACGGCGACTTTCGAACCACGCGGTGGTACCGCCGGTGTTGGGTCGCCACCTACGAGGTTCGTCGGGGACCACGGGATGTTGATCACGCGATCAAGCAGTTCCACCACGTCATTCTGAGCCTGCGGGGAAGGGCGCGCACGCAGTGGCAGCAGGCGACGGTGCGACAGATGAGCATCGGGATCGAACAAGAAGCAGCGCGCCTCTACAGCTTCATCTCCGCAACGAGTGTGGCCCGGATGCAGGAGGTGGGGTGCTCGATGGAGATCGTTGTATACCCTCGAGACCTCTGAGGACTGGGTTGTTGGAATGCGAGGTGTGGTGATGCGGGTTGGCCGAATGACGTTGGTGCTTCTGGGATGTCTCGCGGTGCTCCTTTCCACGTCGGAAGCGTGGGCGCAGACCTGCGCGCCGGGCAGCTCCAGCGTCGATGGCCAGGAGCCCTGCAGCCAGTGTCCAGCAGGAACGTTCCAGCCCAGCCCCGGCCAGACTTCCTGTCTGCCCTGCAGCGCGGGCTACTACAACGACCAGCCCGGCGCGACGTCGTGCACCGCGTGTCCCTCGGGCAGTTTCCAGCCCAACGCGGGCGCCATCTCGTGCAATCTGTGTGGTGTCGGCACGTTCCAGTCTCTCGCCGGTGGTACCACCTGCAACCCGTGTCCTCCTGGCACCGCACAACCCAACACCGGCGGGTCCTTGTGCAACCCGTGCGCTCCCGGGACCTTCCAGGAGCAGAGCGGCGCGCAGTCGTGCAACCCGTGCACGCTGGGAACGCATCAGTCCCAGGCTGGCGCCACGTCGTGTGACTTCTGTGCGGCCGGTTCCTACGCGGACCAGGTTGGCATGGCGGAGTGTGCGCCGTGTAACGTCGGGGCCTTCCAGGCCAACATCGGCGCGGTGGCGTGCAACCCGTGTGCACCGGGAGCATTTGCCGCGCAGGCGGGGGCGGTGGCCTGCGACGACTGCGGCGTGGGCACGTTCCAGGATTCCGAGGGCCAGTCGACGTGCCTGGACTGCGCGGCGGGCACCTTCCAGGGCAACGTCGGTGCCGTCTCGTGTGACCTGTGCGTGCCCGGCACGGCCCAGCCGGTGACGGGACAGGCGTCGTGTCCGTCGTGCGCGCCGGGGACGTACCAGTCACAGTCGGGAGCGCTCACGTGCGTGGATTGCCAGGCCGGGTACTACCAGCC
Organism: Myxococcota bacterium; assembly: GCA_040752415.1. Taxonomy (GTDB): domain Bacteria; phylum Myxococcota; class JACRCW01; order JACRCW01; family JACRCW01; genus JBFMGU01. The sequence goes on from JBFMGU010000007.1 coordinate 42,424, forward strand.
CGACGTGGGCCAGCAGGAATGCCTGGCGTGCCCGCCCGGGACGTACCAGTCGCAGGCGGGTGCGTCGTCGTGCGACCCGTGTCCCGCGGGAACCTACCAGGGCGTGACGGCGCAGATTTCGTGCAAACCGTGTGAGGCCGACACGTGGTCCAACCCCGGAGCCACGGGCTGCCAGGCGTGTCCGCCGCCGCAGGACGCCACGGATGACTGCGTGGCCGAGGCCTGCGTGAATGGCGTGGTGGTGGAGGTCGCCGACGACGCCGAGGTTCCTCCCGACGACGGCGTGGCGTGCACCACCGAGGTCTGCATCCTGGGCACACCCGTTCATGTCCCCAACGACGCCCTGTGCAGCGACGGCGAGTTCTGCTCGGGCGCCGAGCACTGCGACCCCCAGCAGGGCTGCGTCAGCGACGGAAATCCGTGCGGGGATGCGGGTGTGTGCGGCAGCGCCTGTGACGGCGACGCCGGTCAGTGCGCTCCCCCGCACGCCGCCTGCTGCGACGAGAACACGCCCTGCGCCGACAACGACCCGTGCACCGACGATGCGTGCGTGAACAACGTGTGCGTCTCCACGGTGGATCCAGATTGCACGCCGGACGGCGGCGCACTGGACGCGGGGCTCCCGGATGCGGCGGCGCTGGACGCCACGCTTCCCGACGCCGAGGTCCTGTTGGACGCGGGGACCGCGGATGCTGCGGTGATTCCGGATGCCGCCATCACGCCGGATGCCGCGCCCACACCTGACGCTGCCGTGGCTCCCGACGCCGCGGTGCTTGCCGACGCCGCCGTGACCCCTGACGCTGCTCCCCGCCCGGATGCCGCGGTGGCGGATGCGGCTTCACCCTCGTCGGACGCGTCGGTGCTGGTGGACGCCGGGACTGCCGCGGCCGACGCGGGTGGTGGGGAAGAGGAGACGGATGGCTGCACGTGTCAGGCGTCTTCGTCGGTGAATGGCCCGGGGATGCTGGCGCTCGCCGGGTTGCCATGGCTTGTGCGTCGTCGTCGTCGCTGAGGACGGTTGGAGCGATTCAGCCCGGTCTGTGGCGCGGACATTCCTGTCTGTGATCGTCGACGACGCAGCACCATCAACCTCCGTGCTGGTCACCGATCCGGGCATTACCTCCGTCGGGTTGCGTCATGGATCCCGCGGACCTCATCGGGTGGACCAGCTCGGTCATCCTGCTGCTCACCATTGGCACGCAGGTGCATAAGCAGTGGCGTGAGGGGCGCAGCGAGGGCGTGTCCCCCTGGCTCTTCATCGGTCAGTGCGCGGGCCTCGGCGGGGTTCACGTTGTACAGCTGGCTCGTGGGTGACCCGGTCTTCGTCGTCACCAATGCCATGCTGTTCGTGAGCGCGCTCACCGGCCTCACCATCCTCACGCACCACCGCAGGCGCGGGCGCAACCGCCCAACCGGCCTCCCCCGGGGACACGACGCGCTCACTTCACCTTGAGCACGATCTTCCCGCGGGTATGCCCGGCGCGGCTCAGGTCCTGCGCACGCGCGGCGTCCTGCAGCGGCATGACCTGGACGGCGGGCGGTTTCAGCTGGCCCTCGTCGATGAGTCGCGCCAGGTGACGCAGCTGCTGGCCGCTGGGCGCCACGAACACGTAACCGCCCTCGACACCATGCTGGTCGGCCAGCGCGCGGTCCGGCATGCCCACGATGCTCACCACCTTCCCGCCCCGACGGGTCATCCCGTACGCCTGCTTCTGCGCCTCACCCCCCACGAAGTCCAGCACCACGTCGACACCGTCGGGAACGTGCCGGCGCACCGCCTTCGCCACGTCCTCCTGCGTGTAGTCGATGGCGAGCTCCGCGCCGAGGCTCCGGACGTACTCGTGATTCTTCGCGCTGGCGGTGGTGAGCACGCGCGCCCCCGCCACGCGGGCCAGCTGGATGCCCATGCTCCCGACGCCACCGGCCCCGCCTTGTACCAGCACGGTCTGTCCCGCCTTCACTCCCGCCAGCTCCAGGCACTGCAACGCGGTCAGCCCCACGAGGGGAATGGCCGCGGCCGCCTCGAACGCGAGCGTGGCGGGCATGGGCGCCACCGAGGTCTCCGGCACCGTCACGAGCTCCGCGTAGGTGCCCCACTGCACCTCCGGCTTGCGACAGTACGCGTAGACCTTCTCGCCCTTGTGGAAACCCTTCACCGCGCTGCCCACGGCGGCCACCGTGCCCGCGGCGTCCCAGCCGGGAATGAGCGGGAAGTGGTGCGGGAACATCCGGGCCAGCTTGCCCTCGCGGATCTTCCAGTCCACCGGGTTCACCGACGTGGCGGCAATCTCGACGAGCACCTCCCCCGCGGCGGGATTGGGGCTCGGCAGCTCCGCCGGGTGCAGCTTGTCCGCGCCGCCAAACGCGTCGATCACGATCGCCTTCATGGGTGCTCCTCGTCGTGAAAACGAGGGTCAGCCATGGCGCGGGCCACCAGGGGTGTCAAGGAGCGCGCGACGCGGCGAAGTACGAAACACCGTTGGGTCGCTCACCGGTGGGGATGGTCGCCAGCACGGTGCGCTCGTCGGTGCTGACCACGGAGAGCGTGCCGTCCACCACGTTGGTGACGTAGAGGCTCCGACCGTCCGGCGCCACCGTCACGCCGTGCGCGCCCTGGCCCACCGTGATGGTGTGGGTCACCGCCATGGCCGGCACGCTGACCTCGTAGAGCAGCGGTGACGACGGGCGGTCCATGAGCACGCCCTGGTCACACACGTAGAGGCGCTGGGAGTCGGGGGAGACGTGGAGCTGGATGGGACCGCGGGATTCCGGCGGCAGCGCCAGACGTCGCAGCTCCCCGGTGGCCAGCGTGAGACGCACCACCTCGCGCGTGTCGTACAGCGTGACGAACACGTAGCGCCCGTCGGGGGAGCACGCGGTCTGCACCGCCATCCCCTCCAGCGGGACCTCCGTCGTCGTTGCGGTTTCGGGGTCCACCACCACCAGCGCGCCGGCGTCCATGGTGGCCACGTAGAGCTTCCCCTGGCACATCCGCAGCCCGTGCGGACCGCTCCCCGCGCCCAGCTCCGCCAACGCCGTCACGGCGCGCGTGTCCACGTCCAGCCGGTACAGCGTCCCGGTGGTGTAGGCGGTCACGTAGGCGTAGCGGGACGCGTCGTCGACGACCACGTGCGCCAGGTGCAGCCCCTCGCCCAGCACCACGCGGTCCACGATCTCGTCGGTGACGGGGTCCACCACCACCACCTGCTCCTCGGCGGTGCCGTGCCCCGGCATGGGCGGCGCGGTGATCCAGACCGTGCGACCATCCGGCGCCACCTGCACGTTGTGCGGCATGTACATCACCGCGGTGTTCAGGTTGATGCGCCCCACGCGCTGCAACGTGTGCGGGTCCACCACGTCGACGGTGCCGGCCATCTCCGCCGCCACGTACACCTTGTCCTGCGGCGCGGAGGGCGAGCCGGCGTCGTCGGGTCCGGGGGGATTGCCGCCAGTGCACGCGGCCAGCGCCGCCGTCAGGGCGCACCACCGCAGGGAATTCGTCGTCACGCCAGGGCGCCGCATGGGCGCGTCCGGCGTGCACGCGGCGTACCCGGGGCGCTTGCTCCAACGTCAGCTCAGGCGCGGATGGGCCCGGTGAGCAGGCCCAGGTCGGCCGGCACGCTGCGCCCGGCGCCCCGACGCTCCTCCGCGTAGGTCCGCGCCATCTGCACCAGCTCGGCGTTCACGCGCTCCGGCAGATTGTGCACGCGCGCCAGCGGCAGGCCCATGGTGACCACCTTGAGCACCAGCTGGTTGAACGTCCCGTCGGGGAAGTGCGCCGCGGGGTAGGGGTTTTCACACGCCAGCGCCTCGAACACCGTCGGGATGGAGCCGCGCGAGGCGTCGGTGGCCTGGTTGAGGAAACGGCGCGGCTCGTCGATGAGCGGCAGCGTGCGCAGCAACGCGCATTTCTCCCCCGACTCCGCGTAGCGGTAGAGGTCGGAGAGCAGCGTCACGTACTTGTCGGCGGGAAGCTGTTGCGCGGCGGCCAGCAGCATGGCGGCGCGGGCCAGCTCCGACAGCGGCCAGGCGGTGCGCCAGCTGCACCACGGCGTGGCCTGCTCGCTGGCGTCGAGCTCACGGGTCACGCCGGAGAACGCAATCAGGAACGCGTCGGTGCGGAGCGCGCCGCCGCCGCCGTCAAACGCCAGGCCCGTCCGTCGGGTGATGCTCTCCTGCCAGGACGAGGTGGCGGCGGGAAGGCTGGAGAGGACGTGCTCGAGAGCGGAAGGTGCCATGCGTGACCCCACGGGGTTTTGTGTGCCCCCCGCTAACGCTTCCCGCTCGAGGCTTATTCGCATGACGCGCCGGGTCGAATTCCCACAAATGTCCGCGCGGAGCGCGCATCCGCTGCGCCGGCGCAGTCCCAACCCGCACGCCTTGCCGGTGGCCTCGACGGAAGCGGATGGCCGCCCGTTTGCAGTGGCCTCAGGGCATGGACATCACATTCTGCGGTGGCGCGGGGACGGTGACGGGATCCAGGTACCTGGTGCGGACGAGCGGTCCCACGCTGCTGGTGGACTGCGGGCTGTTTCAGGGACTCAAGGAGCTGCGGCTGCGCAACTGGGACGCTCCGCCGTTCAATCCCGCCGAGGTGGACGCGGTGCTGCTCACGCACGCACACATCGACCACAGCGGGTACCTGCCGGTGCTGGGCAAGCGCGGCTTCACGGGACGCGTGTACTGCACCCGCCCCACGCGCGACCTGTGCCAGATCCTGCTTTCCGACTCCGCGCGCCTGCAGGAGGAGGAAGCGGGGTACGCGCGTCGGCACGGCTACTCCAAACACACGCCGCCGTTGCCGCTGTACACGGAGGAGGACGCGGCGCGCATCCGGGAGCACTTCCGCGCCGTCGACGTGGACACGCCGGTGGAGCTGGGCGGCGGGGTGCGGGCGCGCTTCCTCCTGGCGGGCCACATCCTGGGCGCGGCGATGATCCTGCTCGAGGACGGAGCGCAGCGCGTGCTCTTCAGCGGTGACCTGGGCCGACCGAAGGACCCCATGATGCCCGCGCCGACGACGGGACTGAAGACGGACTGGCTGCTGGTGGAGTCCACCTACGGCAACCGTCGCCACGTCGACGACGATCCCGAGGCGGAGCTGGCCCAGGTCATCACGCGCACGGTGGCGCGCGGCGGCACGGTGGTGGTCCCGGCGTTCTGCGTGGGTCGCGCGCAGCTGCTGCTGTATCACCTGGCGCGGCTCAAGCGCGCCCATGCCATTCCCGACGTACCGGTGTTCCTCAACAGCCCCATGGCGCAGGAGACCGGTGCGCTCTACCCGCGTCACCGCGGCTATCACCGTCTCAACGACGAGGAGTGCTGGGACGTGTGCAACGTGGCGCGTCACGCGGTGACCGTGCAGGAATCCAAGGATCTGCACCGCGTGGCGGGCCCCAAGGTGCTGATTGCGGGCAGCGGCATGGCCACCGGCGGGCGCGTGTTGCATCACCTCAAGGCGTACGCGCCGGATGAGAAGAACACGGTGCTCTTCGTGGGGCACCAGGCGGTGGGCACGCGTGGGGCGGCCATGGTTGCGGGTGCGGAGAGCGTGAAGATCCACGGCGAGCAGGTGCCCATCCGCGCGGAGGTGGTGAAGCTGGACCTGTTCAGCGCGCACGCGGATGGCGACGAGATCCTGGCCTGGCTGCGGACCTTCCGCGCACCGCCCGAGGAGACTTTCGTGACGCACGGCGAGCCGGAGGCCGCGGAGGCGCTGCGCGCGCGCGTGGCCGAGGAGCTGGGATGGCGCGTGCGCGTGGCCCGGCACCTGGAGACGGTGACGTGGTCGTCGTCGACGTGAGGTCACGAAGCGGGCGAGCGGGAAGCGCCGCGCCCTGGAGTGCGGTGCAAAGACGGCGGAGCGCGCACGACGTGAAGCACCGCCCTGGATTGGACACGTATGGTCAGCGGTCGGTCGTCGGAGGGGACCGGTGACGGATCCAGGGCGGTGCTTGACGTCGTGGCGCGCTCCGCCGTCTTTGCACCGCACTCCAGGGCGCGGCGCTTCCCACTCTCCCGCTTCGTGAACCGGCTATGCCGTCACTGCGTCGGAATGTCGCCGGTGTCGGGAGTCCAGGCCGGGAATCAGGTGCCCGCGACAACACTCCGGCAGCTCGCCGCGGATGAGCTCCACCGCGTGCATGGCCTTGTCCAGGAAGCTCTCCGTGCTCTCCACCGTGAACCGACGGGGATGCCCGCTCCACGCCTGCCGGATCCGCTCGTCGATGAGCGCGGCCTCCTCGGGCGTCTCGGTGCGCAGGCGGTTGGTGTTGTTGTAGCCGCCGTTCGCGGGCGGGGTGCGCAGGTGGATCACCACGTCGTAGCGAGAGAGCTGCTCGGCCTCGCTGCTGCGCACGCCGGCCCAGAACTCCGACGGAGCGCCCTGCCAGTAGGCCAGCCCGTCCAGGGTGCCGCGGTCGCACAGGAACACCGCGGAGCCATCCACCGCCAGCTCCGCCTCCTCCAGCTCCGTCTGCACGTGGAAGATGGCGCGCTGCGCCGCCCGGGACGCGCCCGGCTCCGTCCGACGCGGAAACCCGCCGCCAAACAACACCCCCGCCGCCTCCGGCAGCACCCGCACGTGACGACAGAAATGCTGCCGCACCAGCTCCAACACCGCCGTCTTCCCCGCGCCCGGACCGCCGGTCAGCACAATCCGCTTCAACGTGTGCCGGGTCTCACACTGACACGTCTCCATGCCCGTTGGGCGTGCAACGGACGCGCCAGCAGGGACGTCCTGGCGTCGTCAGCCGTGGGTCTGGCGGGACTTGTTGCGACGCAACGCGTGGCGCCGCTTGAGGACGCGCTTGCGGTGGACCTTGGAGCGGCTGCGGACGCTCTTCTTGGTGCGCGGCATGGGTCACCTCGTCGGGACACGGCCCGGAGCGGGATATAGGCGGCGGCTGCTGCGCAGGCATTTCACCGCGGTGGTTTCTCGAAGTGCTGGTAGTCCACGCGGTCCTTCCAGCTCCCGCCCCACGTCCACCCGCGTTGCGTGAAGGCGCGATGGCACGCATCCCCTTCCGTGATCATCCCCGGCTGCAACACCCGACGGTCGAGGAACGTGAGGGCCACGGGCGGCAGCACGCGGGTGGGTTTGTCGTCGGGACCCCAGGCACCCGTGGCGTCCACGCGCACGGGGCGCGGGTTGGAATAGGGATTGAGGCGCGGGTTGATGTCCACGGCCCGCCCGTAGCTGTGCTTGGACCACTGCCCGGGACGCGTGGTGTTCGGTCGACACATGAACGCCGAGGTGTTGTTGTGCTCCATGGAGCGGTCGTCGCTGGCGTCAAAGTCCTCGATGAGCCGCACCTGCTCCACGGGAAAACGCGCGCGCAGCATCTCCGCGAACGCCTCCGCCACCTCCACCGCCACCTCGACGTGGACAACGAGCTCACCCGCCTTCTCCACGCCGTCCAGTCCCAGGTGACGCACCCGCACCAGGGCCAGCTCCTCCCGGGGCACCGGGCAGCCCGGACGCCAGGACGCACCGGTGATGCGCTCCCGCGTGGCGACGGGAAGCGGCCAGCTCACGTCCGGGTGATCCGGCGGCGTGCGACGCACCTCGGCGCGCGGACAACCCAGCGTGCAGACCAGCACCAGCGTGAGCAAACGGTTGGGCACGCGCGCAGGATTAGCACGGGCCGCGTCCCGTCGTTGAATGCGGGGGGCGTCATTGACGTCGCAGCCTGCGGCCCCTAATTGCGCGAAGAACCTTTCACGGAGGAGGAATCATGCAGTCCCAGCGTTCCATGAAGGCCCTGGTGGTCACCGCAGGTCTGGTTTTCTCGTCGTCAACCCTGGCCCAGGAGGGCGCGCCCGCGGCGCAGCAGCAGGCTCCCGCGGCGGAGCAGAAGGCGGGGGAGCCCGCGGCGCCGGCCCCGGCCGACGAAGGCAAGGCGAAGATCAAGGGCGCCAAGGGCAAGAAGATGAAGCTGGCCAAGCGGCTGAACGCCTGCAAGGCGGATGTGCAGAAGTTCTGCGCGGAGGTGGAGCCGGGCGAGGGACGGCTGCACGCGTGCCTGGCGGGCAAGCAGGCGGAGCTGTCCAAGGGCTGCGCCGCCCAGCTGGACAAGGTGGGTCGCGCCAAGGGCTTCAAGGAGGCTTGCGCCGAGGACGTCAAGAAGCTGTGCGCCGCCGTGAAGCCGGGCAAGGGCCGCATTGCCAAGTGCCTGCGCGAGAAGGAGGCGGAGGTGGGCGCCACCTGCAAGGCGCGCCTGGACAAGGCCGCGGCGGAGAACAAGGACGTGGACAAGCTCGCCGACGACACCCACGGCGAGATCACCAAGGCGCCCGCCACCCCGGAAGCCGCGGCGGAGCAGAACCCGTAAAAGCGGGTCGGCCCATGGGTCCGTTCAGCGACGCTGCAGCTCCATCAGGAATCCCTGACACGCATCCAACACCAGCAGCCGCTCGCCCGAGGGATGGACCTGGGTGCCGCTGAGACAGCGGGTCACCGTCTGCGGGAAGGTGTCGCGGGGCGGGGCGCCGTAGATGGTGCGCACCCCGTCGTCACCGGTGACGCGCCCGTCCTCTCCGGAGGTCACCATGCGCACCGCCACGCGGGAGCCCACCACCAGGTTCCCGTAGGGATCCACGGTGAGCCCGCGTGGCGTGTCCACCGGGAAGAACCGCGCCGGGGTGCCCTCGCCGCTGGAGTTGGGGCTCCCGTCGCCCAGCACCGTGGTCACCGTCAGCGTCTCGCGGTCCAGGCGACGGATGCGGTGGTTCTGCGTGTCGGCGATGTAGATGTCGCGCGTGGTCACCGCCACCGCCTCCGGGCTGTCGAAGAGCGCGGTGTTGGCGGGGGCGTCCTCGCCGCGGAAGCCCAGCTCCCCGGGAAGGCCCGCCAGCGTGGTGACGGCGTTGGCGGCGGTGGGCTCGTCGACACGGATGGCGCGGATCACGTGGTTGCCCACCTCCGCCACCAGGAGCAGGCGCTGCGCCTCGTCGAAGGCCAGGCCGGTGGGACCATCCAGGCGCGCGTCGGCCACCGTGCCGTCGCGGTGACCGCGCACCCCGCCCACGAAGACGTCGACGGTCCAGTTGGGCTCCAGCAACGTGACCCGACGGATGACGTGGCCATTCCGCTCCGAGACGAACACGCGGTCCAGCCCCTCCACGCGCGCGTAGGCAATGCCGGATGCGTTGCGGAACAGGCGTGTGATGTCGGCGCGGCCGGAGTCCGGGCCCTCGCGCGGGTAGCCGGCCACCGTCAGGAGCAGCGCGTTCCCGGGCTCGTCGGGATTGACCACGCGACGCACCCGGCCACCGCGCCCGTCGGCCACCAGCCAGCCCAGCGCGTCGGGCAGCACCACCAGCGCCGTGGGGTCGGAGAGGCTGGCCACGCCCGCGTTGCCCGAGCCGTCCTGCGCCAGCAGCGGTCCGTCGCCGGTGTGCACCGTGCCTGCCACCGTGCTGATGTTCCCCTGCGCATCCACCCGACGCACGAGCCCGTTGCCGTAGTCGGTGATGATCAGGTCCTCCCCGCCCCAGGCCAGCTGGTAGGGCAGGTTGATCCGGGCCTGGTCCGCAGGACCGAAGTCACCGTAGAAGCCGTCCTCGTCGGAGCCGGCCACGGTGGTGATGACGCCGGTGTCCAGGTCCACGCGCCGCACCCGCGAGCCGTTGGTGTCGGAGATGTACAGGCCGTGCCGACCGCCGCGGTCCTCCACCAGCACCGCGCCGGGACTGAAGAGGCTGGCCTGCACCGCGCTCAGCCCGTCGCCACTGCTCTGGGGCAGGCCGTTGCCCGCCACGGTGGTGATGGTCCCGTCCAGCGCCACGCGCCGCACGCGGTGGAAGCGGTCATCCGCCATGTAGAGGTTGCCGCTGGGGTCCAGCGCAATGCCGTACACGTGACCAATGCCCACGTCGACGGCGAGCGCGCCCTCGTCGGTGCTGGGGTCGTAGGTGTCGGTGCCGTTCCCCGCCACGGTGGTGATGATCCCCGCGGGGTTGATGCGCCGGATGCGGTTGTTGCTCGCGTCGGAGAAGAAGATGTTGCCTGCCGCGTCCACGGCGATGCCGGCGGGGCCGTACAGCTTGGCCTCCGTGGCCGGTCCGTTGTCACCGCTGAAGCCGCCGGAGCCGTCCCCATCCGCGAATCCGGCGATGGTGACGACGTTGCCATCCGGCATGAGCTTGCGGATGCGGTCGTTGCCGGAGTCGGTGACGTAGAGGTTGCCCTGCGCGTCCAGGGCCAGGCTGTCGGGGAAGGCCACCAGGGTCTCGGCGCCCACGCCGTTGCCGTTGTAGCCGCTCTCGCCGGTGCCGAGCACGGTGGAGATGATCCCGCTGGGGTCCACCTTGCGCACGCGGTGCGCCTCGTATTCGGCGACGTAGATGGTCCCGTCGGGGGTCACCGCCACGCCGTTGGGGCCCTGCATGAACGCGTCCTGCGCCAGCATCACCGGGTTGCCGGGGCGGGTGAAGCCCGCGTAGGCCGGCCCGGCCAGCCCCACCACCTGCTCCACGTTCCGACCTGGCTCCGGCCCCACGCGCAGCACGCGCTGGTTGTACTCGTCGCTGATGTAGATGGTGCCGTCCTCCGCGAGGGTGATCCACAGCGGCTGGTTGAGACCCAGCTCGGCCAGCGACTCGCCGATCTCGTCGGAGGCCTGACCGGTGCCGGCCCACGGCGTCAGCGTCCCGGTGTTGCGGTTGAGCAGCATGATGCGGTGACCCGAGTGTTCCGTGACGAGCACCTCATCCGCGGAGAGCAGGGTCATCCCGGAGGGGCCGCCCAGTCCCGCGTCCCGGTCGACCAGGGTGGTGAGCATGCGCGTGGACAGGTCCACCTCGCGGATGCGGTTGCCCACCTGCTCGGCGATGAGCAGCGTGCCGGCGGCCAGGTCGTAGAGCACACCCCACGGTCGCTCCAGCTCCGCCGCGGTGGATGTGGTGCCCGCGTCGCCCGCTCCGCCGTCGACGTCTTCCACGGTGGGGCAGCTGCCCACCAGCGTCTCGATCTCGCCTTCCGCGCTGAGCATGCGGATGCGGCCGTTGTTGGTGTCGGCGATGTAGATGTTGCCTTGCGCGTCCTGGGCCAGGCCGGTGGGGTAGTTGAGCTCGGTGCGCAGCGGGCCGTCGGCGTCGTCGCCACCGCAGCCGGGCGTGCCGGTGCCGGCCACGGTGGTGATGATGCCGGTGGTGTCTATCCTGCGGACCACGTGGTTGCCGGCGTCGGAGAAGTAGATGTTGCCGCGCCCGTCGATGATGAGGCCTTCCGGCTCGGAAAGCAGCGCGTTGGTGGCGGGGCCCTGGTCGCCCGCGTAGCCCACCACGCCGGCGCCGGCCACGCGCGTGAGCTTGCCGCTGACGTCGAGGCGCCAGATGCGCGGGGAGAGCCACTCGCCGAAATAGACGTTGCCCAGCCGGTCCAGCGCGATGCCTTCCGGGTAGGTGAGGGGCAGGCGCAGGGGATCACCGCCGCTGATGCCAAAGCCCAGCAGCACCCTCGGGCTCCACTCCACGGTGCGGCACGCGTTGCAGGTGTCGTTGGGGTTGTTGGTGTTTCCGTCGTCACAGGACTCCGCGGGAGCGGTGCCTCCGTCGGTGGAGACCGGCGCGCGGTTGACCACGCCGTCGCCGCACACGTTGAGCCGACAGTCGGAGCGGCAGCCGTCCTCGTCGGAGGCGTTGCCGTCGTCGCATTCCTCGGGCACGCCGGCCAGCACGCCGGTCCTGCCGTCGCCGCACACGTTGGGGACGCAGCCCTGCACCGCGTCGCAGTGGCGGCTGATCTCCACGCCTCCGTCGGAGCCGGTGAGCGGCTCACACAGGGTGCTGTCGGGCGTGACCTCGCAGCGCTGTTCCTCCTCGACGCAGCGGGTGCGCACGCAGGCAAACGCGGAGGGCGGGCAGGCCACGGGGCCGGGGCTGCACACGCCGCGCGCGGAGCCGCCGGTGACGGAGTTGCCCTCGAGGTCCAGGCATTGCTCCTCGCCGTTGCACCAGGTGTTGTCGCCGCACTCGGCGGAGAGCGTGCACGCACGACCCAGCCGGATCTCGGTGGCCACGCCGCCGCCTTCCTTGAGCTCCACCACGGCCTTGCCGAGCCCAATGACCTTGCCGTCCTGCGCCAGCGCCTCGGCGAGGAGCTGCACCGGTCCGGAGGGGGGATTGTCGAAGACCACCGCGTAGTCGAAGGGGTCCTTGAGCGGTTGGGCGGCGGCCTTCTCGGGGAGCGTGGCCTCGCTGGTTCCGCCCGCGGAGGTCACCACCGAGTGGACGCGCCAGACCTGCCCCGCCAGCGCGCCCTGCTGCACGGTGACCACGACGTGGGTGGCGGAGCTCCCCGGCGGTCCGAGGTGGAAGGTGGGAGGCTCCGAGGAGGTGCAGGAGGCAACCAGTCCCAACGCCGACACGAGGGCGACAACACGTGACATGATGCGGACAGCCTAGCGTGCGTCCCGACGGGGATGCCAACCAGGGGCCACCTCCGACGCGGCCCTGGGCCTGGGTGGGGAACCGGGACGCCCACGGTGTTGTCGGGGCGGGATGGGAGGGAACATGGTTGCACAGCTGGCGTGGCTGGTGATGGGCGTGCTCACGACGACGACACCGGAAGGCCCGATGGTGCCGATCACGCGCGCCGACCTGGAGCGGCACGGCTTCCTGACCACGCTGGCGCGCCACGCGCCCGAGGGCGTCGCGCTGCACGCGGGCAAGCCGGCGGATGGTGTGGTGACGGTGGCCTACGCGTCACGAAGGGGACGTTGTGCCGTGGACCTCACGCTGGAGGGGGAGTGGCGCAACTGGACGTGTGAGGACCATCCCGCGTTGTCCCCGGTGGAACCCGCGGCGGTGGGCGAGCTGGTGACGACGAAGTTTGGCAACCGCGAGCGCGTACGCAAGATGGTGCTCGACGGGGAGAAGGTGGTGGGAGAGCGCGCCGCGCCGGGAGTGGTGTTCGTGATGCCGCGGACGGAGATTGTGATTCCGCTGCGGGAGCTGGAGAAGGGCCGCTGAAGCTGTGGCCCCGGTGTCCTATCGTGAACCCAGTGTGCATTTTCGTCCCCGGGCTACACCGGCTTCACCGTTTTCACCGCTTGAAGCCCGGGGCATGCCAGGCGCGTAAGCCCCGACCCGCGGAGCGGGCCAGGGCTTCTTCCCTTGGTGAAACGACCCCTCATCGGAAGAAGTCCCGGACCGCTTTGCGGTGGCCGGGACTTACGCTCCGGGATGCTGTGGGCTTCAAGTGATGAAGCCGGTGAAGTCGGTGCAGCCCACAGACAAGGAACCGCGCAGTCCTCGCCCCGACATCCTCGGCAGCAGGAGCCGGAGGAGGATGGGGTTGTCAGGTGGTCCGGGTGTGGGAGCGGACGGGCTTCCTCGCTGAGGCGTGCCCCCTCTCGTGCCCTCTCGCGAGGCGGCCGTTGATTTAGGGCCGCTTAGCGGGAAGTCAACTCAGTTCGCTGTGGTCAGCGTGACGGTGACCAGCGCGCTGGCCGAGCCGGTGCGGCCCACCGCGTCGGTGGCGCGGCAGACCAGCGTGGTGCGACCCACCGGAAACATGCTGCCCGACGCATACGGCGTGCAGGTTGCCGTGAGGTTGCCGCTGACCACGTCGGTGGCGCGGACGGTGTAGTTGACCACCGCGCCGCCGGGGTTGCTGGTGTAGACCGTCTTGGGAATGGTGATGCTCACCAGCGGCGGACGCGTGTCGGTGATGGTGATCGTGAAGCTTCCATTGGTGACCTGGCCCAACGGGTCGGATGCGGAGCAGGACACCGTGGTGACTCCCACCGGAAAGAGCTGCCCGGAGGAGTGCGAGCAGGTCACCGGGACGGATCCGCTCTCGTCGGTAGCCGAGGCGCTGAACGTGACCACGCGGCCACCCAACGTGTTCCCTTCCAGGACCATGTTGGAGGGCAGGCTCAGCACTGGCGGCTGGTTGGGGATCACCTCGACGGTGGTGACCACCTGGCTGGGGTTGTACCCCTCACTGCCCTCGTACCGGGCGGTCAGCGTCCAGATGCCAGTCAGGCTGTTGTCGGGGGTCCAGGTCGACTCGAAGATTCCGTTGCTGGCAAGCGTGTCTGGATCCAAGAACAACGAAGTCTCGCCCTTCTGGAGCTCGAAAGTCACTCCGCCGCTGCATTCCCCGACCAGGGGGCTGCCGTCCGCCTGCACTTGGACCTGAATCGCGGTGCTGTCGAACGGAGCCACCGTGGCCGAGGGGTACCCGGGGACAAAGGTGGTGGTCGTGTCCACGGACGGGACCGGGACGTAGGGCCCGGAGGTGCCGTCCAGACCGAAGATCACCTCTTGCGCATTGGCATCGCCGAAGCAGGTGGACATGGGGGTGAACGACGTGCAGCCCGTTCCAAACCCGTTCCCGGGGTTCTTGAACCGACCCGCGTTGCCACGAGGTGCATCCGAAGTGATCGCCCAGAAGACGCGCTGGCCGGCACCGTCGTAGGTGACCACGCCGCGCACGCTCACCCAGTAGGTACCAGGCCCCAGGTCACACGACGTGGGGAGCGGGATCGACCAATCGTAACGGCCGTCTACCGGGGTCGCCGAGACGGGCAGGTTGGTGTAGACGCACCGCCGACAACCGGGGGTTCCGTTGTCATCCTCATAGATGTCGACATGCGCGGTGCTGGAAAGGGGGTTGCCGTTCAGGACCACTTGTGCGTGCACCACCTGGACCTGCCACTCCGTGTCCGAGGGGACGGTGAAGTCATCCGCGATGGCGTTATCGTACGCATCATAAACCGACTCGAAGTCCTCCGACGTGTAGCCCGATGGGGAGTTTCCCGTCTGATTGTACAACGTCGTGGTCTGGGCGGCCGCACCCGACGTCGACAAGCTCACACCGGCCCACACCACTGCCCCCAGGAACAGACCCTGCCTCGCCCGCATGTTCTCCTCCTCGACGACCCGTCGACCCCCCCAGCGCTCGACGGAGAAATTGCGCGACCTTCACATCATACGAAAAATTTCGCAAGGACTTCGTGCTGCGCCACGAACCCACGTCCAGGGTGAACCCGAGCACCCGCGACCGGGAGGTGCTCAATCGGCTCGAGCAGGGCAGCCAAGAACCCGTGTGTTTGCTGAGAGTTGCATTCCCTGGCCGGGCCCGGTCGTGTGGGAGGACCCTTCTCCCGCCGAGGCCAATCCACTACAACCCTCCCCATGAAATTCACCGACCAGCACCACCAGCTCCGTCGCACCGTCCACGAGTTCATCGAGAAGGAGGTGAACCCGCACTACCAGCGCTGGGAGGACGAGGGGATCTTCCCCGCCCACGAGGTCTTCAAGAAGATGGGCGCGCTGGGGCTCTTGGGCATCAACAAGCCCGAGAAGTTCGGCGGGATGGGGTTGGACTACAGCTACCAGATGGTGATGGACGAGGAGATGGGCGTCTGCGCCGGCGGCTCCATTGGCATGGCGGTGGGCGTGCAGACCTCCATGGCCACCCCGGCCCTGGCGCGCTGGGGCACCGACGAGCTGCGCGCCGAGTTCCTGGCCCCCGCCATTGCCGGCGAGCACGTGGCCTCCATTGCGGTGAGCGAGACCGGGGGCGGCTCCGACGTGGCGGCGCTGAAGACCTGGGCCCGCAAGGACGGTGATGACTACATCATCAACGGCTCCAAGATGTGGATCACCAACGCCTCCCAGGCCGACTGGCTGTGCACCCTGGTCAACACCAGCGACGACAAGGTCCACATCAACAAGTCCCTCATCATCATCCCCACGAAGACCAAGGGGGTGAACGTGGGCGCCAAGCTGGACAAGCTGGGCATGCGCGCCTCCGACACCTGCCCCATCTTCTTCGAGGACGTGCGCGTGCCGCAGCGCTACCGCATTGGCGAGGAGGGCCACGGTTTCATGCTGCAGATGATGCAGTTCCAGGAAGAGCGGCTCTTTGGCGCGGCCAGCTCCATGCGCGGGATGGAGAAGGTCATCCAGGCCACCATCGCCTATTGCCGGGAGCGCAGCACTTTTGGACAGCCCCTCATCGACAACCAGGTCATCCACTTCCGCTTCGCCGAGCTGCAGACGGAGGTGGAGGCGTTGCGCTCGCTGGTCTACCGCGCCGTCGAGGAATACGTGGACGGCAACGACGTCACCCTGCTGGCCTCCATGGCCAAGCTCAAAGCGGGTCGCCTGAGCCGCGAGGTGGCGGACTCCTGCCTGCAGTACTGGGGCGGCATGGGCTTCATGTGGGAGAACGTGGCCTCGCGCGCGTACCGCGACTCCCGCCTGCTCTCCATTGGCGGCGGCGCCGACGAGATCATGCTGGGAATCATCTGCAAGCTGATGGGCATCCTGCCCGGCAAGAAGCGCGCGAAGTGACCCGTCAGCACACGTTGAGCACCTGGTAGAGGCCCAGGAACTTCTCCAGCGGGAGACGGAAGATGCCGTCCTGGTTCCCGTCGCCGGCGGGCTCACCGCTGCCCCAGGGATTGCGCAGGACCACGTAGCGCTGCCCGTTCTCCTCGAGGGCGTCCAGCACCGAGTACGCGTGGTTCGCATACACGCCGGTGTTGGTGTAGCGCGCCGACTCCTGCGTGCCGTAGGTGCCCGCGGCCATGGCCCGCTTCTCCGCGCTGCCCTTCTGGATGGCGGTGAAGACCTGGTCGGCGTTGGCGTCGCGCAGCCAGTGCTCTGTGTTGGGACGGCCCACCAGCTCGGACATCATCTGCCCCACGCTGCCGCCCTGGCCCACCACTTCGTAACTGCCACGAAACACCGCGAAGGCCTTCTCCACCAGCGAGAACCACAGCTGCCCGGTGCCGTAACGCGCGCGGCCACCGCTGGCGTACAGGTCCGCGTCGACGACGATCTCCGTGGCGCCCTGGCCCACCGGGTGCAACGTCACCGTGTAGCTGCCATCACCGTTGTCGCGGATGAGGTCGCGGATGGCGTCGGGCTCGGCGTGGGCCACCGCGGCGCAGGCCGCCGGCACGTAGCAGTTGCCAATCTGGCCCTGCTTGACGTCGTCGACGGTGATGGCGTCCTGGAACAGCGGGCCCTGGAAGCGCTCCACGCGCGCGTGGGAATCCCGGGCCAGCGGAGCGGGGTCCGCCAGCGCACCGGCGTTCCCCGAGGCCACCGTCAGGCTGCCGGCAATGAAGGAGAAGTCCGTGTTGCCCGCGCCGTCGCTCACCGCCACCGAGATGGTGTCCCCGGCCAGGCCGCCCAGGCGCAGCGGAGGGATGCGACCGTTCTCGTCGACGGTCACATCCGACTGCTCCCCGGTGCGCGGGTTGCGGAAGCGCAGGGTGGCGCCCGGCTCACACAGCGGGAGGCGGCTCTTGTGCGTCAGCGTGATGGTTCCGTCGCCGTGGGCGCGCGCGGTGAGGCGTCCCAGGTCCACGTAGGCCGCGCGCAGGTCCGCGGCTTGCGCCTGCTGCACCCGCACGTTGAGCCACGCGGTAACCTTGCCCTGCGCGTTGCGCGTCTGCAGCCGCAGCACGTCGCCCTGCTGCGCGTCGGGGAGGGTGCCCTGGAAGCGTCCCCACGCGTCGGTCCGGCCCACCACCACGGTGTCATGCAGGCGCGCGCCGGTGGTGGTGGCGGTGGTGAGGTTGAGGGCTTCCACCGTCTCACCCGGGCCCAGCGTCCCTTCCAGCACCCCGCCGTCCGCCACGGTGACCTGCACAGCCTGGCCCGCATCCAACGGCGCACGACCCAGCAGCGCCTCCAGGAAATTGCGGTCGGCAGCGGTGAACACGAGCTCACCGGCGTCCAGCAGCTCCGCCACGTCGGCAAGCTCGTCGGGATCCAGGCCGGATTTCACCAGCTCCAGCTGCTGCGCCCGCGTGAGGCCGGGGTCGCGCAGGCGCTCCAGGACCTGTTGCACGTCGGAGGAGGCGCCGTCCGCCACCGCGGCCAGGACACGCAGCACGTCCGCGTTGCGCACGGTGGCGACGCGCTGCTCGGAGAGGACGGAGCGCAGCTGTTGATCACGGAGGCGCATGACGGGCGCACGTTAGCGGGGGCGGGGGTTGGTGTCACGAGCCCAGGTCCTGGCTGGTCACGCACGGAAGCAGCACGCGGAAGCACGCACCGCCGAGCGGTGAGTCGACGAGGTCCAGGGAGCCCTGCAGCGCCGCCACGCACGCGCGTGCGGAGAACAGGCCCAACCCGGTCCCGTCGGGCTTGGTGGTGCGCAGCGCGGAGAAGATGCCGTCGCGTGCCTCCGGGGGCACGCCGGGGCCATTGTCGTGGACCTCCAGCGTGACGTGGTCTTCCCCGCGACGGATGTGCACCTCCACCACCCCGCCGTTGCCCGCGGCCTCCGCGGCGATGATCACCAGGTTGCTGAAGGCCTGGTGGAAGAGCACGGCATTGCCCCGCACGGTGACGTCGGCGTCGGCGCCGTGGATGTGCAGGGTGCATTGGCGCACGGAGTCATGGTGGTGGATGGACTGCAGGGACTCCCGCACCGCGTCGCGCAATCGGAGAGCGCGGAGCTGCACGCGCGTGTTCCGGTGCTCCGCCTCCAGGAGACGCTGTTGCAGCTCCACCAGCCGCTGCACGGAGATGCGCAGGCGCGCCAGCGCTTCCCTGCGCTCGTCCTCCCCGGCGTCCTGCGCCAGCGCCAGCTCTCCCAGGACGCTGGTGAGGATGTTGTTGGCGTCGTGCGCCACGGAGGAGGCCATCACGCCGGCGAACACGCGGCGGTCATTGAGGAGGATGGCGTTGCGTTGCCGCACCAGCGCTTCCGCGTCGTCCTCGCTGCGACGGAGCAGGAGCCAGGTGACGCCGAAGAGCGCGGTGGCCGTGGTCACCACGAACAGCACGCCCTTGATGGTCTCCACGCGCTCCAGGTCCGCCACGCTGCTCGCCACCAGGGCCGCCAGGCGGGAGGAGAAGACGATGTAGAGCAAGGCTACCGCCAGATAGGCCCCCGCCACGACGGCGGCCCGCCGGAAACTGCGCATCGGTCCCTCCGGGATCTCCCCACGCTCAGCCGTTGACGCGGGGCAGCATTGCATCCGGCGGGCCACGCGGGTTCCTGAAAGATTCTCAGAGTTCGGTGCGCAAGAACTGCAAACGCCGCGCGGCGTGGCGGCAACGCTTGCGTTCGGGGCGCAATTTCAGGGGGTGCGATAGGTTAGGGCAATTTCGAAATGGTCCGTCTCCACCGTGGCATGCCCGCCACCGGCGCCGTTCTCGTCGAGGGGCGCGAGCATGAGGTGCAGCGTCTGGTCCGCGGGGGCGGCCAGCCGACGCAGCAGGGAGGGGTCCCCTGTCTCAAAGGACAGGTCCGCGGTGGCCCCGGGCTCGCCCGTGCCCTGGCCGGCCAGGCGCCAACCGCCGCGGTCCCACAGGTAGAGGCGCACGCCGCCCACGGGATTGCCGTCGTGCTCGGTGCGCGCGCCCGCCCGCCACAGGACCTGCGCGCGGGTGAGCTGCGCGCCTCCCGGAATCCCCGCGGCCTGCAACAGCACGTGCGCCACGTGGGCGGGGTGGCTGTCCGCAGCGCCGTTCCAGGCCCAGGTGTCGTCGAGGCCGCCGTTGCCGCCGAACAGCAGGAGCTCACCGCGCTGCGGGTCATGGGCCATGGCGCTGCGCACGCGCGCGGAGGGGGCGAGGTCTCCTTCCGGGTCCGCGGACTCCACACGCGTCCAGCTGGTCCCGTTCCATTCCCACTGGTCCTTGCAGAATCGTGAAGCGGTGCCGCAGTCGCTCAGTCCGCCGGCGTCGCCGCCAAAGAGCACCACGCGCTGCCGGGAGGCATCATAGGCCAGCATCGGGCTTCTTCGTGCCAGCGGCCAGCTCAGCGCGTCGGGGGTCTCCGGGCCGGACGCGCGCTCTTCCCACGCGCTCCCGCTCCACACCCAGGTCTCCGGGTGGTACTCGTAGTCCTCGTCGACGTCACAGGTGTCGCCCACGTCCGGGCTCTCGAAACAGCGACGTCCCCCGAACAGCACCACCTCGCCGCGCGCGGCGTCATAGACCATGGCGGCGTCCTCACGCTTGCGCGGGACCACGCCCTCGGGCCGGCCGCCCGGCACCGCGAGCACCCAGCGCGTTCCGTCGAAGAGCCAGGTGTCGTCGTAATAGGTCAGCCCGGGGAGCCGGCGCTGGTTGCTCTCCGCGGCGTCGCAGTCCAGCGCGGCGGGATTGTCGGGATCCATGTACGCGTAGCCGCCGAAGAGGACCACGCGGTCATGGGCGGCGTCGTAGGCCGCGCTGTAGCCGCAGCGGAGCGGAGGACGTTTGTTGAGGTCGGTGGCGGCAAAGCTCAGTGGCGTCCACGTCTGTCCGTCCCACGTCCAGCTGTCGTCGCAGGTGCCGGCCCCGTTGGGGCAGTCCGCCACGTCACGACGGAACTGGCCGAGCAGCAACGTGCGGTCCAGGTGCTCCTGGTAAAGCAGCGCGCGGTTGAGCCCGCCCAGCGGCGTTCCCGACGACAACCGCGTCCAGCTCCCGTTGCGCCAGGCCCAGAGCGCGGAGCAGGAACGGCTGGCCACGTCGTCACAGGCGGGGCCGTTGCTGCGTCCCCCAAACAGCAGGATCTCGCCGGTGGTGGTGTTGGTGGTGAGCAGGTGGCCGCTGCGCTCGACGGGCTGTCCGTCGGATTCCGGGTCCGAGGGACCCACGCGTTGCCAGCCCGCGCCGTCCCAGCGCCAGGTGTCTCCCGCGGCGCAGAGGCCCTGCCCACCGGCGAGCACACCGTCGGGGCAGAGGTTTCCCTCGTCTCCCACGTCCAGGCTTCCTCCGACGAGGAGACTGGCCCCGGTGCGCGCGTCGAAGACCAGCTGGTGATCAAAACGGTCCGCGGGGGTGGTGCCGCCGGTGGGAATCCACTCCGTCCAGGTGGCTCCGTCCCAGGTCCACGCGTCGTCGACGGTGCAGCCGGGTTCCTTCTCCGTCCATCCCTCGGGACAGGGGAGCTGGTCGGCCTCGAGCTCGAGGAGGCCGCCGGTGAGCAGCGTCCGTCCCTGCACCGGGTCGTACACCATGGCGTGGGAGGCGCGCGGGCCGGGGCCGCTGGTGGACAGGCGGGTCCAGCGCACGCCGTCAAAGGCCCAGGTGTCGCCCACGTACTGCGCGCTCTCTCCCACGTTGATGGGCAACGTCTCCTGGCCGCCAAAGAGCAGCACCTGGGCGCGCTCCTCGTCGTAGACCATGGCGTGCCCGAAGCGCGGCGAAGGATTGCCGTCGCCCCCGGTGTCGTCGGGCGTGATGGCGGTCCAGGTGTTGCCGTCCCATTCCCAGGTGTCACCGCAGATGAACGAGCCGCCGGTGCAGACCACGTTGGCGTCGGTGTGTCCGCCAAAGAGGACCACGCGGTTGCGCGCGCTGTCGTACGCCAGCGCCGACTGCAGACGTGCTTGCGGGGCGCTCGCTCCGTCGGGAACGCGCTCCCAGCTGGTGCCGTCCCACAACCAGATGCTGCGGCAGAACACCGAGTCACTCCCGTCACAGCTGCCCGAGGGATCCTTGCCGCCGAACATCAGGACCCGGCCCAGCGCGCTGTGGAACGTCATGACGTGGCCGATGCGCGGAGAAGGATCGCCGTCACCTTCGGGGTCGGGAGGTCGTGCGGCCGTCCAGCCGCCGCCGTCCCACTCCCACGTCCCGCCGCAATACGCGAAGCCGGAGCCATCACAGCTGCGGGTGCCGATGGTGAGCCCGCCGAACATCACCACGCGACCCCGCACCGGGTCCGACGCCACGGCGTGCTCTCCGCGCCCAATCCAGCCGGTGCGCGGGGAGAGGTTGTGCCAGCTGCCACGGCCGCGCGTGGTCAGGCTGGTGCCGCCGGGACGAAACACTCCGTCGGATTCACCGCGCTCCACCACGTCCGCCTGGTGCAGTGCGCCCGTGACGCGGAAGCGCTCCTCGAAGCGGTGGGGATTTCCCAGGGTCTGTCCCGCCACCTTGCCACCCAGCGAGGCGACCCATTCCACGTCGTGCACGGTCACCAGCGGTGAAGCGTTGCCCGCGCCATCCACGACGCGCACGCTCACCGACGGTGCATCCACCGGGCTGAGTGTCAGCTGGAAGGTGCCGTCGCTCCCCGCCGTGGCGCGACCCACCTCGCGGTTCTCCTCCGCTCCCACGTGATACGCGACGACGAGAGCACCCGCGGCCGCCGCGCCGCTGCCGCCGAGCAGCTGGAAACGCGGATTCCCGTCGGATTCCACCGCGCCCCAGGGCACACGGCGGTAGCGCACCTTGCCGGGCTCGTCGACGAGCGGCGCCGCCGGAGCCTCGGTGTCGACGACAAAGGCGCCCAGCTCCGACTGCTCGCTGTTGCCCGCGGCATCCGTGGTGGTGAGCAGGATGCGGTGTTCTCCCTGCACCGGCGTGGTTCCTGTCGGCAGCGTCACGCTGTAGGCCCACGCGCCCGTCGGCGCGGGAACCGCGGTGAAGACCAGTGGCGGGTCGGTGTTGGTCTGGACCTGCGGGTCGCCGGTGACTTCCTCGTCGAGAACGAAGCGGACGGTCACCGTGGTTCCCTGCGTGGCGGCGTCCACGTCCTGGCGCAGCGCATCCGCGGGCGGCGTGAGCTCCACCGTGACGGTTCCCGCCACCGCGCGCGCGGGCGTGAAGTCGAAGCGCAGCGAAGCCCCGGTGTCGACGGCGGCGCGGTTGCCGGCGGGATCCTCCAGCTCGACGTGCAGCGCCGCGGGGCCTTCCGGCTCGGTCCCGTCAGCGACGTAGGTAAACTCATGCGTTGCCGAGGGCGTCGCGAGTGGCGTCCACGTGGCCTCGCGTTCCACGCCGGCACCGGGCCAACGCAGGATCAGACGTGGTGGCGGCTTCAGCACCTCACTCGCGTTGACCTGGATGGCGGCCTGCGCGTCGCGACGCAGCGCCGTGTCACCCACCGATGGAACGGCCAGCAGCGCGGGCGCAGTGAAATCCAACGTCAATGTCCCCACCACGACACCGGTGGCCGTGTTCCCCGCGGCGTCGACCATGGTGATGAGCACGGGCCACGTCCCCTCGGGCTCCGAGCCGCTGGGCACATAGGCAAAGCGCCAGTCCGTTCCTCCCCCGGCCACGTTCTCCCAGCGCGGCGTGCCAGGAATGCCCAGGGTGACGTCGGGAGATTGGAACAGCGGCTCGGTGGTGCGCAGGGTCACTTCCACGCGTTGCAGCGCGCGCGCCACGCCTTCTTCCGGCGAGAGCTGCACCGAGTCCGCCACCACGCCCGGCGCTTCCTCGTCGCGACCGGCACGGATGCAGCGACCGATGCTGGGGCGACACACGAAGCCGAAGGGGCAATCCAGGTCACTGGTGCAGGCAACCTGCGTGTCGTCGGAAACGTCCAGCCACACCAGGCACGCGCTCCACCACGGCGCGGTCAACAGCAGCGCCAACCGGACCCACGCATGACGGCCGCTCACGACGCCGCTCCTTCATCCCGGTACCCATGCCAGTCCACGAACAACGCGGTGATGCCGCAGGAGATGAGCGCCACCAGCGCCACCGCGTAGCCCAGGTTCGCCACGACGGAGAAACCCAGCGCGGCCCGTCCCTTGGCGACGAGCGAGGCGCCATCGATGGGGCGCGTGCGTCCCTGGTAGGCGTAGAGGTGGTAGTCCGCCAGCGCCACCGCCGCGACGAGACCCGCGGTCACTCCGACGAGCGCGGAGATGCCGGTGATGGCGGTGGGGATGAGGAAGGCGCCGCGGGGCAGGGGTGGAGGATTGAGCCGCAGCGCCACCTCCTCGGCCACGCCCCGACGGAGACCGGGCTTCAGCGGCAGCTCGGGAAAGAGCTTCTCCACCGCCGGCCCGACGGAGGACAGGAACTCCTCACCGTTGCCCGCCTTGAGGCGCAGGTCCACCGCCGCCACCACGGTGCCCTCGCGCTCGTCGATGCGGCGCACCGTGAAGGTGTGCCCGTTGCTCAGTCGCCCCAGCCGTCCCACCACCAGCCCGTCGACACCGAGCAGCCCGGCGATGTCCGCGAGGCACGCATCCTGGCTGCACCCCGCGAGCTGCTTCTGCGCCTCCAGGTCCAGGATGGCCTTGAGCTCACTCATGCCGATGACAACAACATGGCGCAGCTTGCGGATCTCCGAGACGAGGCTCTCGGTGACAATCCGCGCCACCCGCGGGGAGACACCGTCGGGAGTGAGGTCATTGACGGCAATGCGCAGCGGCCGCGTGGCGCCGTGTTGCTCCGGCGTGGCGGGAGCGGCTTCCGCGGTGGTGGGCGCGGCGGGTGTTGGCGGCGCGGCCTCCGAGGTGGCGGGCGGCGGAACCGCGTCTTGCGCGCGTACCGTGGTGGCACAGAGGGTCAGGATGCCCAGCACGCACCCGGCAACCCGCAGGCTCTTGCGACCGTGACTCACGACGCCTCCTGGATTCCTCAACTGAAGCAGTACCCGGCCACCTGGCACTTGGTGTCCCCGCAATCCGTCGAGCCGTTGCCGTCGTTGTCGATGCCATCCTGGCAGGAGCTCTTGTTGCCCTGGACCTCACCGCGCTCGGGCGGACGACACTCGATGGTGTAGCGGCAATCGCGGTCCTCGCAGTCCGTGGTGCCGTCGAAGTCGTTGTCCTCGGTGTCGGAGCAGTTCTCGCAGCCGGCGGTCTGCTGACAGACCGGATCCTCGCAGTCGATGAGCCCGTCGTCATCGTCGTCGCTGGCGTTGTCACAGATCTCCCCGCAGGTGGGGTCGGCGGCGCAGTCCACGTCCAGGCAGTCGGTGAGCAGGTCCACGTCGTCGTCGACGCCGTTGCCGCACTCCTCGGGGAGCACCTCACCAATCTGCAGCGTGAAATCCCCGCCGCTACCCCGGGTGTCCACCACGATGTTCAACGCCTCCCCCTGCTGGACCACCAGCAACACGCGTGAAAGGGTACCGAAGCTCGGGTTGTCGTCGTTGCAGCCACGCGGCTCCGCGGTGCAGCACGGGAAGACCTCCACCACGGGGTCAATGGTCGCCTGCGTGATGGCGAACGCGTAGGGCGCGGTCCGCGGCGCCACCCAGGAGTAGGTGACGTCCTCGCCGGCCTCGAAGGTGCAGGTGGGCTGCATGTCGTCGTTGGCGCCCAGTGTGGTGCCGGTGATGAGCTGCGGGCCGCTGGCCAGGTGCTCCTCCACGGTGCGGATCACGCCCACGGCATTGTCGTTGTCATTGCAGTCCGCGCCGTTGCCCACGTAGCCCTCGGGCGCGGTGCACTCCGCGGTGGCTTCGGCGGGGTTGCCGAGTCCGTCGCTGTCGGAGTCGCGGTACCACAGCGCGGGCTCCGCGCATCCGCTGCTGGATGAGCTGGAGCTGGTGGAGGAACTGGCCGACGACGACGTGGAGCTGGCCGCGCTGGAGCTGGAGGAGCTGGTGCCGGTGGCGGACGACGACGAGCTGGCCGGCGACCCGGACGACGACGAGGAGGACGATGACGATGACGACGATGACGACGAGGGTGAAGACGACGAGGACGAGCCCGTGCTCCCACTGGACGACGTCGACGCGCTGCTGGTGCTCCCGCCGCTCCCCGACGACGAACTGCTGGAGGTGGAAGACGCGGACGAAGAGCTGGTGCTGCTGGACGTCGTGGACGCGTCGCTGGTTCCTCCCGTCCCTTGCGTGCAACCCACCAGGCACGCCGCCATCACCCACCAGTTTCCTATTTGCACCAACGCACGGCGTTCCCTGCGCATGACCTCGCCTCCGACCTTGGAAGAGCCCCATTCCCAGCATGCCAGACCTTGGCCTTCGTGCAATGCATCACACCGGTCCGCGCCGCGCGCCCGTGGTCGTAGGTGGAGGGGAACCGCGCCGCCGTTCATCGAACCGTCGTCGAGCGAGCGGGTGAGCGCGGTCACAAGCTCCCGACGACGCAAGCTGAGGCGAACGGGCGTTTACAGCCAGGAGCGCCGGATGAACTCCGCGGTCATGAGCCACGCCACCACGACGACGAAATGCTTCACCCGCACCGGGTTGAGTCTCCGCGCCAGCCGCGCACCGGCGTAGCCACCCGCCACCGCACCCAGCATCATGACCAGCGCGGGCTGCCAGACCACCGCTCCCACGACGACAAAGACCACCACCCCCACGCCGTTGTGCACCGCGGCCAGCACGGACTTGAACGCGTTCATGTGGTGGATGTCGCCCACGTGCGCGAAGGTGAGCAGCGCGAGCATCATGAAGCCCTGCCCGCCGCCGAAGTAGCCGCCGTAGACGGCAATGACGAGCTGGATGGCGCACAACGTGGTCAGCGACATCCGCGGGGCGCCGCGCGAGGACAACCGCCGCTGCCACGCGCTCCCGAAGGTGAACACCACGGAGGCCACCAGCATGAGCGCGGGCACCAGCTTGAGGAAGATGCGGGAGGGCGTGGTGACCAGCAGGATGGCGCCCGC
The DNA here is from genome assembly GCA_040752415.1 of Myxococcota bacterium. GTDB lineage: Bacteria > Myxococcota > JACRCW01 > JACRCW01 > JACRCW01 > JBFMGU01. The sequence goes on from JBFMGU010000007.1 coordinate 68,722, forward strand.
CGTCGAGCCCACCAGGCTCACGGTGAGCAGCGTGAGGAAGAGCCGCCGGTCGGAGCGCAGCTCATGCCGGTAGGCCACCGCGCTGGCGACGGAGCCCGGCCACAACGCGGTGTTGCTGGTGGCGTTGGCGGGCACCGAGGGCATGCCGGTGAAGATGAGCGCGGGGAAGGTGAAGAAGCTCCCGCCGCCCGCCACCGAGTTGATGGCGCCACCCAGGACCGCGGTGAGTCCCAGGAGGAGCAGCTCCGTCGTTGTCACGTCACGGCGCGGCGGGGGCCGGGGCGTCCAGCTTCTTGAGGTCCGCGCAGTAGGTGGTGGGCGGCGGCGGGTTCTTGGGCGGCTTGCCCGGCGCGTTGGGATTCACGAAGACGAACGGAAAGCTCTCCCGCACCGGCGCCTGCGCGGGCGGCTCGAACTTGATGCGACGCATGAGCAGCGCGGCGCAACACCCCACCTCCGGGTCCGCGATGTTGTCCTGCTCCACCTTGGAGCGCGTGACCCGCCCGTCGGCGCCCACCTCGAACCCGATCACCACTTTTCCCTCGAGATGACCCTTGCGCTTGAGCGCGTCGTCGAAACACAGCTTGAAGCTGGGCATGCGCTTCTTCACCGTGTTGATGATGGCCTGGTTGGCCTCCGCCGACGCCGCGGGCTCCACACCGACGAGCAGCGGAGCAAGGATGAAGAGGAGCGTGGTGGGGAGCTTGGCAATGCGCATGGAGGACCCTTCCGGTGACGTCTCGTCATGATGACGGGTGCCCCGCCGGGGGTCCAGTCGACGCGTGGCGTCGTCGGGTCACAGCTCACCCCACTTCTCCAGCAGCTTGCGCAGCTCACCGCCACCATCGAGCAAGCCGTGCCGCACCAGCGCCGCCCGCAGCGCCGCGGAGACGTCGCCCGCCGCGGGAAAGCGCCTCCCAAGGTCCCGTTCCAGACAGCGATGCAACACGCTGGCGATGTCCGCGGGGATGCCGGGGCGCACGTCGGTGACCGGCGGGATGGGGCCCACCAGCACGTTCTTGATGGTCTGCACGTCGCTGTTGGCGCGGAACAGGCGCTGACCGGTGAGCAGCTCATGGAACACGATGCCCGCCGCGAAGATGTCCGTGCGCCGGTCGATGGCGTCTCCGCGCAGCTGCTCCGGGCTCATGTAGCCGGTCTTGCCCTTCACCACGCCGTGTGCGGTCACCTGCATGTTGGTGGCGGCCTTGGCGATGCCGAAGTCGATGAGCTTGATGGCGCCGCCGTCGCTGATGAGGATGTTGGTGGGGGAGACGTCGCGGTGGATGATGTTGAGCGGCTTGTGGTCCGGCCCGGTCCGACGGTGCGCGTGGTCCAATCCCTCGCACACCTGCTCGATGATGAAGCACACCACCGAGAGCGGCAGCAGCTCACCGGCGCGCGCGGCGGCGTGGAAGAGCCATTCCACGTCGCGGCCGGGGATGTACTCCATGGCCATGAAGTAGGTGTCTTCATCCATCCCCAGCTCGTAGATCTGGGCGATGTTGGCGTGGCTGAGCTGCACGGTGAGCTTGGCCTCGTCGATGAACATCTGCACGAAGCGCGGCTGCGAGGCGAGGTGCGGGAGGATGCACTTGATGGCCACGTACTTCTCGAAGCCCTCCACGCCCTGTGTCTTGGCCAGGAACACCTCCGCCATGCCGCCCAGCTTGAGACGCTTGAGCAAGGTGTAGTCACCGCAACGTCCCACGCCCTCCTCACGCGGCGCGGCTGTCCGAGGGGACAGGTCCGCACGTCGGGGCGCGGGGAGGACGGGTGAGGGCTCCGCCACGGTGGGCAGGCTGCCAAAGCGTGCCGCCACGGTGGGAATGCGCGGCGCGGCGGGGAGGGGCGGAAGCTCCACGGGCGCGGGCGCGTCCGGGTTGGTGGTGGCGGCCTGCACCTGCGTGGTGGGCTCGGCGTCTACTTCTTCGTCGTCAGCGAGCACGCCGACGTCGGTGTCCGGCGGTTGCACCAGCGTCTCCGGCGAGCCGAAGGAGATGCGCTCCACCTCGGTGTGCGGGTCCCCGAAGCGGTCGGCGGTGGTGTCGTGCGGCGGCGACTGCGCAAGCTGACGACGTGCCTCCTGCAACGTGCGGCTCGGTGCCAGCCCGTCGGGCAGGGTGGTGCCGGCGTCGTCGGGGTCGCGGGGGGCCCTGGGGGTCCCGGCCTGGTGCGGCTGCTTGCGACCGTTCATGGCCTGAAGCGCACTGCCCCGGGCGGGCCCCTGTCAAGGTGCAGCTGCGCCTACAGCGTCTGCATGTACGCCACCAGGTCGGCGACGTCGTCGGGAGTCAGGTTGGTGACGTTGCCATGCTGCCATCCGCCGCACGAGGGGCCAAAGCGGTCGGTCAGGGTCGGGGCGCACCCGTTGTGCATCAGCGGAGTGCGCCACGCCACGCCGCGCAGGGAGGGAACCTGGAACCTCCCGCCGGTGCCCACGTCGCGGTTGGTGTTGTCGGTGGCCATGGCACCCTCGTGGCAGTCGGCGCAGTCCACCTGGGGATCCTCGAACAGGAGGCGACCGCGCGCCGCGGCGTCGTCGTCAATGCCCGCGGGTCGCGGCAGCGCGGGCAGGCGCCCCAGCCAGCTTCCCAGCGCGTCCACCTGCTGCGACGACAGCTCCGTCCCGCTCATCCGTCCCATGAACACCTCCGCGACGAGGTGCGAGAAGTCCGACATGTCACCGACCCAGTGGAAGGGCGCGGTATCCAGGATTCCCCCGACGAGAACCTGGGTGCGGCGCAGGCCCATGCCGTCAAACTCCCAGACCCGCGCATCATCGCGGCCCTCGGGATGACACGAAGCGCACGAGATGCCCGCGCCGGAGTTGGAGTGGAAGATGGTGTGGCCGGTGTCCGCCACGCTGTCGACGGAGAGCGGAATGATGGTGCTGGGGTTGCCCACGAAGATCGCGGCGGGCTCACGCGTCTGCGCCACCAGGCCCCCGTTGCCGTCGAAGGCCACCGCGATCACCTGGCCGCCGCCGGGAGGCATGCCGGTGGAGGGAGGATCCGAGCACACGGTCTGGGTAAAGCGCGACCGCGGCCCGACGGCGAGGCTGGGCGCGCCCGCGACCATGGCGTTGCCAGGTCCACCCACGGCGACGGTGCTGGCGTCGCGGGAGACGGCCAGGTCCACGGGAAGGACCACGCCTCCCTGGAAGGGCGGGTTGGGAATGGTCACCGCGCCACGACGGACGTGCACCACCGCGGACGCCACGATGGTGGGAGGATCCTGGCAGGGGTCCTCGGTGACACCGCCGTAGCCGCCCGGCGCGGGGGCCACCGTGTTGAGCACCGAGAGCTGGTGGAGCACGAGCACACCGTCGAGAGCGGGCGTGCCCGCCATGCGCCAGGCCACGCGCGGCACCCGGATGCGGCTTGGCCCACCCGCGCTGGAGGACGACGCCGACGACCCCATTCCCTGCGGTTGGCTGTGCAGCTCCGGCAGGACCAGGCGGTCCTCCACCACGCGCGTGTCCGGGTTGAACACCAGGATCCCCGCGGTGCGGAACAGGCTGATGTAGACGCCGTCACCGGTCACCACGACGTCACGGAGGTCCAACTCGAGCAGCTGGGTCCAGACCGCGTCCCCGCCCTGCTCGGGCAGCGCCACCAGCTCACCGGTGGCACAGGCCACGTACACGAGGTGACGGACCGGGTCGGAGGCCAGGCCGCGCGGTGCCTCACACACGCTGCGCCGGTCCACGATGGTCCCGCTGACGGGGTTGATGGTGACCACCGCGCCACCCCGACGAAGCGCCACGTGGACCTGCCCCACCGAGTCCTCCATCAGGCGACCCGGCTCGTCGGAGGGGCGCAAGGGAATGATGGTGTGGAGCTGCTGGCTGGCCAGGTCCACGACGTAGATGCGGTCGCGGTCCGGGTCGGAGGCCACCGCGGTGACACCGTCCTGCAGCACGACCAGGGTGCCGCCGCTGATGGGAGGCGGGGCATGGGCCTGGGTGACGGTGGGACCGAAGTCCGGCTGGCCCCGGAGAACTTCGCCGCCCGACGACGACGCGGAGCTGGTGGAGGACGTGCTGCCCGTGGAAGCTTCCGAGACATCACCGCGCGGGAGGTCGTCGTCGACGGTGCCGCCTTCCTCCGGGGGCTCGCAGGCCAGGACCGTCAAGCCGAAGAAGAACGAAGCGCCGACGCAGCGACGGATGATTCGCGACATGTGGGGTCTCCCTGAGTCGGATGATACCCACCGCTTAGCGATTGTCACTGGCCGGACGAAGGACACCGGCATCACGCACCGCGCCATCCGTCCGGCGGTGTGCGGAACCATCCCGCCGGTGTTGTTGTCCAGACTCCATGCCAAGCCCCTCCCCGCGGCGTCGCTGGCGCCGTGACGACGAGAACCTGGGCGAGCTCAACGTGGTGCCCTACCTGGACATCGTCACCAACCTGGTGATGTTCATGCTGCAAGTGGTGACGGTGGCCATGACGTTGGGGGAGGTGCGGGTGGAAGCGCCCACGGTGGGAACCGGCCCCACGCCGGAGATCCCGCCCATCACCGTGGTGGTGGGGCACGGCGGATACACGGTGGCGGGCGAGCACGCGGTCCTCCTGCAGCCTCCGGGCGGATCCACGGTGCCGCGGGTGGAGGGCGCGTTGGACGGCGCCGCGCTGCGGGCCACGCTGCAGAAGGCGCGCGCCCTGACGCCAACGAGCCGGGTGGTGCTGGTGCCGGAGGACAACATCCCCGTCTCGGAGCTGGTGACGACGATGGACGACGTGCGCGGCGTCTTCCCCGACATCGCCTTCGGCGGGATCTGAAGCGCGCGGAGTGTGACAGCGCGGCATCCGTCCGGTGTCCGTGGGACGTCGTCGCTTCGGACGAACGCCGTCGTGGAGGCGTGCCGGGATGGTGGCACTGTGGCGCGGAACGAAGGAGCGCGCATGCAGACCGGGAGTCCCGTGGTGGTGATGGATGAGACCGTGCCCTGGGAGTTGAGCGACCAGGTGAGGGAGGCGTTTGCCGAGGCGGGCCGCACCTTGCGCGTGCTGGTGGATGCCGATGCCGAGGAGATCGCGCAGCTGGACGCACGGCTGCACGCCGTGAGCGGGACCATGGATGAGACGGTCCACCGCGCCCTGCGCCAGCTCAGTGCCCGCCGCAACCACCGCGCCGAGCTGCTGCGCATGCTGGAGAGCGTGCGGGATGCTCTGATCGCGGCGGCGGAGACGCAGCAGGCCTTCGTGGAGAAGCTGCGCGCGCATGACGAGGGACTGCGCACCTCCCACCGCCTGGAGCGCGAGGAGATTGCCACCCTGAACGAGGAGCTGGCGTTGATGGGAACGCGCGTGGAGGAGCTGGAGGCGCGCGTCACCGACGCCGAGCGGGAGCGCGCCGAGACCCAGGAGCTGGTGGTGCGCCTCACCGAGACCGCGGGCCGCTTGGGCACCGAGCTCTCCGAGGTCCAGGGCGCGCTCGACGAGGAACGCACCCGCTCCGAGCACAACGCGCAGGAGCACGCCCGGCAGATCAAGGAGATGCGCGCGCAGCAGCGGTCCACGGAGGAACGTCTGCGCCACGTCAAGGAACAGCTGGAGGACCGCTCCCGCGTGCTCAACCAGATGGCCCAGCTCCTCGGCGCCGCCGCCGGTGACGACGAGGACCTCTCCTACACCGAGGATTCCGACGACGCCGCGGTGCCCGCCGCCGACGTCATCCGGCCCGCATTGAAGGTCGAATCCGGTGCCCGCCTGCCCGCGCGCGCCATCCTGCTGCACGACGAGCCGCTCCCCACCGGCCCGGGTGACGACGACACCGCGGAGCACACCAGCCCCGGCGACGTGGTGGCGCACTGAGGGCTATTCATCCAGCACGTCGGAGCGACGGGGGAACTGCTTGCGCAGCACCAGCGCGCCCCAGGTGAGGGCCAGCGCCATGGTGGTCCAGCCCCCGACGGCAAACGCGTTCGCCAGCTGATCGTCGCGTTTGAGCCAGCCCAGCAGGCGCAGGATGTTGTGCCAGTCGTGGCGTTCGGCGCGCGCGTCAATGGCGTCGTCGCTCCACTCCCCAATCAGCGGCAGGCTCATCAGTCGCGCGTCGCCCACGTAGGGCGCCAGGTCCAGCAGGTTCTGCCCCAGCCACCACAGGCACGCGGCGGCGGCAAAGGGATTGCGTCGCCACAGGAAGGAGCCCGCGCACAGGAGCGGCACCAGGCACTGCATCAGGCTCCCGCCCAGGAACATCATGAGCTGGCCAAATGGCGCGAAGAAGATGTGCCCCGCCTCGTGGAACACCAGGTCCACGCGGTGCAGGAAGGACTCCATGATGTCCGCCCGCTTCCACGACGTGCCGAGGAACCACCCGCTCCATCCCAACAGCACCGTCCACGTGGCCAGGCGCGCCCAGAAGTTCAGCGCGTTGATGTGCGGTGGCACCCACAGGAAGAGCTCCATCACGCCGTGCGGCTCGGTCTGCGGCTCCGACGGGGGAGCCTCGATCATCTCGGGCGGCGGCGGCTCGCGCTCGGCTTGTTGTGCCTGGCGCTGCAGGAACCGGTGGAACACCACGCCGCAGCGCGCGCATTCCACGGCGCCGCCCACGTTCCCGTTGTGACCACACCGCGGACAGGGATTCATCGCGCCACCTATAGCACCGGGGAAACCTCGTCGACGAAGCGGCTGCGCGTGTAGGATGCGAAGCATGCACCCCGGTGTGGATACCCCGGCTCTCGTCGTGGACCTGGAAGTCGTCGAGCGGAACCTGGCGCGCATGCAGCGGCAGGCGGACCAGCTGGGCGTGGCGCTGCGACCCCACACCAAGACGCACAAGATCCCCGAGCTGGCGCGCATGCAGCTGCAGGCCGGCGCGGCGGGCATCACCGTGGCCAAGCTGGGGGAGGCCGAGGTCATGGCCGACGCGGGGATCGACGACATCTTCATCGCGTATCCCGTCGTCGGGGAGCAGAAGGTGCGTCGCCTCCTGGCGCTGGCCCGTCGGGTGCGCGTGTCCTTCGCCCCCGACAGCCTGGAGTCCGCGCGCGTGGTCTCCGACGCGGCCCACGCGCAAGGCCTGGTGATCCCCGCGCTGCTCGAGGTGGACACCGGTCTGCGTCGGTGTGGCGTCCCGTGGGGAGAGCCGGCCGCGGAGCTGGCGCAACGGCTGGCCGCGCTGCCTGGTATCACGCTGCGAGGCATCTCCACGCACGAGGGACACGGCTACCAGGCCGGTGAGCCCGACGAGGTCTCCGCTGCCGCGCGGGAGGCGGGTCGCCAGATGGTGGACACCGCGGCGCGGATCCGGGCGCGTGGCGTCGACATCTCCGTGGTCAGCGTGGGGGCCACGCCCACCGCCGCACATACCGGCCGGGTCAGCGGCATCACCGAGATGCGCCCCGGGACGTACGTGTTCAACGACCGCAGCCAGCTGCGCCATGGCACCGCCTCCCTGGCGGACTGCGCCGCGGTGGTGGTGACGACGGTGGTGAGCGTTCCCGCGCCCGGGCGCGCGGTGGTGGATGCCGGCTCCAAGGCGCTCAGCTCCGACGGGGTGCTCCATCGTGGCGCGGAAGGCGGGCACGGCCTGGTGCTGGGCGCGCGGGGTTGGATTCTGGCGCGGCTCAGCGAGGAGCACGGGGTGCTCACCGCCGGACCCGACGCCGAGCCGCTCCACGTGGGACAACGGCTGGGCCTGGTGCCCAACCACATCTGCCCGTGCGTGAACCTGTTTGACGAGGTCACCTGCGTGCGCGGGGACCAGCGGGTGGGGACGTGGCGCGTGGCGGCCCGCGGGTGCATGCGCTGAGGCTGGGCCCGGAGCGGGGACGGGAAGAAAGCAGCGCGGTTGCGGATTGGCCCGCGTGTCGAGGGGCTCTATTGTCGGGGCATGGTCGCCGTCATGGTCCCCGCCTGGGCCCTTGGTCTTGCGCTGCTGGCCGCGCCTCCGCCCGCGCCGCCGCCCAAGGCCGTCCCGCCGCCCAGCGCCCCGCGGTCCAACGACGGAAACATCGACGAGATGCTCAAGACCGCCGGCGAGGCGTGCGAGGCGCTGGACTTCGACCTCTGCATCGAGCGCTCCAATGCCGCGTTGTCCCGCGTCGACATCCAGGACGCGCAGCGGGAGCGGGCCTATGTGCTGGTGGCGGGCGCGTACGTCGTGGTGGGGCAGGCCCTGGAGGCGGAGCGTTTCTACCGGCTGCTCTTGCGCCTGCGCCCGGACTTCGAGCTTCCCGCCGACACGCCGCCCAAGATCCTGGGTGTGTTCCGTCGCGTGCGCGCGGAGGAGGACCAGATCCGCAACGCGGTGAAGGACGCACGACGCAAGAGCCTGGTGCAGTCCATCAGGATGCAGGTGGATGCGCCGCAGAAGCACCAGGGCGGCCAGCCGCTGACCATCACGGCGAGAGTGCAGGACCCGCAGCGCGGCGTGGCGTCGTTGGTGCTGGAGCACCGCGTGGATCCCAACGCGCCCTTTGCCACCGCGCCCTTCCAGGGCTCCGGGGAGACGCGCACCGTGGCCTTCACCGCCGCGCAGACCGCCACCGACCATCCGCTCGCCCTGCAGTACCGCGTGGTGGCCCGCGACGAGGAAGGCAACACGTTGACCACGCACGAGGGCACGCAGGGCCCGCTGGTCGTCGACATTGCGCCCGGCCAGGTGCCCTCCGACCCGTTCTACACGCAGCGCCAGTTCTGGGTGCTGGCCGGCGGCGCGGGCGGCGCGGTGGGCGTGGTGGCGCTGGTGTTCGTGACCGCGGTTCTCGTCGGGGGGACGCTGGGATCCGGCGGGCTGTACCTGCTGCTGCGCGGTGACGGCGTGCCCGAGACCACCGCGGGAAAGCACCGGGTGCGCTGAATGGAAGCTCCCCAGCTCACGCGCTTTGGCCAGTACGAGGTGCTCAAGCGGCTTGCCGTGGGCGGGATGGGGGAGATCTTCCTGGCGCGCCAGACCGGCATCAAGGGCTTTGAGCGCCTGGCCATCATCAAGACGCTGCTCAACACCGGCGTGGATGACGAGGAGCGCGTGGAGGCCTTCCTGGCCGAGGCGCGCATTGCCGGCCTGCTCAACCATCCCAGCATCGTGCAGATCTATGACCTGGGCGAGGAGCAGGGCACCTATTACATCGCCATGGAATACGTCGAGGGCGACACGGTCGGCGCGCTGGTGTCCTCGGCCATGAAGCAGGACAAACACAGCCCGTGGCCCTTTGCGGCGTTGATGGCCCAGGCCGCGCGCGCGCTGCACTACGCGCATCACCACGTGGACACGCAGGGGCAGCTGCTCAACCTGGTGCACCGCGACATCAGTCCGCAGAACATCATGGTGCGTCGTGACGGCATGATCAAAGTGGTGGACTTTGGCATTGCCAAGGTGGCCAGCCTGGGCGGCGCGCGGACCGCCACCGGCGTCATCAAGGGGAAGCTGGCGTACATGGCGCCGGAGCAGGTGAAGGCGGAGCCGGTGGACGCGCGCAGCGACCTGTTCTCGCTGGGCATTGTGACGTGGGAGCTGCTCACCGGGCGGCGGATGTTCCAGGATCTGCCGGAGCACGCGGTGGCGCACCGCATCGTCATGAACCAGCTGCCCCGTCCCAGCGACGTGCGACCGGGCTTCCCGCCCGAGCTGGAGGACGTGGTGATGCGCGCGCTTTCCCCGGCGCCCTTGGACCGCTTCCAGACCGGCAATGACATGGCCGACGCATTGGAGGCCGCGCTGCAGAGCTCGACGGAGGCTGGGCGCACCACCCTGGCGCAGTACGTGGAGGCATTGATTGGCGCGCGGGTGCAGGAGCGCAAGGCCAGCGCGGTGAGCAATCCGGGGATGCCGCGGCCGCAGTCGCCCACGCCGCCACGCGGGTCGTCGGACCGGCTGGTGAGCGGTGGGGGACCCATGGTGGTTTCCGCCATCCAGGAGCTGCCCACCATGGCGGAGGTGGATTCCTCCGACGTGCTCCCGGCGATGAAGAGCGGTCCCAAGGCCGCGCCGTCGCCGCCGCGCAGCATGACGCCGTGGGTGGTGGGTGCATCGTTGGCGGTGGTGCTGGGCGTGGGTGGTGCGGTGGTGGCCGTGCGCATGATGCGTGAGCCGGTGGCGCCGTCGACGGTGGCGCCGGTGGAGCCCCCTCCCGCGCCCACGCCAGAGCCGGCCCCGCCGCCGGAGCCCGCGCCTGCCCCCACGCCCGCGCCGCAGGCTGCTCCCACGCCCGACGTCGAGGAGACGCGTCCCGAGCGTCCCGCGCCCGCGCGGCCGTCGACGTCGACGACGAAGCGGCCGGAGCCGAAGCCGCGTCCTCAGCCGGTTGCGCCACAGGAGACCAAGGCGCCGCCGGCGGAGCCGCAGGGAGATGGGTTCCTGACGATCTCGTCGGTGCCGTGGGCGGTGGTGACCGTCGACGGGAAACAGGTGGGGAGCACGCCGGTGTACAAGGTGCCGCTGCCGCCGGGGAAGCACACGGTGGTGCTGCACAACGAGGCGGAGAAGCTCACCAGGACGATGGAAGTGACCATCACGCCGGGCGGGCAGGAGCGGTTGAAGGTCAACCTGCGGTGAGGGTGGTGGTTGGTGGCACGGTGGCCCCCCCACCCGGCCGCCTTCCGACTTCACTGATTTCTCGTCGTGGCGGCCGACCTCCCCCACGGTGTGGGGAGGCGTAGATGTGCCGCCTCGCTGAACAGTGCGCGTATTGGGCGGCACGGGCTCAAGGAGGCCTTGTGCCGCGCTTGGCCCAATGAACAACCACGACGCGGCACATCTACGCCTCCCCACACCGTGGGGGAGGTCGGCCGCCACAACGAGAAATCAGTGAAGTCGGAAGGCGGCCGGGTGGGGGGGCCACCGAACCACCAACCATCAACCACCCTCACCGCCACGGGTGATGCCGGAAGTGCAGCGTGGCGTCGCACGCCTCGGACACCACCATGTGCCCCACCGTCAGCGTCCCAATCGCCACGCTCTCGGGAAAGCGCGGCTGCCGCGGAATCACCACGTCAAACACCAGCTCACCGGGCGCATACCGACGGAGCTCGTCACGGAAATCCCGCGCCACCACCTTGCGTGCCGTGGGCCGCGGAATCAGCAGGACGTGGTGCGGTGTCACCGGTGTCATCACCCGCGCGCCGGTCCCATCCACCTCGGTGAGCGGATACAGCGGCATGGTGAGCGGGTGCGGACTGAACGGCGCCAGCAGCACCGTGGTCAGCAGCGCGTGCGGCTTGGAGACGGGCGCCAGGTTGGAGAACGCCAGCGGATGTTCCCCCGACGGTGGATGCGAGAGGAACGTCCCGCGGTAGTCCCCGTCGATGGCGTACTGGTCGAACAGGTGCAGGTTGCGCGTCTCCACCGCCTGCCGCGGGTCCGAGGTGGGAAAGAGCTTCACCGCCATGCTGAAGATGCGCGGGACCGGGCCCGGCGTGGGACGGTTGTTGCCGACGGCAAAGCGGACCAGCGCCGGGATGTCCGCGCCCTCGTCGAGGAGACCGGTGGCGGGGCTGACGCCGTCGATCTTCCAGCGCGCGTCCGCGCACACGCCCACGCGGTGTGCCAGCTTGGTGCGCCACGGCTTGAGGTCCAGGTCCTGTTGGAAGGTCCGGTAGAAGCGGTGGAACATGGCGCCGCTCAGCCCGTTGAGGAGCATGCGCAGCTCCGGGTGCCCGTAGTCCGGCGGCCGCGACAACGGCTCCCGGAACACCACCTCGCGAACCTCCTCGAAGCTGATTGGCTCCGCCCGCGCCGTCGTCCACGTCGTCATCATGAGCAGGATGGGCACCGTTCGTCGCATGCCTGGATGTACTCCGCCGTCGTCACTGCGGCAGAGAACCTTGACCGGCGCACCGCGCCCTCCCATGGTCCCCGACCATGACGCTGACCCGACGTGACGCGATGGCGCTGTGCGGCACCCTGCTGGCCGGATGCGCCGCGCCGCGTCGTCTCTTCTTTGCCGCCCACGCCGAGGAGCTGGTGGCGCGCGCGCTGGACGGGCTGGACCGCGCGCGGCTGCTGGACACGCACGTGCACGTGGTGGGCGTGGGGGCCGGCGGGACGGGTTGCTACATCAACGAGGAGATGACCTCACCGCTGCACCCGGTGAAGGTGGCGCAGCTGGGCTTCTATGCCACCGCCAGCGGCATGTGGGACCTGCGCGACGCCGACGAGCAGTACATCCGCCGCCTGCGCCAGCTGGCGCGCATGAGCGGCCTGGGCCGGTTCATGATCATCGCGTTCGCACAGTTCCACGACGAGAACGGACGTCCGCGGCCGGAGCACACCGAGTTCCACACGCCCAACCGCTACGTGCTGGACCTGGCCCAGCTGGGGCGTGACGTCTTCCTGCCCGTCATCTCGGTGCACCCGTACGACCCGCACGCGCTGCAGCTCCTCGACGAAGGACACGCGCGCGGCGCGGTGGCGGTGAAGTGGCTGCCCAATGCCATGGGGATTGATCCGGGCTCACCACGCTGTGACGCGTTCTACGCGCGGATGCGCTCCCTGGCCCTGCCGCTCATCACCCACGCCGGTGAGGAGCGCGCGGTCGACGCCGCGGACCGCCAGGAGCTGGGCAACCCGCTGCGGCTGCGTCGTCCGCTGGAGGCGGGGGTGAAAGTGATCGTGGCGCACTGCGCGGGGCTGGGGGAGAGCCTGGACCTCGACGAGCCCGAGCGCACCCGCACGCGCAAGCGCAGCTTTGACCTGTTCCTGCGCCTGTTCACCGACCCGCGCCATGAGCGCCTCCTCTTCGCCGACATCTCCGCGATGGTGCAGGTGAACCGCTCGGGCGCGCCGCTGCGCGAGATCCTGAAGCGCGAGGAGCTGCACGCCCGCCTGGTGAACGGCAGCGACTATCCGCTTCCCGCCATTGGCCTCGTCATCCGCACCGAGCAACTGGCGGCGCGCGGCTACCTGGAGGGCGGGGATGTGCAGGTCCTCAACGCCATCCGCGACGAGAACCCGCTGCTGTTTGACTTCGTGCTCAAGCGTCGGCTGCGCATCCGCGACGGGAAACGGACCTTCCGGCTGGCCAACAGCGTCTTCACCGCGCCACCGGGGCTCTTCCCCGGCGGGTGATCACGGGGTGGGCTGCTCCACGCAGACGAGGTGGTGCGCGCCGTCGCATGGCTGCGGACCGTCGTTGATGGCGCTCATGTCCTCGGCCTTGAGGTTGCCCACCCTCCCGTTGCCCTGCCCGGAGGTCCACCGGGAACAGTGGTCACCCTCCGTCACCCAGTGGTCTCCCATGCCGGTCCAGTACGCGCCTTCCGTGGTGGGCGAGAGGGGGTTGGCGAGGTTCTCGTTGTAGATGAACTGCACCAGGGCCAGGCCGGTGGTGGAAAACGCCAGCTGCAGGTCGTCGTTCCGGTAGTAGTGGGAGTTGTTCTGCAGCACCCAGTCCATCGCGCCGGATTGACCCCAGGGATCGGTGTTGGCCACGCGGTTGGTACCGTCGACGAGCATGGCCTTGAAGGTCGACGAGATGCCGCGATCGTTGGCGGCCCGCTGGCAGATGTCGTCGGCGCCTGAGACGCCCTGGAATTCCCCCTGGCCAGGGGTCACCGGGCCCGTGGTGAAGATGCGGAAGTCGTTGTCGCGGTCCTCCGTTTCCAGCACCGCCACCTGGCCCACGTAGCAGGGATCTCCCGCGATCACTTCCAGCGTCACCGAGTAGGGCTGCGTGCCCTCGAAGGTGTTGTTGTCCTGGCTCTGCAGCACCACCATGTCCTCCTGCTGACCTCCCGGGCTGAACTCCAGCTGGTAGGGGATGGCGGAGGCGGCGGAGGGGTTGCTCACGACGACGGAGACGGTGGTGATGGCGCTGGGCGCGCGGTTGAGCGACACGAGGACCACCGCGTTGTTCGCTCCCTCCCGGGTGTAGTCCACGCTGTTGAACACCGCGGTCATGAGACAGGTCCCGCCCCCCGCCGAGGAAGAGCTCGACGACGAAGAGCTGGACGAGCTCGACGACGAGGAGCTGGATGAGCTCGACGACGAGGAGGAGGAGCTGGTCGAACTCGACGACGAGGTGCTGGATGCGGAACTCGACGACGTGGAGCTGGTGGTGGAGGCGCCCGTGGAGGTGGTGGCGGAGGATGACGACGACGTGGAAGACGTGCGCGCCGTGAACGTGCTGGAACCCGACGAGCTCGACGTCGATGCCGACGTGGCGGAGGCGGACGCGGACGAGGAGCTGCTGCCCAGCGACGCGCTCGACGACGTGGTCAGCGCGCTGGACGATGAAGCGGACGACGAGCTGGTTGTGCTGGAGCTGGCGGCGCCCGAGGACGACGAGCCCGTGCTCCCGGAGCTGCTCGAGGCGGAGCCGGTGGAGGTTGCGGCGGTGGAGGCGCCGGCGCTGCTCGACGTGCTCGATGCGCTCGTGCTGGCGCTGCCGGTGGACGCGGCGCTGGTGGAGCCCGCGCTGCTGCTGGAGGAGCCCTCCACACGCAAGCCGCCGTCGGCGCTTCCGCTCACGTTGGCGGGGGCACGGGCACAGTAGCCGTCCGCGGCGCAGGCCTCGCCTTCCAGGCAGTCCTCGTCGGTGCCGCAGGCGTTGCCCAGGGTCCGACACCCCGAGAGCGCCAACGTCGTCACCAGGCACCCCAGCAACAGCCTGCGCGTCATCACGCGTCACAGCATAGGCGAGGCCCGCCGTTCCGTCCTCAGGGATGCACCATCCGACGCACCACGTCGCGCAGGACCTCCGGCTCCACCGGCTTCTCCAGGACCGGATTGGTCTGGTGGTTGAGGAACTGGCGCGCGCGGTCGGTGAAGGCGCCGCCGGTCAGGAACACCACCTTGCGCAGCTCCTGGGGACAGCACTCCGCCAGGCGCTCGTGGAAGTCCATGCCGGTCATCTCGGGCATCATGAGGTCGCAGATGATGAGGTCGAACTGCTCCCCGCGCTGCAGCATGTCCAGGGCGGCCTGGGCCTGCGTGGTGGTGGCCACGTCGAACTCCCGTGACAACAGGCGCCGCAGCGCCGTGCCCACGTGCGGCTCGTCGTCCACCACCAGGAGCTTCCGCCGGGTCATGCGCGCACACACCTCCATCCGCAACCCATTCTCCCTGCCCCTCGTGGTTTCCCCGGAGGGTGGGGCATGGATTCCGGTTCGGCACAAACGGTCCTGGGCTTGAGGAGATCCGGTCTGGGGGGCGGGATTGGCGTCATGGGCAGGGCGTTCCCAGCGGGGCCGGGGCCGTCACCACCGCCACCCCCGTGGCCAGGAATGACGTGAGGAAGCAGCCGACCTGGTACTTCACGGCGTCGAGCTGGCGGTAGATGGAGTGCGGATCCGCAATTCCGTCGCCCTCATACTGGACCACCACGCCAGTGTAGGCCTGCCCCGCCACCGAGGTGCGGTTCTGCTGCACGGGGTAGGGCAGGATGCCCTGGTTGTCCGCCAACGCAAGCGCCTCCTGCATGCTGGACCAGACCTCCTGGCCCGCCTGCTGGTGCCCGTAGGCCAGCGCCATGGCGTCGTAGAGCACCGTGGGGAAGTACCGGTCATTGCGACCCACCGGCTCATAGACGGGACGCACGGGATGGCCCGGGAGCGGATGCCGACCCAACCGACCCATGAACACCAGCGGCTCCACCGGCTCCCACGCCGTGGTCAGCAGGTTCATGGCGGGATGCATGAACGTGAGCGGCTCCAGCGTGCCCAGCAACAGGCCGATCTTCCCCGCCGCTCCGTCGATGAGCGAGGTCTTCAGGATGAAATAGGCCCAGAAGCCGCCCGCGCCGGTGGGCACCGCAATGCGCACCCGCGGCTCCACCGCGCCAAGGAGGTTGGTGTACGCGCCGCCCATGGACTGACCCATGGCCACCAGCTTGTCCTCGTCAAAGTGGAACGCCGGCTCACCCTCCGGCAGCTCCGGTCCGCCGCAGCCCGCCAGCACCTCCGGCGGAATCCGCAACGTGCGCAACGCCTCGATGTAGAGCCGCTGCTCGACGACACCCTGGCGGAACACGTCGCGGAAGGCGGGCGGGTTGGAGAGGTTTAGGTACGCGGTGTCCTCGGCGCCGGGGAGGCGCTCGGGGTTGACGGGGAGCGCGGCGCCGGCGGTGGCCAGGCCCAACGCGCCCACGGTGTGCGCCGGGCCCAGCCGCTTCTCCGCGGTCCCGCCCACGGTGAGCGTGGGTCCGTCGTCACAGTTGTCCCCGCTCAGCCCGCCCGAGCCGTGGAAGTACACCACCAGCGGAAAACCGCCCGCGGGCATGCGCCGCTTGGGAACGGTGATGTCGACGGGGATGTCGCGCTGCTCCTGCTCCACCGGAAGCCCGTCGGCGCCGACCTCGAAGAGCCCCTCGGTGTCGTAGGGCGCCACGCCGCGCTGGAACTGCGGTTGACGGACCGTGCCGCGCAGCTCGCAGTAATAGGGATCCAGCGTGCCGTCGTCGGGGTCCAGGTGGAGGTCGGTGATCTGGACCGGGTGGCGTGCCTTGAGGGCCTCGGTCAGCTCATGCAGGTCCTTGACGACGTCACCGGTGGTGAACACCGTGGCCGCCGCCACCTCCGCCACGTTCACGCCCACCTGCCGCAAGGTCTCCCACAGCGGCGTGTACAACGTCAGCGCCGAATCCCCACGCTCCCCCGACGGCGCCACCTGGGACTTGAGCTGTTGCAGCGTCAGCGGCGCGCCCAGGGGTTGTCCCGAGGCGTCGCGCAGGCTGCGCATGATCACGAACGCATAGGTGCGCTGCGGGGCCAGCACGAAGCCCGGCCGCGCCGCCACGGTGAGCAGGTTGGCGGCCACGTAGTCGTCGGGGTTGGGGGTCCCGGCCACGGTGGGGAACAGGCGCCCGCGCTCAGGAGAGGCCGGGTCCACGTCGAGCAGCAGCACCGGTGACGACGTGGCAGCGGGGACCACCACCTCCGGGTCCTGCGCGGAGATGGCGGCGTCGAACGCGAAGTACCCCACCGCGATCATCGGGAAGCCCGTGCGCTCCATGGCCGCTTCGCGCAGCCCGTTGACGACGGCATTGGCCCCGTCATTGGGAAAGCCCACCAGGTCCGGCTGGCCGCCGGGAAGGCGACGCAGGTCGGACGGGTAGGGAAACGCGTAGAAGCCCACCGGCGTCCGCCAGTCCGCGCTGAGGTCCATCAGCACCTGCGTGCCGGCAATGGCGACGGGCGGCTGGGTCTGCGACGGGGTGGGCGCACACGCCAGCAGGCACAGCAGCGCCGCGGGGGACCGCTTCATTCGTGCGAATCTACGCCGGGCCAACCAGCGCACCAAACATCTGGAACGTCGGGGAAGCCTCGCGCTGCGACGTGTCGTGCGTGCTAACCTGCCGCGCATGACCCGCAACGCCGCCCTGGGACTGGTGACCGCCTGCCTGCTGTCCTGCTCCCAACCTCCCACGCCGCCCTTCATCCCGCCCGACGACGACACCGGTCTCGTCGGGGTGAGCGTGCCGGAGGGCTCCCTGGCGGGGACATGGGGCGTGGTGATCGAGTGGGCCACGGTGGTGACGGTGCCCATCCTGGGAGACCGCAACGGCGGCTCGCAGGGCTCGCGCATCTGGAAGCGCACCTGGGACGCGGCCAGCAAGACCTACCAGGATGAATTCCGCTGGTGCACCGACGACATCTTCGAGGTGGAGGGCACCAGGAGCGTGGTCAGCGACGCCACGCTGGCCAAGCTGGCCGCGGTGACGCTCACCAGCACCGCCAACCACGAGCAGGGCGAGTACACCACCAACACCGTGATTGACCTGTGGGGCGTGCGCAACCTGCCGGATCCCGTCGAGACGGAGCTGCCCAAGAAGGACAACTACCAGACCCCGCCGCAGAGCGACTGGATGTGGGACGAGGATGACGACGGAAATCCGGGCGTCACCGTGAAGCTCACCGGCTCCATCAGCGCGGATGCGTACCTGGTCTCTCGCTCGGTGTATCGCCTGGAGGGCACGGTGCTCTCGACGGACCACATCCAGGGACTGGCGCGTTCGCAGAAGACCAACCAGCACACCGTGAAGGCCACGAACTCGCTGGCGGAGGGTGAGAGCAAGACGCGCCCGGACACCAGCAACCCCAAGGCCAGCTGGTTTGACATGGTCCGCCTCGGCGACAACGCCACCTGTGACGACGTGCGCGCCGCGCTGGCCGACGGTCGCCTGGCCACCCGCCAGCCCTTCTGACCTTCCCCAATCCTGTAACGAGGACACACTCGCCTTGCTGCGCGAGATGAGGACGCGTGATGGCAACCACGACGAAGAAGAAGCCCGCTGCCAAGAAGAAGCCCGCCGCGAAGAAGCCCGCGAGCAAGCCGGTGAAGACGGAGAAGTACGGGGACCTCAAGCTGGGACTGCCCAAGTGGAAGCCGGTGCACGCGCGGATCAGCGCCATCTGCGCCGCACTCCCCGACACCAGCGAGGTCATGGCCTGGGGGCACCCGAACTGGAAGGTGGGGAAGGGCGCCAAGGCGCGCATGTTCGCGAGCTGGGGCGCGGGCGAGGATATGGCGTCCATGGGCGTCATGACCGACCCCTTCGAGCGCAAGGTGCTGCTGGAGGACGAGCGCATCACGGTGGCCAAGTACGTGGGGCACAAGGGCTGGATCAGCTTCCGCATGGATGATCCCCGGAAGATCGACTGGGAGCTCGTCGAGCGGCTGCTGAAGACGAGCTACGCGGTGATCTCCGGCCAGATTCCCAGCTGACCGCGCCATGTCTCCCCGTCGCCTCGTCCCGCTGCTGCTCCTCCTCTGCACCGCGCCGCGCGCCGAGGAGGGACGGGCGCCGCTGCGGGTCGTCGACGTCCACACGCACACGCGCTTCACCGGCGCGCCGGAGCCCACCAGCGGCATCCCCATCACGCGGGAGCGCTTCTTCGCCGAGCTGCAGCGCGCGGGCGTGGTGGCGGCGGTGGCGCATACCGCTTCCGACGGTGAAGGCTACGTGGACCTGCGGGCGCAGCACGTCATCCACTGCGCTGGCGTCGACGCCAAGGTGGACGTGAAACGCGTGGAGGAGGGGCTGAGGTCCGGGAAGTACGGGTGCATCAAGATCTACCTGGGCTACGTGCACCAGTACGCCCATGACAAGGCCTATGAGCCGGCGTACCAGCTCGCCGAGAAGTACGACGTGCCCGTGGTGTTCCACACCGGAGACACCTATTCCACGCGCGCCAAGCTGAAGTACGCGGACCCCCTCACCATCGACGAGGTGGCGGTGGATCATCCCAGGGTGCGCTTCGTCATCGCGCACTGCGGGAACCCGTGGATCGAGTCCGCGGCGGAGGTGGCGTACAAGAATCCCAACGTGTTTCTCGACGGGTCCGCGTTGCTGATTGGTGAGCTGGACAAGATGCCGCGCGAGAAGGTCGACGAGTATGTGGTGCGGCCGCTGCGCTGGATCTTCGGCTACGTGGAGGACCCGGGAAAGCTGATGTTCGGCTCGGATTGGCCGCTCACCGACGTGGCCTCCTACGTGGCGGCGTTCCAGCGCGCCATTCCGCCGGAACACTGGCAGGCGGTCTTCCACGACAACGCCGTCAAGGTGTTCAAGCTCAAGACGCGCTGAGGCCCCGCGCAGGGGCTGCGGTTGGCGATGCTCCGCGCCCGCGGGGGCTGACGGAATTGCGCTGGTTGTCGTTGGAGGCGCGGGCACGTGGCTTGCTGATTCGAAGCCCGTGGGGGGAGGAGGTTGGATGTCGTGAGCCCGCTGGTGGAGGAGTTCCTGGCGCAGAAGCGCATTGCGGTGGTGGGGGTCTCGCGCACGAAGAAGGACGCGGCCAACGGCATCTTCGTGAAGCTGCGCGACGAGGGCTACCAGGTCTTTGCCGTGAACCCGAACGCGACCGTCGTGGAGGGCGCACCCTGCTACGCGCGCGTGAGCGACATCCCGGGCGGTGTGGACGCCGTGGTGATCGTGACGCGGCCCGAGGCGACGGAGGAGGTGGTGCGCGACTGCCACCGCGTCGGCGTGACGCGCGTGTGGATGCACAACAACACCTTCCTCCCCGGCAGCACCTCGGAGGCGGCGGTGGCGTTCTGCCGTGAGCACGACATGAAGGTCATCCCCGCGGGGTGTCCCATGATGCACCTGTCCCCCGACGTGGGACATGCGTGCATGCGCTGGGTCCTGCAGGTCTCCGGACGCCTGCCACCCGAGGTCACCACCCACGCGTAGGTGTGAAGCAGCGAAATGATGCCCATGGTCACGAAGTGGAGGAGCGCGTGAGCGACGCCCTGGAGAGGGTGTCTCGGAATATCTGGCGGCGATTGAACCGGAAACCCCGGTCACCCGGCCGCGAGGCGGAGGAGACCCTTGTTCCAGGCCGGGAGCAGCTTCCTCAGGTTGTGAGCGATCAT
>JBFMGU010000070.1:0-42132 GCA_040752415.1 Myxococcota bacterium
TGCCGCCGGGGAACCTGGTGCAGCGGGTGGCCGTGGTGACGGGGTCGGGCCTGGGCGGCGCGGCGCTGTGGGTTGTGGGGGTGGTGCTTCTCGTCGGAGGCGTGGCGTTGGTCGTGGGTGGCGTGGCGTTGCGGTAGCGACGTCGACGGACCTAGCCCTCAAGCGCCCTCGCCGGGTCCACCCGCGCCGCCTCACGTGCTGGGGGCCACGCTCCTGCCAACGCGCTGATCAACGCCGCCGCCAGCGCGCCTCCGAGCAGCCACGGCGGGAACTGGAAGAACGTCTCGGGCCAGAATGGGAACCTCGGGAGATATTTCTCCGCGAGCAGGTCACACGCCCATCCGCCCGCCACGCCCATCACCAACCCCAACACCGCGGCCCCGCCCCCGACGAGAAGCGCCTCCGCCAGGATGAGGCTGCGGATGTCCTTCCGCCTCGCCCCCACGGCGCGCATGAGCCCCAGCTCCTTCCGCCGGGATTGCACCCGCGCCTTCAACGTCTGCGCCACATTGAACGCCGCCACGACGAGGATCAGCACCGCCACCAACATCCACGTGAGCATCAGCGCCGTGATGAAGTACCCCGCGAACTTGGCGTTCTGCTCCACCACGTAACCCATGGCCTCCGCGGTCTTGGAGATCGTCGAGAGGCTCGCGCCATCCTCCGCCACCACGTACGCGCTCGCGTAACCCTTGGGCGTCTCCGCGAACTGCTTGTTCCATCTCTCGACGGTGGCGCGCGGCACGGTGATCCCGAGCAGCATGGCCTTGTCGCTGACGCCCACCACCTGCACCGTCACGCGTTGCCCGCCGGAGGTCTTCCCGCTGCTGTAGGACTCATTGAGCACGAGGGTGAACGCAAACCCCATCACCGCCTCGGGGTTGAGTCCCGGCACTCCCAGTGAAGGCGCCACGGCGCGATTGAACAGCTCCAGCAGCTGCGTGCTGACGACGGCGGGAATGGGCCCTTCAGTGGTGTCCCTGAACACCGTTCCCGGCGGCAGGTCCTCCTGCAGGAACTCCACGTCGACACCGCTGGCGAAGACGTCGGTGTACACGTCGCGCCCCACCAGGCTCTTGCCGCCTTGCGCACGCATGGGAAACACCGCCGCCACGCGCGGATGCACCGCCTTCACACCGGGCGTGGTGCGCAGCGCCTCCACGGCGTTCTCGTCGAGGGTGCGCATCAGGAGCTCACTGCCCTCGAAGCGCAGGAACCCCACGGGCAGCCCGCCCTTCGGCCTCACCTCGATGGTGCTCACTGGGAGCCGCGCCAACGCCTTCTTCAGCACGCCGTCCTTCACGCCCAGTCCCAGCGCGCCAAAGAAGACCAGCGCGGCCAGTCCCAGCGCAATCCCCAGCGCGCCACCCAGGAGGGCCCGCGTTCCTCGTCGGGCGTCCTCCATCACGCTTTCCCACAACGCGGACCAGGTCATGACACCTTCACTCCCGTTCCGTTGTGCGTCCCATTGATGCGCCGCGGCTCCACCTGCGCTTCCCCGTCGACAAGCCGGACCGTGCGGTGCGCCAGCTCGGCAATGCGCTCGTCGTGGGTGACCAGCAGGACCGCGGCTCCGGCGCCCAGCGTCAGCTCGCGGAACACCTTCAGCACGTCGTCAGCGGTGGTCCGGTCCAGGTTTCCGGTGGGCTCGTCGGCCAGGAGCAGGCGCGGTCCCATCACCAGCGCGCGCGCAATGGCCACCCGCTGCCGCTCGCCGCCGCTCAGCGACGTGGGCGTCTGGTTGGCCCGGTCCGCCAGGCCCACCGACTTCAGCAGGTCCATTCCGCGCGTGCGCGCCAGCTCCTGTTCTTCCTTCGTGGCAAAGCGCGCGGGGAGCGTGACGTTGCGCAGCAGCGTGAGGTGCTCCACGAGGTGGAACGCCTGGAAAACCATCCCGACGGTGCGCAGTCGCAGGGCGGAGCGTGCGTCGTCATCCAGCGCGCGGAGATCCTGTCCGGCGACGTGGACTTCCCCCTGGAACTCCGTGTCCAGCCCGCCCACGACGTTGAGCAGCGTGCTCTTTCCCGATCCGCTGCGGCCGCACACCGCCACCATCTCACCGGGATGCGCCTCGAGGGTGAGGCCCTGGAAGAGCTGGCGCGACGGAGCGCCCACCTGCTTCCCCAGCCCGCGAACGCGCAGCACCGGTTCCATCACGGCGTTCCCGTCTTGAGCGGCACGCTGATCACCCCGCGCACGGCTCCGTCGACAGGATGCATCTCCAGCACCACCTCACCCACGCGCCCCATCATCCCGCGCGCCTTCTGGAGGAAGTTGCGGATCATGAGCGCGTCCGCGTCGGTGCCCAGGTTTCCCGCCAGGACCTCGTCGACACGCTGGGTGGCCGCGGGCATGCGGATGACCAGCGCGCTCCCACCGTTGCCCAGCGCTTCGCTCCCGTCGGCGGCGAGAACCACGTTGGCCTTCTCCCCCGAGCGCAACCGCTTGAGCGCGGAGTGGAACCGCTGCGCCGCACCACCACCCACCAGAACCTGCTCCCCCACGACGGCAATCCGGTAGCTGCGCCACACCTCTCCGCCGGGAAGCTCGCCCACGGTGACCGTCTTGTCGTCGGGAGCGGGGCCCACGGTCATGCCGCGCTTCTTCATCCGCTCGGTGATCGCCAACACCAGCGCGTCCGCCGTGGTGCCCGCCTTGGGCCGCATCACGACGACAAACGGCAGCATCCGCAGCAGCTCCCGACGGGGATTGGCCTTCCCGGACACCATCGCCATCAGTTCGGCGGCGTCGGTCAGATACATCGCGCCGGCCAGGTGTCCGTCGGTGAGGGCCAGGAGATCCTCGTCGACCTCGAGCCCCACCTGGCGCGCCTGGCCCTTGAGCCGGTCCACGCTGCCCGGATCCACCGACGACGCAATCTCCTTCACGCGCTCCGCCACCAGGTGCCCCTGGCCCAGCACCAGCGCATCCTCGTCGACGAGCGAGAGCACCGCGGGCGCCTTCCCCGACGGGAACAGCGCCGCCATCACCGCGTCCCTGCGCTCATCCTGCAGCGCCGCGTGCAGCGTGATCTTCAGCCCCTGCGCGCCCAGCGCCACGCCGCCCAGCACGTGCTTGAGCGTCCGCTCGGCGATCTTGCCCTCGTTCCCCGCGCCGGACGCACCGCGCGTCTCGACGAGAAACCGCACCGGTACTCCCGGAACCAGCGTCTCCGCGCTCTTCACCAGCGGATGCCCGTGCAGCGACTCACCCGGCTTGAGCGCCAGCACGCGCGCCAACCGGGCCGCGCCTTCCTTGTCGGCGGACACCAGCAGGTGTGTGCCCACCACCGCGGCGGACATCACCGGGATCTCCCGCGAGCCGAAGGGCCGCGCGTACGTCGTCACCAGACCACCGGGGACCTGCTCCTGCTTCACCTTGTCCGCGCGCTCCATCTGCGCCGCCAGTCGCGCCATGGTGTCCAACGCCACCTTCGCGTCGACGACGGTGAGCACCATCACGCCCTGCCCGCCCGGCTCCAGCCCCAGCGCGAACGCACCGGCGGGATCCAGGCCCGCGGCCTTCAGTCCCTCGGCGGTGAACGGGTCAAACCCCAGGCGCGCGGAGATGTCGCGGGCCACGTCGGGAACGTTGCTTCCCGGCGCGGCGCTTCCCGGTCCCTGCAGCGCGCCCGCCAGGCCCTTCACACCAGCGGTGGCCTCCAGCAGCGAGGGGCCGAACAGCACCACGGTGGTGCTTGCCGGCAGGTGGGACATGACGTCGGGCGGCGTCGCCACTTCCTTGCGACACGCCACGTGCAGCGCCAACAGCGCCAGGAGGGGGATGAGGAGTTTGCGAGCGAGGTTCATGGGCATGGGGTCCAGGCGGCCTGACACGTGGGACGCACGGGCAGGCGGGGGCATTCAGTAGCCTCCGGCCCATGGTTCCGCCGGTCTAGCCACCCACGCCGGTCATGATGACCTGGGGGGCCTGGCCGTGGCCCTGTTCCGTGAACGCGTGCTGGGTCTTGCCCGCCAACGCCAGCTCCAGCATCTGCGTGAGCTGCTCGTCGGTGGCGCCGCTGCGCAGGATGTCCCGCAGGCTCACCCCGTCGGGGGAGGCCAGGCAGGCGCGGATTTCACCCTTGGCGGTGAGGCGCACGCGGTCGCACACGTCGCAGAACGCGTTGGACACCGCCGTGATGAACCCCACGCGACCTCCACCCTTGAGCGGCAGGTAGAACGCAGGCCCGCGATCATGCGGCCGCTCCGGCGTGGCCTCGTCGACGAGATCCCCCAGCCGCGCGCGCGTCTCCTCCCACGGCACCAGCTGGTCCATGATGGCCGCGCCCTCACCCAGCGGCATGAGCTCGATGAACCGCGGCGTGAGTCCGTGGTCGCGCGCCCATTCCGTGATGGCCCGCACCTCGTCCAGGTTCTCGTGGCGCAGCACCACCGTGTTGGTCTTCAGCTCCGTGAATCCGGCGTCCTGCGCGGCCTTGATGCCGTCGAGCACCGTCGGGAGCGAGCCACCGCGGGTGATGGCGGCAAAACGCGCGGGGTCCAGGCTGTCGACGGAGATGTTGATGCGCCGCAGCCCCGCCTGACGCAATGGCACCGCGAAGCGGGACAGCAGGCTGCCGTTCGTCGTCAGCGCCAGGTCCAGCTCGGGAATCTCCGTCGTCAATGCGCGACACAGCTCCACCAGGCTCTTGCGCAGCAGCGGCTCTCCGCCGGTCAGGCGCACCGTGCGCACACCGTTGGCGTGGAACGCGCGCACCACGCGCACCATCTCCTCGAACGTGAGCACCTCGTCACGCGGGCTGCCCTGGTAGCCGGTGGGCATGCAGTAGACGCAGGCCATGTCACAGCGGTCGGTGACGCTCATGCGCAAGTAGCGCACCCGTCGGCCGCGACCGTCCGTGACGCCGGTACCGCACACCACGTCGTCGGCGGGCTGGGTGGTGAGGATGCGCAGGCTGCTCATGGCTTCCCTTTATACCGGGCCAAGCCTCACTGAAAGGCGCGGGTCGATCCGGCTGGGCAGGAACGGCGTATTGCCCCCGTGGGGCTTGCGGTATCGTGCCGCCACCTTCCTCCTGCCGGAATGGACCCATGACCTCTACGCACACCCGACTTGCGCTCGTGTCCGCCCTTGCGCTGGCGGCCGCCTGTCCCAACACCTGCAACAACGGCACCCCCGACGCGGGCCCCATCCCCCAGGGCGGCGGCTCGGGCGTGATCAAGATTGACGGCGAGGCCAAGAACTACCGGGTGGCGACGGACCGCACGCGTCTGCTCATCCTGAGCCGTCGTGCCTCGGGCGCGGGCTGCAGCATCTTCCATCACCACGCCGTGGCCTCCCTCTCGACGTTGTTCGAGTTCACGCTGGACAAGGACGCACCGGGAACGTCGACGCTGACGGCGCGCGTGCCCGCGGTGGGCCTGGACCCGGACAAGCCGGAGTACCGCCAGGTCTTCGAGGCGACGCGCCAGGCCGACGCCGAGGGCGAGACCCCTTCAGAGAGCGACCGCGACGACATCAAGGTCAGCGTGCTGGAGCAGGTGGACGCGGACCGCCATCCCATCCTCACCTTCCAGGCCCACGACCTCTCCACGCTGGATGGATCAGGCACCTCGCGTGTCGACGTCACCATCCGTGGCATCAGCCAGACCATCGACTTCCCGGCCACCGCGAGCTGGAGCGGTGACGTGCTCACCATCACCGGCAACGCGCCCCTCTCCGGCTCACCGCACGGGATGCCGGTGGGCTCGCTCAAGGACTGCATTGACCCCAACATGCAGCTGGACATGGTGCTGGTGCTGGAGCCGGGTGAGGCGCCGCCGGTGGAGGAACCGGACGCGGGCCCGCCCTACGTGCAGCAGCTCTTCCCCGACGACGGCAGTTGCGGCACGGTGAACTACGCCTCGGTGCGCGCCATCCTGGACAAGCACTGCGTGGGCTGTCACCGCGAGCCGCCCGCGCGCGGAGCCTCCGTCCCGCTCATGGACCTCACCCGGCACCTGCGCGCCGACACGCGTCGCAACCAGGGCGAACCGCTGTTCCACGACGTGGCGCGACGCGTCCAGGATGGCAACAGCGCTGCCATGCCTCCGCCGCTCGACGGTGACCCGCTCACCCAGGCCGAGATCGACACCATTGTGCTGTGGGCCAACGAGGGCGGTCATGGCTGCGGCTACGACGGCGGGATGCCCGCGCGCACGCCCATCACGCCGCGCACCTGCGGCGACGAGGCCGTGGCCTGGACCAACGACGTGGAGAACATCTTCAAGCTGCCCATCAGCAATCCGGACCAGGAGGCGGAAGGTCGCGCGCCCACGGCGTGCACGGACTGCCACTTCGGCGCCGGCGACGATGGCGCCCTGCCTCCGCTGGATACCTACGCGGCGGGCCTGGAGCTGGCGCAGCACCCCTATTACCAGCCGCTGACGTTGTGGGAAGCCTCGCTGCTGCGCATGGAGGACATGACCATGCCGCCGGGCGTGGACTTCGAGGGTCACCTCTACGTCGACGTCACGCAGGACGACATCGACCGCGTGCGCGAGTGGATCCGCCAGGGCATGCCGGAGAATCCCATCCCGGACCTCCAACCCTGTGACCAGCCCGACGCCGGTCCCCCAGGCGACGCCGGTCCCCCCAGCGACGCGGGTCCGGTCACCGACGCGGGTCCCGTCGACGCGGGCCCGCCCGGTCCCATTGAGAGCGTGCGCGTGCTGGCCCCCAACGGCGGTGAGACGCTCTCCGGGCAGATCACCGTGACGTGGGAGACCACCGGCCAGGGCAATACGGCCACGGTGGG
Source organism: Myxococcota bacterium (assembly GCA_040752415.1). Lineage (GTDB taxonomy): Bacteria > Myxococcota > JACRCW01 > JACRCW01 > JACRCW01 > JBFMGU01. The sequence continues at coordinate 6,761 of JBFMGU010000070.1, forward strand.
GCTCATCTTTGGCGGCGTGAATTCGCCGGTGAACATCAGCGCGGTGGACATCCCCAACACCGGCAGCTTCACGTTCGACAGCACGCAGCCCGTCAACGGGAGCATCAACATCTGGGACGGCACCGACTACAAGGTCCGCGTCTCGGTGAAGGGCCCCAACGCCGACGGCGGCATCGTCACCAAGCGCGACGACAGCAACGCCCCCTTCACCATCGACAACGGCGGCCGTTACGGCACCACCTACCGCTACGACAGCGCGGCCAACGCCGCCGACAACATCAAGCCGCTGATCGACGCGTACTGCGCGGACTGCGGCACGCAATTCACCGGCTGCATCAGCTGCCACAACGACCCGCCGACGGAAGGCGCGCCGTTCCAGCTCACCCAGTACGGCCGCAACGACGCGGGCGCGGGCGGCGTGTACTTCAACCGCGTGCGCGTCAAGAACTCCATTGAGAGCAACTTCATGCCGCTGCAGCCCGACGCGCCGGACATGACGGCCGAGGACGCGCAGAAGGTCATTGACTGGGCCAACGGCGGCGCGCCGCGCTGACGTCGTCATCACGCGGTGTGCGGCGCTGCTTCCGTCGCGCACCGCGTGGGTTCACCCCTTGGGGCGGCGCGCCCGCCACAACCCCGTGAACACGGCCACCTGCTGACCCGTCTTCTTGTCGGTGAGCACGCTCTCCAGCGTCACCGACGGGTTCTCTCCCCGCGCCAGTGCCTCGGCCACGTGCTCGCGGAAGTTGGGGGGCAGCGTGCAGCGCGCCTGCACCGTCCCCTTGGCCTTGGCGGTGTACTCGATGGAGAGCCGCTGGATGATGATCTCCGCGCCGAGCTTCCCCGCGTTGGCGAGGATCAGCAGGCCCTGCGCGTATTCTCCGACGGTGACGAGGACGGCGGCGTGCATGCTGCCCAGGTGATTGGCCACCGCGCGACGCAGCGCCACTTCGGTGACCACCTCGTCCTCACTGAGCTTGATGACGCGCGGCTTGACGGAGGCGTTGAACGGCACCACCTGCCAGAGCGCGCGGTCCAGGACGCTGCGCCCCTTGGGGAGACGGGATGCCTTGTTGAACCAGCTGACCAGGTCGACCTTGGGAAGTGCCATGTCCGGCGCCATAGCACGCGCCGCGGGCCGCCCTCACTGCTTCGCGAAGTCCAGAACTCGCTGCTTCAATGAGGTGCGAAATGCATCCAACTCGTCGAGAAACTCGGGTGACATGCCCAAGGCGCGCCCGGCGGACTTCAGCGGGAACTCCTCCAGCAGCCACGCCAGCGTCAGCGGAGAGAACCCACCATCCTTCTTCGGCGCATCTTCAAGTGCTCGCTGCAGGTCGCCACCCGCCCGGAGCAATGCGCGGATGTCGACGAGGTCTCTCACCTCCGAACGACTCATCAACGCGGTGAGCTTGTTCACCAGGATTTCGTGCGGCGTGTCGACGAGGATCTGGCTGTCTTCCAACACCTTGTCCTGCGGAGCTTCCACCACCGGAGCAGGGTCGGCGACGAGGTCAAGCACCACCGTGTCACCGTCATCCCGGACCTCGAGCCTGCAAAACGTGGTGGCCCGCTGCACGTGGGTCACCGACATTCCCGCTTGCGTCAGACAAGCTTCGACCTCTCCCGGCAGCTCCGCGAGCACTGGGCGCCCGTGCCAGAAGAGGTCGAGGTCCCGCGTGGTGCGGTGCCCCAGGTACACGCCGGCCAACGCAGCGCCGCCCGTCAGCGTCCAACGCGGATTCACTGACGAGAGGACCTGGAGGACACGGCGCTGAAGCGGAGTCAGCGTCGAGTTCATGCGCGCTGACCCCACGCATCCAGCAACCAGCGCCAGAACGGCCGCTTCTCGCCCAGGTACCGCTCCAGGCGGGGCCACAGCTCCCTCATTTCCTCGAGCGAGACGAACGAGAACACGTCGTCAGGCTTGGCCTGCCTCATCAGCTTCCCGACGAGATAGGCCTTGGCTTCGACGTCATTGGGATGGCGGAGCCGGGACTGGAACTCCTCCAACGTCATCTCCACGTCCCACAGGAAATAGGGGCGGCCGCGTTGGTCGACGAGCTTGTCGGGAGGAGTCTTCGCCAACATGAGGGCAGTGTACCAGCCCTCGTGGGACCGGGCACTCCTTCAGAGGGTCTGACGCAGCGACGTCAGCTCACGCTCCATGTACGCGCGGATCTCCTCCAGCCGCGCCTGGCTCTGCGCCTCGAACCGCAACACCAGGATGGGCTGCGTGTTGGACGCGCGGATGAGGCCCCACCCGTCGGGGAAGAGCACGCGCACACCGTCCACGTCGACAACATCGTGCTTCTTGCGGAAATGCTCCACGCACTTCTGCACCAGCTTGAACTTCAGGTGCTCCTCGCAATCCACGCGCAGCTCCGGCGTGGCGTAGGTCACCGGCACGTCGGCGAGCAGCTCGCTGACCGGCTTGCCCGCCTCGCTCAACAGCTCCACCAGGCGACCCGCGGCGTAGATGGCGTCGTCAAAGCCGTAGTAGCGGTGGCGGAAGAAGATGTGGCCGCTCATCTCGCCGGCCAGCGCCGCGTCGGCCTCCTTCATCTTGGCCTTGATGAGGCTGTGCCCCGCCTTCCACATGATGGCCTCGCCGCCGTGCTTGGCAATGTCGTCGTAGAGCGTCTGGCTGCACTTCACCTCACCCACCACCGCCGCGCCCGGGACCTCCTTCAGCACGCTGCGGCTGTAGAGGATCATCAGCTTGTCGCCCCACAGGATGTTCCCCTTGTTGTCGACGACGCCAATGCGGTCCGCGTCCCCGTCGAACGCAATGCCCAGGTCCGCCTTCTCGGCCATCACGCGGCTGATGAGCGGCTCCACGTTCTTCTCGACGGTGGGGTCGGGATGGTGGTGCGGGAAGCGGCCGTCCGCCTCGCAGTACTGGTCAATGACGTCGTGACCCATGCGACGCAGCAGCGGCACCGCGTAAGGACCACCCATGCCATTGCCGCCGTCGACGACGATCTTCAGCTTCCGCTCCGGCATCCTGAGCCGGCCCAGGAGCGCGGTGAGATACGCCTCGGTGAGGTCCAGCGGCTGCACGCTGCCCCTGCCGGTGACGAACTTCCCTTCCTGGCAGATCTTGAGCAGCTCCTGGATCTCGTGACCGTGCAGCGTGGTCTTGCCGAAGCTGATCTTGAAGCCGTTGTGGTCGGGCGGGTTGTGGCTTCCCGTGATCTGGATGCCGCCCGCGGCGTCGGTGTGGAAGATGGAGAAGTACTGCACCGGCGTGGCCACCACGCCCACGTCCACCACCGTCATCCCGCTCTCGGTGAGGCCCTTGATGAGACCGCGGTGCAGGTCCGGCCCGCTCACGCGGCAGTCCCGGCCCACCACGATCTTTCCGCGCGCCTCGCGCTTGCGGAAGAACGTGGCATAGGCACGACCCAGCGTCTCCGCCACGCTGGCGTCCAGGTCCTTCCCGTAGACGCCACGCACGTCATACTCGCGGAAGATGTAGGGCTTGAGCTCCATGGGTTTTCGTCTCCTTGGGGGCCTTCTGACAGAGGTCCGGCAACCACCGCAAGCGCCCGGTTGTACGCGGAAATCCACCACGGTTGCCCTGGGCGCACGGGTCCCGGTGGCGTTCTAGCGCCCGTGGGTGCATTCCGCCCGTTCCGGGTGTTCACGCGCTCCGTGCCCGTCGGGTGGCCCGGTGGTGGCGACGGAGGACACCCCTGCGCTAGGTTCCCCGCCGTGAAGCGCCTCCTGCTCACCGCGCTTGTCATAACCTCCGGGTGCCTGGCCCCGGACCTGCAGATCTTCGACGTCACCATCCGCACGGTCCGCAACTGCCACCCCGCGGGCCTGTTTCCGGAGCTGTGTGAAGCGCGCAGCCAGTTTGAGGGCATCCACCGCACCGCCCGCTTCACGCTGGAGATGCGCGGGCCCACCCAGTTCATCCTCTACGAGGACGACGGGCGCGCCCTGCCCGGCAACGTCGAGCGGGGGGAGTACTTTGCGCGCTCCCTGCACCAGGAGATCAGCGCCAACGGCTGCCAGAAGCAGTTCGAGCGCAGCGTGAAGTTCGAGATCCGCAAGGACATGCTGCCCACCATCCCCGGGCGTCAGCGTCGGCGTGACCGCATGGTGGGCTCCGCGCAGAGCCGGACCAGCCAGAACGGGGAGTGCGGCCAGGCCGCGGCCAGCAAGTTTGAAGAGGTCTTTGACGGCGAGGAAGTGCGGGAGGACGACCCCACCCTCCCCTTCCCCACGCTGCCCCTCGTCGACGGAGGCGCGTCATGAGGCGCGTGGTGGTGCTGGTGCTCATGGCCGCGGCGGCGTGCCTGCCCGGAAACATCGTCCACTACCAGGCGGACCTGGTGCCGCTGGCGGACTGCAATCTCCGTCGTGGCGAGCTGGAATGCCTGGCCCCCGCCGACGGAGGTACGCGCATCTCCGGCGTCATGAGCGTGGATGAGCGCGGCGACGACACGCGCGTGTTCTTCCGCCAGGAGACGCTGGTGGGGACCTTTGATGGCGACCGCCTCCACGTCGAGAACGTGCGTGAGCTGGTGCGCGAGCAGAGTGGGTGCCTGACGCGCCAGACGCTGAAGATCGACGGGCTGGTGGATGACCCGGGCTTCGGGCTCCGTCGTGAGATCAACGGCTCCGCCGAGGAATCCGCGATCACCGACGGAGATCCGCAGCAGTGCGGCCTCAACATCCCGTACGGGCAGGTGCGTCGCTACACGCTGCACGCGGTGGAGGTGACGCAGCCATGAAGCGCGTTCTTCCGCTGCTGCTCCTGGTGACGTCGTGCGGGCCCACGGTGCGCACGTACGAGGTGGAGGTCAGCAAGGAGCAGATCTGTCGCACGTTCGACCCGGCGCCGGAGTCCTGCCAGACCACCACCAGCCCCACCCTCGTCCTCAACGTGCGCATCGAGGACCGGCAGGACGGGCGCGCGCTCATCTACGGCCGCACCGACTCCAGCGCGGAGCGCGTCTACCAGGCCACCGTCCCGCGCGAGGGAAGGTACGAGGTGGAGGAGGTGCAGACGTCCTCCAACGCGCAGAGCGGGTGCCAGAGCACCACGTACACCATCGTGGCCCTCAACGTGGACGACCGCGGCCTGGAAGGCGGCGAGGAGTTCCGCGTGGAGGAGAACAAGAAGTGCAATGACCTCAACCAGCGTCGGGTGACCCGGCGGCTGCGGGAATGGCTTGGCTCCCGCACCGACAGCGACACCAGTCCGCTGCCGTGACGTCGGGGGAAACCATGTCCGCTGCAACCGAGAGCACCACCGTGATCCACGGTGCGCCGCCGGGACCCACCAGCGCGCTTTGGCAGCTCATCAAGTGGGGCTCCAAGCCGCTGGACACTTTCCAGGAACACTTCCGTCGTCATGGTGACCCGTTCACCATGCCGTTCTTCGAGGGGGTGCAGCTGGTGTGCACCGCGGAGCCCGACGGAATCCGCGAGATCTTCATGGCGGACCCGGACACGTTCGAGGTGCCCACGCCGGAGATGCTCACGCCGCTGGTGGGTCGGAACAGCGTGCTGGTGCTGAGCGGGCAACGTCACCGTCGGGAGAGACAGATGATGGCGCCGCCGTTCCACGGCGCCCGCATGCGCGCGTACGGCAAGCTCATGCAGGACATTGCGCTGAAGCACGGCGCGCGCTGGGAGAAGGGGAAGCCCTTCACCATGCTTCAGACCACGCAGGCCATCTCGCTGGAGGTCATCCTGCAGGCGGTCTTCGGCGTCACCGAGCCGGAGCGCGTGCGCATCTTCGAGGAGGCGATTCTCGCGTTCGTGCGCACCGGGACGCCGCTGGTGCTGTTCTTCAAGGCGGTGCGCAAGGACCTGGGTCCGTGGAGTCCGTGGGGCAGGCTCAAGCGCGCGGAGAAGCACCTGTTTGCGCTCATCCAGGAGGAGATCGAGAACCGTCGCAAGGATCACGTGGAGCGCGAGGACATCCTGAGCATGTTGCTCGCCGCTCGTCGTGAAGACGGCTCACCCATGGCCGACGAGGTGCTGCGCGACGAGCTGCTCACGCTGCTGGTGGCGGGTCACGAGACCACGGCGTCCGCGTTGGCCTGGGCGTTCTACCTGTTGCACCGCAATCCCGACGTGCTCGCGCGCTTGCAGGCGGAGCTGCGCGGCCTGGGCCCCACTCCCGACGCCATGGCGCTGGCGGAGCACCCGTACCTCGACGCGGTGTGCAGCGAGACGTTGCGCATCCGGCCCATCGTGATGGACGTGGCGCGGCTGCTGCGCAAGCCCATGGTGCTGCGTGGTCGGGAGATCCCGGCGGGACACGGGGTATGCGCGGCCATCGTCGCCACGCATCATGACGCGCGGATCTACCCGGAGCCCCACGCCTTCCGTCCGGAGCGTTTCCTGGAGCGGAAGTTCTCGCCGTACGAGTTTCTTCCCTTCGGCGGCGGCGTGCGTCGGTGCCTGGGCGCTTCCTTTGCGTTGTACGAGATGAAGATCGTTCTGGGCAGCCTGCTGGGCCAGAAGAAGCTCGCGCTGGCCAGTGACAAGGCGGTGGTGCCCGGTCTGCGCAACGTGACCTGGGCCCCGACGACGGGCGTGCGCATGGTGCTGCGGGACTGAGTCCAGAAGTCAGGGGTCTTCCAGATTCTCCGACGGAACCATCACGTGAAGATCTGCTCCAGCCGCTCCGCGGAGGATGCGCGCACCAACCACCGTTCCAACAGCGCCAGGTCGCGGCACTCGTCGATTTTCCGACGCTGCTCTTCGGGAACGGGGATCCCTCGGCTTGAGAGCAGCAGCAGCACCGACCGCGCCAGGCCCGCCGCCTCGCCTTCGGCTTTGCCCTCGGCTTTGCCCTCGGCTTTGCCCTCGGTTTTGCCCTCGGTGCGGACGTCGTCGAGCGTGGAGTACCCGCGGCGTTGCAGGAGATTGCGGAATGTGGCCTCCAGAGCCGCATCACGATCAAAAAGGGCTTGGACCGGTACCGGGTTCTGCAGCACGCCCGGCGCGTCGAGGAACTGACCGGGCACCATGATGGTGACAGCCTTTCCTGGTTGATGGACCTCCACACGACGAGGGCCCGCCAACCGCACCACCCAGATAAACCGGGTCCCCGCGCCCAACAGGTCCGCCACCTTCTCCGCCAGCTTCTCCTCGTCCTGGCCGGAGTCCACGTACTCAACCGCAAGCGGAGGCGCGCCCTTGACCCAACCGGGCTTCGCGGGAACGTTGCCCACGGAGACGTCAGGCGCGCGAAGGGTGTCCTCGGTGGGGGCGTAGCCCGTGTCCACCCCCGCGGCTTCCACGGCGGGGTCGGAGCCCAGGACCATGGCGCCGGTGGCGTTGGCCCCACCATGCCGCCCCCCGGCGGGCGCGCACTCCACCGGGTGCCCGTGCGACAGCTCGTAGCGGGAATCCTCGGGAACGTCGTGGACCCGGAAGGGGCCTTGGGCATCGTCGCGACGCGGGTTGCGGGCCATGTTCAGCACACTAACCGTCGCTACCAGACCTGCCAACCTCGCCGGAATGCAGTGTCAGGGCCGCGCCTTCCGACCTCTCGCCTCGGTGCCCGCCGTGGCGCACGTGGCGCATCCCTCCCGCGGATACAGCGGCTGCACGCGCGTGGTGCCCTTCAGCAGGTCCAGCGTCAACATGCGCGCCGTGAGCGACTCCCCGACGCCCAACAGCAGCTTCACCACCTCCGCCGCCATGACGCTCCCCACGGCGCCCGTCGCCGCGCCCATCACGCCTGCGTCCTGACAGCGTTCCGCCGGTGGCGGCTCGTCGAAGAGGCAGCGCAGACAAGGCTTCCCCGTCCCAGGGAACACGGTGACCTGACCACCCCACTTCACCGCGCCACCGTGGACCAACGGCGTTCCCAGCTTGAGACACGCGTCGTGCAGGATGAACTTGGTGGCCGGGTCATCCGTGGCGTCGACGACAACCTGGTGTCCACCCACCAGTCCCTTCACGTTCCGCTCGGTGAGTCGCGTCTCCAACGGAGCCAATGACACGTGCGGCTGGATGCCGCGAATGCGCTCCTGGAGGACCTGCGCCTTGGGTTGTCCCTCGTCGGATGCCTGGAACAGGATCTGGCGGTTGAGGTTGGACAGCTCCACGTCGTCGTCGTCCACCAGCGTGAGATGACCCACACCAGCGCCGGCCAGGTACGTGGCCACCGGGTGCCCCAAACCGCCGCACCCCACGACGAGCACGCGCTGGGTCAGCAGCTTCTCGACGCCAGCGAGCCCCACCTCGGCCAGGGAGCGCGTGCGTGACAACCGCTTCTGCACGTCGGGGCGCGACGCGGCGGGAACCATGTTGTCGAGCTCACGGAACTCCGTCATGGCGCCTTGGGTGCCTCCATCACCTTCTGCATCTGCTGCACCACCGAGAAGTACCGGTCGCCGGCGTCGCAGAGGAAGGTGACCACCACGCCGTCGGGTCCCAGTGTGCGCGCCACGTCGATGGCCACGCTGACATTCGCTCCGGAGCTGATGCCCACGAGGAGGCCTTCCTCGCGCGCCAGTCGCGCCGTCATGCGCGCCGCGTCCTGCTCCATCACGGTGCGAATCTCGTCGATGAGCGAGCGATCCAGCGCCTTGGGAATGAACCCCGCGCCGATCCCCTGGATCTTGTGCACGTGCGCTGGCTTGCCACTGAGCACCGCGCTCTCCTCGGGCTCTATCGCGATGATGCGCACGTTCGGGTAGCGCTGCTTGAGCGTGCGGCCCACGCCGGTGAGCGTTCCGCCCGTCCCCACGCCAATCACCGCGGCGTCGAGCCGGTCATGTCCCTCGGCGGCGAGCCCCTCCAGGATCTCCGGTCCGGTCGTGGCCTCGTGCGCGGCGGGGTTGGAGGGGTTCTCGAACTGTCGCAGGTAGATGTGACCGGGTTTCTCCTTGCAGAGCCTCTCCGCCTCCGCCACGGCACCCGCCATGTCCAGGTGTCCCGGCGTGAGCACCACGGTAGCGCCGTACGTCTTGAGCAGCGCACGACGCTCCAGGCTCATGTGATCCGGCATGGTCAGCACGATGGGGTAGCCCTTGGCCGCACACACCAGGGCCAACCCAATGCCCGTATTCCCACTCGTCGGCTCGACGACAGTCATGCCCGGCCGCAACCGCCCCGAGCGCTCCGCGGCTTCCACCATGGCCAGCGCAATGCGGTCCTTCACGCTGCCGCCGGGGTTGAGCTGCTCGCACTTTCCGTAGACGTGGGCAGCGCCCTCGGGAACCACGCGGGTGAGACGCACCAGCGGCGTACGCCCCACGCATTGCAGCACGGAATCAAAGGTTCCAGCCATCAGTGCTCCCAGGCGCCGGTGAACCTGCCGTCGCCGTCGACGTCGACATAGATCGGATTGGCCATGGCCAGCGCGGCAATTCCGTTGCGGACCTGCAGGAACTCCTCCGGCGTCTGCCCGTTCTCGTCGATCTGCAGGGCCAGGCCCGCGGTGAGCACCGGCCACACCGGCTGCGCCCCGTGCACGCGCACGACGAGGAACGCGTCCTTCCCCGCGAACGGATTGTGCTGGGCCACGTCCACGTCGAGCGTGGCGTGGTAGCGCAGCCGTTCACCGCCGTTCTGCAGCGTCTCCACCACGGGCTCCCCCAGCGGCGCGGAGAGCGCGGGTGCGGGCGGCGTGGCCATCTCCCCCGGATCCTCGACGTAGTGCGGGCTGACCAGGACATCCGCGCTGGCCAGCGGCATCCACCGCGGCGTGACGACGTCGATTTCCACCGTCACCCGTTGCGGCGCCACCACCAGTCCACCGGGGGACACGCGCGTGGCTCCGTAGGAAGCGGTGATGATGGGCATGGGCCCGTTGCTCACAATGACATCGCCACGGTTGGGCGCGTTTCCGGTGCCGGCCAGCGCGTTCAGCACGTCCCAGGGATCCACACGTCCGTCGGCGCCTCGGCTCGCCCGCACGTACGTACGCGGGTATCCGTTCTGGTCGGCGGCCAGTCCGTGCGTGTCACTGGTGCCGGTCATGATGGGCCGGTGCCCGACGAGGATGAGGTTGCCCACGTCGAGCATGATGCGGTCCGCCTTGCGGTCACCCGCGGGACGGGTGGGCAGCGTTCCGTCGTAAGGCCTGAACCCGTTGTAGATCTCCACGGCGTCAAACTCCGCGGTCCACATGGGCTCTTGGGCGGGGATGCGCAGCATCTCATTGGGCAGCGGCTGCTTCTCGACGTCACCAAAGGCCACGCCGCTCACCGGGTCAAACGTGAGCGCCGCGCGGTCGAAGTACGTCTGGAACCCGAAGCCGGTGACCTGGCGCGGATGATTCACCTGCACCACCTGCGCGCCCATCTGGCGGTACGCCTGGAAGAGCTGCGGGGGCGCGAGGTTCGGTCCGTCGCCACCAGCCCAGTCCAGCGCGCCGCCGTTCACCATGTTCTGGTTGGGAGAGAGCGGGAAGATGTTGAAGTGACCGTAGTCAAACGGCGTGCACTCCACCCCGTTGATGGCGACGATCCTGTCGCTGAACCCCAGCTCCGCGACGATGCGCTCCCAGTCCGTCACCACGTCGTGGTCGCTGCCGCCAAAGAGCTCGATGCCTTCGCCCAGGTAGCTGCGCAGCCGGTCGCGCAGGGGGATGGGACTGTCGGGTGAATTGACGGAGTGCTGGTGCCAGTCGGTGGCCAGGTAGGGCCCGTCGTCGACCACGCGGTGCAGCGTGCCTTCCACCGACGCCGTCGTGGTGCCCACGTCCACCAGGCCCTGCCAGATGTCATAGGCGGGACCGGCGCTGGCAATGACGAGATAACGCCCCGGGGCGAGCTTCAAGGCCCCGTCGGACGCGGAATCGCACGTCTCGCTGTAACGGAGCGCGGCCACGCCGTAGGGCGGACGGTCAAACACGGCCCGGCGCGCGGCGTCATCCGGTTCCTGGTCCGCGCCCACCACCGTGATGCGACACGGCGCGGCCTCCGTCGTGGGACGGTCCATTCGACGCGCCACGCGGAACCGGTAGCTCAGGTTGCCGGCGGTCAGCATGGTGATGAGCGCTTCATCCTTGTCCTCGGTGAGCCGCAGGTCCTCGGCGGGCTCCCGACCTTCCGCGCGCACCTGCACATCCACCGCGCCCGGCGGAACCTGGAACCGCGCCACGCCCAGCTCGTCGGTGCGACCGGAGGCCACCGTCGGACGGGAGTCCGGATCCGTGTGCTGGCCGCGGATGAGCACCAGGGCGTCGCGGATGGGCGCGCTGGTTTCCTCGTCGACAACCCGGACCCGGAACGAGCGCGTGGCCAGGCCCTGCTCCTGCATCAGGATCGCACTCGCAGCGGCCAGGCTCGAGCCTGACACCGCGAGATCGACGCCGTAGCTCCACGCGTGGCCCGCCTCCAGGAACAGGTCCGCGGACTCCAACGCGCTCAGCACATCCGGCTTGGAGAACAGGCTCACGGTGACACCGGCCACCTGCACCGTGGGATTCGTCGACGTGGCCGACGCATCTCCCAGCACGGAGCGCGGACGGATGGCGGTGCTCACCTGCTTGCCGCTGAAGCCAAACCACGGCACGGCGTTGTCACCGCTGAGCACGGCGTCGACGTTGTACGCGGTGGAACCGAATCCCGGCCCCGCGCGGAACGGCAGCACCTCGCCGCCGGAATCCACCGCAATACCGACAGGCAGCTGGAACCCCACGGTGTCCTGGTTGACCATGGTCCACGTGATGCGGAGGAACGGCTTGTCGGCGGGCAGCTCGTACGTTGCCACCACCTTCATGACGAGGTTCTGGTCGGGATCGAACGGCACGCTGGTGGCAAGCAGGTCGCCCATGAAGCCGCCCAGGTTGACGTACTCCCACAGCGCCGGCCGTCCATAAGCTCGCACGACGACACTCCCGCCATCCGACCCATCCCGCACCACATCCAGCCGCGTGAAGTTGACGGTGGAGCCCAGGTTGAGGACCGGCTGCAGCTCGCCGAACTCGTCGGGCAGGGGCTGACCGTCCACCAGCGCCACGGCGTCAATCACGTTCCCGCCAAACGGCGCCACGGCAATCTCCCGACCCGGCTTCTGGATGACGAAGCGCGCGTGGTTGTTCTGGATGACCAGGTCACCGGGCCGTGCCTGCGCCGCGTTCCCCTCGCGCATTCCGGAGACGTCATCGACGTAGAACGCACGCGCTCCACCCGGCCCGCCCGACGGAGGAAGCGGAGGCAACGCCGCGGCCAGCGCCCCATCCTGGCAGGTGGCGTCGCGACACTCCTGGACGAAAGGACAATCCGCGTCGGTGACACAGGTGGACGCGGCAGGCTGACAGGAGGGCTGACAACCCACCCCCAGCACCATCCCCACGACGACAACGGCGCAAGCACGCATCATGACAGCAGCTCCCGTGGAACACGCCTTGGGGTCCAGATTCCGCCACGCAGCTCCACGCGTGTGGGCGCGCCGGGAACGCCGTGCTCCTCGGGATGCAGCGCATCACCGGGGAACGCGAGGATGGGCGTGTCCTCCAGCGTGTGGAATTCCGGCAGGATGGGCTGCACCGGCCGCTGCGCACCCCGCACCGCCTCCTCGAACGACGTCGAGCGGGAGAGTCCGTCGAGCACGCACAGCGTTGGCGGCGGAAGGACAATCTGGCCTTCCAGGTGCGCACTGACGGCGTTGCGCGGGGTGAACCATTGGCCGGCGGAGGCTTCCTGCTTGTCCACTTCGGGTTCCTGTCCGTCGGGGAGCGGCACCACGAAGAAGCGCGCGCTGAACCGCTTGGCCTCCACCACCGGCGTGATCCAGTGCGCCAGGTAGCGGAACCTGTTCCCATCCACGACGAGAGAACGGGCCCGCAGCGCCTCCCGGAAGCTCGTCCCGTCAAGGAGCGCCTGGCGCACCGCGCGCGCGTCGTCGGAGGTGGCACCGGCGGCCACCAGCACGCCCGCTTCCTCCAGCAGCTCACGCGCGGCCGCCACGACGAAAGCGAGCGCGTCCTTGACGGAGAGCCCCATCTGGTGCGCCAGCGTCTGCGCGTGCTCCAGGTCGACGAGCTCGGCGGTCACCACCTCCTCGTCCTCGGCGTCGAGGCGGCCGCCGGGAAACACGTGCGCACCGCCCATGAAGCGCTGGGTGGCCACGCGTTGGATGAGGAAGGCGTCCACCGGGGTCCCGGGCCTGAGCAGGACGGTGGTGGCGGCGGGACGAGGCTCTGCTGCGGGTTGATTCATGGCTGCGCATCCTTGGGCAACTGCGGCGCGGTGCCAAGCGTGCTGCCGCGGGAACCGCCCGTTGCGGCCGCAAGTTGTGCCACCTGCCTCGGGCGTTGCGATACGCGAAGACTCGTGGGCGTTGCCTTCAGCGTGCGGGGCGAGTCGTGGCTACGCGCGCGTGCCCGCATTTCTCGCGCTGGAGGACGACACGCCGTGCGGTGATGGAACGCATCTCGTCCGTCGTCGACGTGCGCTCACGTCGGGCAGGACGCGCACACCGGACGACCGCGACGATCACTTCTTGACGGGAGCAACCGCCTTGGGCGCCGCGGGCGCGGGCTTGCCAGGCGCGACGCCGGGTTTGGCGGGAGCAGCACCGGGCTTGGCGGCGGAAGCGACCCCCGGCTTCGCCCCGGCGGGAGCACCGGGCTTGGCGGGCACAGCACCCGGCTTGGCGGCAGGCGCACCCGGCTTGGCGGCAGGCGCACCGGGCTTGGCGGGAGCACCCTTGGCGGCGGGTGTTTCGGCCTTGGGAGGTGCGGGAGGGGGCTTGGGCGGCGCGTTGGGGTCCACCGCGGGGCGTGAGAGGTCGCTGACGTCCACCTGCTGGTCCGCAAACAGCTTGTACAGCTGCATGGGCCCCTTCTTCAGCGCAATCTCCGCTTCCGAGGCGTAGATGGGGAGCATCCAGAAGATCTCCACCTTGGCCCCGTCCTGCCGCTTGAACTCGTGGAAGCCCGGCACGAACTGCAGCGGCGGAAGCAGCAACACCGCGTCCATGGCGCTGAAGGTCTTGATGTCGTCGGGGGACTGGATCACCGCGCCCGCACCCAGCGCCACCTTGTTGCGCTCCGGGTACAGCGCCAGCGCCGCCATGACGGAGTTGATGGCCGCCGTCTTGTCCTTGTCCGGCTCGCCGCGCGTCAGCAGGTAGGCCTCCATGCGGCGCCCGTCCGTCATCTTGGCCTGCGAGGCGCCCACCGTGGCGAACACCGAGGTGGCCCCGTTCCCCATGCTGAACCGCGCCACTTCCATGCGCTGCACCGCGCTGGTGGCCAACCCCGGCTTCTTGAACTCCACCACCCCCGCCGGGTTCCCGAAGTGGTTCATCAGGTGTGAGCGCACCGCCAGGATGTCCGCCGGCACGTCCGGCAGCGCGGGCTGCTTGGGTGGTGGCGGCGCGGTCCTGGGGGCCGGCTTCCCGCCCTTCCCCTTGTTCTTCTTGTCCTTGTCCTTCCCCGGCGTCTTCATGCGTCCCTCCTGAAGAGAGGCGCCTTCTTTCACATGACTCCCGCCCGTTCGTCACCACCTCCGGCCCCCGCAAACATGGCGGTGGATGTGTGACACGCAACCACTTCCAGATCCCCAGAAACGTTGCGACTTTTCCGCAACCCATCCGACATCAGCACGATACTTGGGCTGTCCGCGGGATGGTGGCGGTCCTACTCGAAATGACCGGCGGTCTTGAGTTAGGTTCCAGCTCCAGCTCGCACTGCTCTTGAAACCGGATCACCGACAAGGTCGGGATCACAGCAAGGAGAACTCCGATGGCGGTCAACAGCATCTCGGCAGGTGGTTGCTACACTCCGGCTCGCACGGCCCCCCAGGGTTCCACGTCCGAGGCCACCGTGACGCGCGGCCGTGACGGCTCCATCACGCTGGATGCCGGCCGTGGCGATGACGCCATCAACGTCTCCAAGGGCCGCGACGGGATGTACGACGTCAACGTCAACGGTGTGAGCCACCGCTTCACCGAGGACGAGATGAACCGCCTGACCATCAAGGGCGGCAAGGGCAATGACCGCATCAACATCGACTCCAGCGTCACCGCCTCGGGGCTCAAGATTGATGGTGGCAAGGGCAATGACACCATCAGCAACGCCGCCGACGGTGTGAGCATCCAGGGCGGCAAGGGCCACGACACGATTCGCAACCTGGGTGACAATGTCAACATTGACGGCGGCAAGGGCAATGACCGCATCACCAACTGGGGCGACGGGGCCCGCATCAACGGCGGCAAGGGCAACGACTTCATCAACTCCTTTGGCGACGACAACTTCATCCACGGCGGCAAGGGCGCGGACACCATCAACGCCTACGGCGACGGGAACGCCATCCACGGCGGCAAGGGCTGGGACAACATCTTCGTCAACGGCAACCGCAACTCCGTGGACGGCGGCAAGGGCTGGGACAACATTGGCGTGTGCGGCCACTTCAACAACATCCAGGGCGGCGCCGGGTTCGACAACCTGACCGCGCGCGGCTTCTTCAACAGCATGGACGCCGGCAACTGCTTCGGCCGCCAGCTGGACCTGGGCAACATGGCGTGGCACGCGCTGGCCAACGTGCTGGCCCGCCTCCCGCTTTGATGAACTGACCACCTCCCCTCGGTCACACAAGAGCGCGCGTCCCACTCCCGGGCCGCGCGCTTTTGTCTTTTCCGGGGTTGGACTCGTGGCGCGTTTTTGCGAGAGTGACGACGACAAACACGCACGGGGGGACCAAATGGTGGGACGCGGCGTGGGGTGCTGGGCGTTGGCGGTGCTGCCTCTCCTGCTCACGGGCGTGGAGGCCCACGCGGAGGCGCAGGGGGTTGCCGCCAGGGTGGCGTTCGTGAAGGGGACCGCCACGCGTTCACTGCCGAGCGGCGGGCCGGCACAGCCGCTGCGTCGCGCGGAGTACGTGCGGGAGGGGGAGACCGTGGCCACGGAGGACGGAGCGCTCCTGCAGCTCACCCTGGCCGACGGCTCGCTCTTGCGCCTGGGTCCCAGGAGCAGACTCAAGGTGCGCCCCGCCGCGCCCTCGGCCACGGGTCCCGTGCCACAAGCGGAGCTGGGCGCGGGGATGCTCTGGGCGCGCATCACCAAGGCGGTGGGCGGGGAGACGCGCTTCAAGCTGCACACGCAGAATGCGGTGACCGGCGTGCGGGGCACCGTGTTCACCGTGAGCCTGGGGCCCGACGGGGGCGCGGTGGTGGCGGTCTACGAGGGCCTGGTGTCGGTGGGTGGCCCCGAGGGCGGCACGGCCATCTGGGAACGCGCGGTGGCGGCCAACATGGGCATCGTGGTGGGGCCCGACGGCGCGCCCGCGGAGCCGCAGCCCCTCAGCGCGCTGTTGCAAGGCGCCCGCGCCGCTGGCGACGTGCAGTGGACCGCGTGGAACCAGGAGATGGACGCCGCGCCCGCGCCCGAGGGTGAGCCTGCGGGTGAGTCGGGGCCGGGCGCGAAGAAGGAGGATCCCGCGCTGCGCCTCCGCGACGATCTCTCCACCCGCTCCCCCGAGCAGATGCTCGCCGACAACGAGCGCGCCATGGCGGAGATGCGCGACGCGCTGAAGGTCACCCTGGACCTCCTGTCCAAGGCCCGCCTCAAGAAGGACATCGTCCTGCTCAACTGCGTCAATGAGCGGCTCACCCAGATCAAGGGCGTGCTGAAGGTGGCGGAGGAGGCCAGCACCGCGCTGCAGGAGCACGCCGCGGCGGGCCAGGACTCGGAAGCGCGCGTGGCCTACAGCAAGATCGTGCTGGCCAAGGAGCGCATTGCCACGCTGCGGGTGCAGGCGCAGAACTGCGTGGGCGCGGAGGGCTACTACGGCGGTGAGACGGAGGTGGTCACGGACATTGATCCGGAGCTGGCCGGAGGTGACCCCTTCTTTGGTGACCGCGGGACGCTGGACAACCCGCGCGACGACAACGCTGACCGCAAGGACACCGCCGACAACACCAGCGAAGAGACGCCGCCACCGCCACCGCCCAGCAGCGTGTTCCAGTGAGGGTCGAAAAGAAAACGCCGCACGGTGGCGGCGTCTTCTTCTTCGGATGGAGCAGACCGGGATCGAACCGGCGACCTCTACAATGCGAATGTAGCGCTCTCCCAGCTGAGCTACTGCCCCGCGAACGGGGCCGCTGAAGTAGAGAAGGACCGTCCCCGTGTCAAGGACGATGTGAAGCGGTCGCAAAAAGGCGCGGGGATTCAGGGCGTGTTAATCGGCAGGGGCAGCCATGACCAGCGCAGTGGTGTCGGCCCCGCCGCACGTGGACAATCCGCCCAAGAAGCATGAGCCGTGGACCGGGCTGGTCCTCTCCGGCGGCGGTGCGCGGGGCGCCTATGAAGCCGGTGTGATCCGCTACATCCGGGAGCAGCTCCCAGAACGCGCTCGCGCCCGCGCCCGGTTCGAGATCATCACGGGCACCAGCGTGGGCGCGCTGAACGCGTGCTTCCTGGCCGCCCACGCCCACCTCGTGGAGACGCAGGCCCGGCAGCTCTGTGAGATGTGGGAGAACCTCCGGATCGAGCGCGTGTACCAGGTGGGCTGGCGCGAGCTGTTCAACCTCCCCCGCTTCCTCCTGGGCAGCGGCGGTTTTGGCGAGCTGGACGACCGCGTGGGGCCGGGTCGCTACGGCGGGCTGGTCCACACCGGTCCGCTGGAGGCGCTGGTCAAGAGCGGGAACCGCTGGGGGATGATCAGCCGCAACGTGGCCGCCCGTCGGGTGGAGGCCCTCAGCGTCACCGCCACCGACATTGGCACCGGCAAGAGTGTGGTCTGGGTGGAGCGCCACGGCGGCGGCATCCCGGAGTGGAGCAAGGACCCCTACGTGGTGGCCCGGCCCACGCGCATCACGCACCAGCACGCGCTGGCCTCCGCCGCCATCCCCTGGCTCTTCCCCGCCGTGGAGGTGGAAGGCCGCACCTACTGCGACGGTGGTCTCCGCCAGAACACCCCCCTCTCCCCCGCCATCCGCCTCGGCGCGGACCGCGTGCTGGTCATCAGCCTCCGCCACGAGGAGAGCCCCGACGAGCTGGCCCGCCTGGAACGCGAGCGCGTGGATGCCTTCCCCTCCGCGCTCTACCTGCTGGGCAAGATCCTCAACGCGCTGCTGCTGGATCACACGGAGTACGACCTGGAGCGGCTGCGTCGGACGAACGCGCTGCTGGAGGCCGGGGAGAAGAGCTACGGCACCGACTTCACGCACCGCCTCCGCTCGATCATGGACCCCATGCGCGGCGCGGGCTTCCGCATCGTCAAGGACCTGGTGATCAAGCCCAGCAAGAACATCGGCGTCATTGCCGCGCGGTACGCCAAGCTGGGCAGCGCCGCGGCGCGCGCCGGCGGTGTCATTGGCCGCATCATCAAGCGGATTGGCGAGGAGGAGGGCCTGGTGGAGTCCGACCTGCTCAGCTACCTCCTCTTTGACGGCGAGTACGCCCGCGAGCTCATTGAGCTGGGCATGCATGACGCCGACGCCAACCGCCAGAAGCTCATTGATTTCTTCACCAGCGGCTAACGGAGGGCAGCATGCCTTTTGCGCTGCAGATCAGCTCGTCCGCGTCGTGGGACCGGTTGGAGAAGCTGTTGCAGGAGCGACGCACACCCGGCGCCGACAAGGCCGCGGTGGACGAGCGCATCTGGGACCTGTTTGGCGAGGAGTGGGCGGTCATGTTCACCGACCTCTCCGGCTTCTCCCGCGCGGTGGCCACCTTCGGCATCATCCACTTCCTGCAGATCATCCACGAGAGCTGGCGCCTGCTCATCCCCTGCATTGACCGCCACGACGGAATCCTGCTCAAGACGGAAGCGGACAGCCTGCTGGTCATCTTCCGTCGACCGGAGCGCGCGCTCTCCTGTGCGCTGGCCATGCAGGAGGCGCTGCAGGCCTACAACGTGGACCGCTCCGCCGAGGAGAAGGTGCTGCTGTGCGTGGGACTGGGCTACGGCAAGATGCTCCGCATTGGTGAGCACGACGTCTACGGCGCCGAGGTCAACGCGGCCAGCAAGCTGGGAGAGGACACCGCCAAGGCCGGCGAGATCCTCGTCACCGCGAACGTGAAGGAAGCCGTGGGCCAGGTGGATGAGGTGCGTTTCGAGCCGATTGCGGAGATTCCGCCTGGCGCATCCGCCGCGTTCCGCGCCGTCTACAAGCTCTGATCAGCCGTTCACCGGGATGACGCTCATGAGGTCATCCATGCAGGCGTAGCCGCTGTTGAAGCTCTGCTGGTTGAACGAGGGGTTCAGTGGGATGTCCGTGAACTCCACCGTCTGCCCGTCGATCTTGATGTTGCCGGTGAGCCAGTTGGTGTCGCCCTGGTAGCTGCCGTTGAAGGCGGACAGGTTGGCCTCATCAATACGCACGTGGAAGGTCTTGCCCTCGGTGTGCAGCGTGGCGTTCACGTTGCGCACCACCACGTTGCTGATCTCGCTGATGCTCACCACCACGTAGGGCGCCACGTCGAACTTGCCGGCGTCACTGCGACGCTCCGCCAGCACCGGCTGGATCAGCGCGGAGAGCGTGCCGGAGTGGATGGTCAGCGTGCCCTTGGGCTCACCGGTGTCGGGCTCGTTGTAGCCGGCGGTGAACTCCGTCAGGTCCACGTGGTCCAGGAAGATGTCCACGCTCTCGCGCGTGTTGGGACGGATGGAATCAATCAGCCACAGCATCTTCTCGCGGATGCCGCGCACCGTGCGGGAGGCGTCGACGCTGGCCGTGCCGCTCACCCACAGGTCACCGCCGTTGCAGTCGTGCTGGTAGACCTCCTGGCCGCCCTGCCCCAGCTCACAGTCCTGGATGGACCAGTGCATGGAGCCCAGCTCTCCGTCGTCACCTTCCACCTGGTCCGGGCCCAGCTTCACGAACGTGTTCTCGAAGCCGCAGTCCGTGTCGGTGTTGATCATCGACGCCAGCGTGCCCACCGTCTGGATCAGGAGCCGCGACGCGCCCTCCCCCAGCGTCTTGTGGAAGCTGCACTCCGCGTCGGACTGCGGAATGGCGATGTGCGGCGTGCAGGCGTACGAGGTGGTGAACGCCATGGGGTCAAACTGCGGGTTCAGCACCGGCTTGCTCTGGTCCAGCGGCACCAGCAGGTGCTTCCCGTCGACGTCCATGGTGCCCGCCAGGAAGTTCTGCCGACCGTCCTTCTCACCGTTCTGCGCGTCCAGGCTGGCGCTGGCAACATCCAGCAGGAAGCTCTTCCCTTCCGACGACAGCAGCAGCCTGGCGTTGCTGTAGGTGATGTCCTGGAACTCCACGTTGGGCGTGGCAATGGAGCAGGCGCCGGTTTCCTCGTCGAGGGCGAGGCGCGGACGGAGCTTGCCGCTCAGCGTGCCCGCCTTGATGGTCAGCGCGTTGTTGCTGTTGGACATGGTCACGCGGAAGTCGGTGAGCGTGGCGGTCAGGGAGATTTCCGCCGGGTCGCGCGTGGTGGGGACGATGGGCTGCTCCAGGTCACCGGTGCGGATGCCGCGCAGGCGCTTGGTGCCCGTCACCGTGGCCGTGCCCTCCACCCACGTCACCACGCCGTTGCAGTCGCGGCTCACTTCCGTCTTGGCGGAGAACGTCACCGTGCACGGGGAGCTGATGGTGTACAACGCCTCGCCACCGCGCTCTCCCACCGTGCCCGTCAGGGAGACGCCGTTCTTCACCGCCTCGCTGGAGAACCCGCACGACGTGTTGGCCTCCACCGTCTGCACCAGCGCACCGAAGTTGGCCACGCTCAGACGCGCCGCGCCCTCGCCCAGCTTGTCGGTGAGCAGGCACTCCGCGTCGGACGGGGGGACCACCACGTTGGGCTTGCATGAGCCCGCGTTCTCGAAGATCACGGCGTCAAACTCAGGGTCCAGCACGCCCGAGCCGTCCAGCGGAACCACGAAGCGCTCACCGTCCACCGTGATGCTGCCGTCGAGGTGATTGGTCACGTTGTCCTTGGTGCCGCTCTGCGCATTGAGCGCGCTGCCATCCACGCGGGCCCGGAAGTTGTTCCCCTCCGACGAGAGCAGCACCTCGGCGTTGTCGTAGCTCAGCTCGCTGAACTCCACGGTCTCCGTCGCCACGGAGCACGCGCCAGTGGTGGTGTCCTTGGCCAGGCGTGGACGCATCACGCCGCTCAGTCCGCCGCGGACGATGGTCAGCGCGTGCGGGCTGTCCGTCTTGGTGACCTTGAAGTTGCTGAACGTGGCCTGGACGTTGATCTCCGCGGGGTCCCGTCTCGTCGGGACGATGGGCGCCGTGGGGTCACCACTCACGATGCCACGCACCGTCTTGGTGCCCGTCACGGTGATGCTGCCTTGCGCGTACGTCTTCACTCCGTTGCAGTCCTCGCTCACCAGCACGGGCTGGTTGAGCGTGATGGTGCACGGCTCGCTGATGGTGAACACCGCCTGGCCGCCCGCCGCACCCAGCTCACCGGTGACCTGCGGGTTGCCCGCCACCGCCGCGCTGGAGAAGCCGCAGGTGGTGTCGGCGTCGACGATGGCCACGAGGTTGCCGAAGTTGCACACCGTGAGGCGCGCGGTGCCTTCCGCAATCTGGTCGGTGAGCGGCTCGCATTCGTAGGAGACCGGCAGCTTCAGGCCCTCGGCGCACTCGAGCGCGGTCGCCATCTTCGCGGGGTCGTACTCGGGGTCCAGGCCGGCCTTGTCGTCGGCGGTGGGCACGGCCACCTCGCGGTCCCACACCGTGATGGTCCCCTCGATGAAGTTCTCGCGCTCGCCCCACTTGCCTGCCTGCGCGTCGTAGTCAGAGAAGGGCACGTCCACCGTGAAGCGCTGCCCGTCCGCCACCACCTCCACGTGCGCCTTGTCGTAGACCACGTCGGAGATGGAGACGTCGCCGGTGGGGATGGAGCACACGCCCAGCTCCGCGTTTACCGCCAGGTGCGGCTCCACCACGAAGGACACCGTCCCGTCCTGGATGGTCAGCGAGTTGTCGGCGTCGGTCACGCGCACCGTGAACTTGTCGAACGTGGCGGTCACCTCGAAGCGGATGGCGTCGGGAGAACCGGGAATCACGGGGTTGGCCGGGTTGCCGCTCAGCGTGCCACGCAGCGTCTTCACCGCCGTCACCGTGGCCTTGCCCATCACCAGCGTCTCCACGCCGTTGCAGTCCGTGGACACCGTGGTCAGCGACGGAAAATCCAGCTCACAACCATTCACCCGCCACGTGGCCACGCCCTGCCCGCCCAGCTGCCCCTCCTCCTCACGCTCCGCCCTCACCGCCTCGCTGGAGAAACCGCAGCGCGTATCCGCCTCAATCAGCGAGACCAGGTTGCCCACGTTGCGCACCGTCAACCGCGCCACACCCATGCCAACCTTGTCCGGGAACAACCGCTGCGGCGTACACCCCAGCACCACCGCCATCAGTCCCAAACCCACCAGTGCGCCGCGGTTCATGCATGCCCTCCCTGCCAATGAGACCTGATTATCGGGTCAACAGGCGGGGAGTTGTCCTACATGTCATACATGCAGTCAAGCGGTTGAATATGTTGGTGTTTTGGCCACATCGGTGATCCGGAGGATGCCCCTGGGCGGCGGGCGGTGGGGAGGTGGTGGCGCGTGATGGGGTGGGGCCGTCACAACAGGGCTGCAGCAAGGACGCTCGCGGGTTGGCGTCCGCGTTTCCTGACCACTTGAGGTGCGCATGCCCTGGAGGGTGCTGCTGGCAGCCAGCGCGTGGGCGCTGCTGCGCACGGCGGATGCGTGGGGCTCGTGTGAGCCGCCCACGCCACGCGTGCTGCCGCCCTGCCAAGACACGGACATCTCGTGGAGCGCCACGGGCAAGGTGGTCACCATCCGCGGCCCGGTTTCGTGCACGCTCTCCGACGTGGCCGAGGTGGTTTCCGAGGAGGTGCTGCAACCGATGTCCGGGAACCGCTGGCTCCTGCGCGCCAAGCTCATGCTGGAGGACGGCGCAAGGCTGGTGCTGCACGGGGCGGGCGTGGGGGGTGACGTCGACGAGCTGCGCCTGATGAGCAACAGCGCGCGGCCGGAAGGCACGGTGTGGATCATCGCGCAGTGGGGTGAAGTCGACATCGACGGCGCGCGCATCCGCAGCTGGGATGAGGACCTGGGTGGCCCCGACACCGAGCCGGGTCGACGAGGACGCGCGTACCTCGCGGTGAAGAGCTTCATGGAGGGCGGCGTGGCGCGTGAGTCGCGCATGAGCATCCGCAACAGTGAGCTGTCACACCTGGGCTACAACGCGCCGGAAGCGTACGGGTTGAGCTGGAAGGTGATGGGCACCGGGGAGAGCGGCTCGACCTCGCCGGTGTTTGACCAGGTGGAAGTCTACGCCAGCGTCACGGACAGCCACCTGCATGACAGCTACATGGGCGCGTACACGTGGGGCGCATCCTGCTCCGAGTTCGCCCGCAATGAAGTGGCCTACCACGAGGTCTACGGGCTGGACCCGCACGACAACTCCGACCACCTGGACATCATCGACAACCAGATCCACCACAACGGACTGCACGGCATCATCTGCTCCAAGAACTGCGACAACCTCACCATCCGCGGCAACGTGAGCCACGACAACGGCGGCCACGGCATCATGCTGCACCGGGCCATCACGCAGTCGGTGGTGGAGGGCAATGAGGTCTACAACAACGCGGGCATTGGCATTGCCGTGCACGAGAGCAACGACAACCTCATCCGCAACAACCTGGCCCACGACAACGAGACCGGCATCCGCGTGTACGTGGGCAGCGCCAACAATGTCATCCAGGACAACGAGGTGTTCAACAACAGCATGGTGGGCATTGAGTTCACGCCGGGATTGGACCGTCCCACGCAAGGAGACGGCCACCCGCGCAACAACCTGGTGCAAGGCAACCACGTGCACCACAACCGCGTCAGCGGCCTGCGCTCCGGCGACGCTCGACGACAAATCATCCGCAACAACCGCGTGCAGTCCAATGGCACGTGAGCACCACCCATGCTGACGGAATGCCCGGGTCGGGATGGAGAAGGCGCGTCACAACCAGTCGCGTTCTTCCCCCCTGGTGACTCGGCGAGTGGAAGGGTCGTGCCGGCTCCATCCCGGGCCGGGCATTCCGCCAGCGTGGGAGGTTCTCGTCGTCAGGGAGCGGGCTTGGGCTGCAGGAACGCCGGCGACAGCTCCGAGGGAAGCTGCGCGGTCCCGCCGAACACCCGCTCGGTGATCGACAATCCCGCCGCCGCCAGCGGCGCACGCAGCTCCTTGAGGGCGGGGTGCGCGTCGGCCAGGTCCTTCAGCGCGCGAGTGGACAACGTCACGGTGGTGACATCTCCGTCGGCCACGGCGGCAGCGTCGGTCTCTGCGCCCTCCAGCGCCGCCACCGTGCCCAGGAAGTGACCGGAGGGGAGCTTGCGGGTGACGTCGAGCTCTCCGTTGTCCTTCTCGGTGCCCACGTTGACGGTGCCGTCCATGATGACCCACAGGCCGTTCACGCCGGCGCCCTGGTAGAAGAGCTCGTCGCCATCCCGGTAGATCTTGGTCTTGAAGCCCTGCGCCAGCACCAGGCGCGCCCCGGGCTCCAGCTCGCGGAACACCGGCAGCAGCGCCAACGCGTTGGCCACCACGCGCTCCCGCAGGAAGTCGCGCAGGGCCAGGCCGAACGCGGGGTGCTCCTTCACCAGCCTCTCGACGACGCTCCGCCGCAGCTCGAAGTACGAGAGGTCCGTCAGCGCCTCCAGCGAAGCCGCGCGCAAACGCTCCGAGAGCAACGCAAACAACCCCGCGAAGTCACCGCTGCGCAGGTGCGCCAGGTTCACGCGTGCGTCGCCGGACCCGCGGAACGCCACCGCCTCACCCTCGACGAGGATGGCGAGGTGTCCGGCGTCGTCGCCCTCCTTCCACACCAGCTCACCGGCCTTGGCGGTCTTGTGCGTCAGCGCGGCGGACAGCTCCACGAAGTTGGCCTGGCTGAGACCAGAGAAGAGCGGAAGCTCGGGGAGGACCAGGTCTCCGTCGGTGAGCGGGCCCAGGATCTCGTAGTTCTCGCTGAGGTCGCCCTCGCCGCTGGGGTCTTCCTCCTCTTCCTGGATGTCGCCGGTGTCGACGTCCACCACCGACTCATCCGCGTGCTCCTCCTCCGCCACCACGTCGGATTCGTCGACGGAGAGGGCCTGCTCACCGCTGACGTCCCCGTCGGGAGGGAGCGGCGGGGGCACCAGCGGGGAGTCCACGCGACCACCCACCTCATCCAGGCTCAGCACCTTCACCGCGCCGGCGGGTCGGATGGCGCGCCACACGCCCGTGGCCGTGGAAGGCCAGTGCGTCTCGTCGCCAACCGGGTCGCTGGGGATGGGCACCGCCACGCGGCCCGCGTTGGAGGCGCCGCGCGTCCGTGCGTAGAGCTTGGCCAGGAAGAGCAGCGTCTCGTTGTCGTCGGGAGCAACCTGGAGCTGCTCCTTGGACACCGCGATGGCCTGCAGCGGCTGACCCGCCAACGCCAGGTAGCGGGCCACGGAGCGGTAATGCGCCACCGCCTGCTTGGTCTTCCCGAGGAGCCGATAGGTGCGGGCAATGCGCAGGCGCGCGTCGAGGTCCAGCGGGTGCTTGAGCACCACCTCCTTCAACTCCGCAAGGTTCTTCTTCAGCTCCCGGGGAGTGGGCGGCCGGGATGGGAAGAGTGGCGAGCTCACATGAAACCTCGACGTCCGCACCTATGCCGCTACCGGCCGTGCTCGCGCAAGTCCTGCGCCTGCACACGTCCTTGACGCACCCTATCACGGGCTGTACTCCCCCCGCGCCACGACGAGGCTGCCATGATGAAAGAGCGCGAGCTGGAAGCAGGCATCACGACGGACCTGAGCAACCGGATGACCTACACCGGGTACTTGTGCCTGGACGGATTGCTCTCCCAGCAGAAGCCGCTCTCCAGTCCCCCGCACCACGACGAGATGCTGTTCATCATCCAGCACCAGACCAGTGAGCTGTGGATGAAGCTCATCATCCACGAGCTGACCGCCGCGCTGGACCACATCCGCGCCGACCAGCTGGAGCCCGTCTTCAAGATCCTCTCGCGCGTGAAGCACATCCAGGCGCAGCTGTTCAACCAGTGGAGCGTGCTGGAGACGCTGACGCCGAGCGAATACGTGCAGTTCCGCCACGTGCTGGGCCCGGCCAGCGGCTTCCAGAGCGTGCAGTACCGCGCCATCGAGTTCATGTTGGGGAACAAGTCGGCCTCGTCCCTGGCGGTGCACCGTCACGACGAGGTGGCGCACCGTTTCCTCAGCGACATCCTCAACAGCCCGTCCATCTACGACGAGTTCCTGCGCCTGCTGGCACGCAAGGGTTTCAACATGCCCAAGGAGGTGGTGGAGCGCGACTGGAGCCAGCCGTACACGCCGCATCCCGACGTCATGAAGGTGTTCAAGGAAGTCTACGAGCAGCCGGAGAAGCACTGGGACGCGTACGAGATGGCGGAGAAGCTCATCGACGTGGAGGAGCAGTTCGCGTTGTGGCGCTTCCGGCACATGAAGACGGTGCACCGCATCATCGGACTCAAGCGCGGCACGGGGGGCAGCAGCGGCGTGAGCTTCCTGAAGAAGGCGCTGGAGCTGACGTTCTTCCCCGAGCTGTGGGACGTGCGCACGGAAATCCAGGAAGTGCGCGGGGTGTGACGTCACCGCGCATCCAGGCGGACCAGGTGGAGTGAGCGGTCGACGTAGGGCTGGTGGGGATAGCCGGTGCCGAAGCCGAGGCTGATCCACGCGACGACAGCGCTGTTTCCTTGCGCGGCAATTGCGTGGGCTCGCATGGGGGTTGGGTCGGAGCGCAGCGGCACAACCGGGCTGGGCAGCCCCGCGGTCCGCAAGTCTAGAAACTCAACGACCGGATCGCGGTATTGGCAGCCCTCGTCAGTGCATCCTCCGGCGACGCGCAGCGCGAACGATGAGGAACCTCCCGACATGTCACTCGTCCACGTGCCATCGAGATATGCCAGGAACGTCGGCCCTGCCAGCAGGGTACCCACGTTGGAGAACTTGGCCTCCGCGTTCCAACTCGCGCCGCCGGTAACACTCATGGCCCGATAACGAAGAAGAACTGCGTTTCCCACCATCGCCAAGATGGGCCTCGCGCCGCTTGTCAATGGTGGATCCAGTTCCGACATCACCATCCCATCCGCAAAGCTCACGACCGCCAACCCATCCTGCCTCGCCAGCGCTGCGAGATATCGGGTGCCGGTCCACACCACGTCGATGTCGTCCCCGGTGTACGCGTCATCATCGATGGACATTTCCCAGAGCGACTGACCCATGTTGTTCAACTGGATGGCATGGTGGTTCACGCCGTTCCCGAAAAGCAGGAGAGGGCCGTCAGGGGACCCCTGAACGAACCCAAAGTCGCGTCCGGCAAGCGAGGAAGCCTCTCCGATTGGCTGACCATCAAGCGTCAGCCGTTGAAGGCGCGCGGTGGATGCGCTGCGGGCGACCCATAGCCAGCCCTCCGACGTTCTCGCCAACATGTCCGGCTCCAACCAAGCGACGCTGGACAGGCAGTGCGTCTCGAGCAGTCGCAGGTCCGAGTCAAAAAGGCCGAACTGGGCCTGACCGCCAACAGATGCCCAGATCACCCCGACATGCTCGCCGTCGTACGCAATTGCAAGCTGCTCTGCTGCACGAGCGTTTGCTGGCGCGCGAACGCAACGCACGACAGCCGCGTCGTCGGGACAGGAGTCGCACAGTGACACATCCCAGGAGCAAGCGGCGGAACAACCCAGGTAGCCCGCGGAATAGCCCAGCGACCTGCAGTTGACTCCGGCGGGAAAGCTCTCATCGCACCTTTCCTCCAGCAATCGCTGCTCGCGATCTCCATCCTCGTCGTAGAACTCCCATGTGCACGAGTCGAGTGCTCCGTTGCCGCATTGGTCGCGTCCGCAGTTGGGCTCCGCGTCCGGAAGCGGGGAGCACTCCAGGAGGTCCTCGCACGGCACCCCCGCAGGAAGCGGTAAGCGGGCGCACACTCCGTCGTCGCAGACGTGGTACGCGCGGCAGCCCTCAATGGGGCCACACAGCGTTCCGTCCGGCGCACGCGTCGTGATGCAGCCCGCGTCCTCACACGCGTCGACTGTGCACGGATCACCGTCGTCACAGTCCGCGTCAACGCCCACCGCGTGACAGCCAAGCGCGGTGTCGCAGAGGTCCGCGGTGCAGTCGATTCCGTCGTCGCAGGCAATGGGGAAGCCAACGCAGGCGCCCTGTGCGCACCAGTCCTCTGTCGTGCACGCATTTCCGTCATCGCACGGGGCGTCAATGGGAGCGGATGCGCACTGGCCAGCGGATGGCACATAGGTGTCCATGGTGCAGGGATTGGCGTCGTCGCAAATGGGCGCGTCGGTCCCCTCCCCCATCATCAACACCGTGACGAGGTCGTTGTCGGCGTCACTGCGCACGCGGAGCACCGCTCGGTGGCTCGCCACGGTCAATGGAGAGAAGCGGATGACGGCGAGCCAGCGTTCACCCGCACCCAGCGACCCAGGCGCCCCCGACGCGAGCGAGAACGCACCGTCTCCGTCGATGTCCGTTTCCAACATCCGGACCGAGCGTGGCCCCTCGTTTCGGAAGACGACATGGCATTCCGCGCTGTTACCGACGATGACGCTGCCGCATTCCACGCTCGCCGGATCCGCCTCCAGCCGGCCGGTCATGGGCTGCAGCGCCGTGTCACGCTCCGCCGGACACGCCCACATCACCACCAGGAGCGCGGCGAACGTTCGGCCTTCCCGTGTCGCCATCCACGTTCTCCGACGACGAGCTGGATGCAACGTAGCGACGGAGCACGCCCTCCGCCGGGGCTATGACGTCTGGCCCTTCACAATCGACTCGTCGGTGTAGCGCCGCAGCGCGGGCACCCTCAACGTCGCCACCAGCACGCTGACCAGCACCCCGGCCCCACCCAGTGTCACCGCCAGCGCGGGCCCCAACCACGCCGCCACAATCCCGCTCTCGAACTCCCCGAGCTGCGGTCCGCCGGCGAAGAAGATCATGTTCACGCTGGTCATGCGCCCGCGCAGCTCGTCGGGGGTGAGGCGTTGACGCAGCGTCTGGCGCAGCATGGTGCTCACCGTGTCCGCCGCCCCGACGACAAACAGCGCACCCAACGTCCACACGAACTCCGTGCTCAACCCAAACACGACGGTGGCGAGCCCATACACCGCCACGCTGATCACCAGCGCACGACCATGCTTGCGAATGGGCGGCAGCACCGCGAGCACCAGGCCGGTGAGCACGCTTCCCGTCGCTGGCGCGCTGTACATGATGCCCAGCCCTTCCGCGCCCACGTCGAGGACGTCCTTGGCGAACACCGGGAAGAGCACCGTGGCCTGCCCGAAGAACGTGGCGAAGAAGTCCAGCAGCATGGTGCTCACCAGCAACGGCTGCCCGAACACGAAGCGCAGTCCCTCGCGGATGGCCTGCACGCCACCAACACTCGTCGACGTGGGCGTGAAGGGCCTGGGCCGCATCAGCGCCACCGCGACAATCACCGCCAGATAGGACACCGCGTCCAGCGCGTAGATGAACGCCGGCCCCGTCGAGGCGAGCACCAGTCCGCCCAGCGCGGGCCCCGCCACGCCGGCCACATCCCACGTCAGCAGCGACAACGTCAGCGCCTGCTGCAGCACCTCACTGGGCACCAGGTTGGGAACCAGCGCCTGACGCGCGGGACCGTTGAATGCGTCGGCAATGGCCGTGAGCGTGACGCACGCGTAGAGGACGGAGGGTGTGATGTGCCCGGTGAAGGTGGCCCAGGCGAGCACCGTGCTGGAGAGCACCATGACACTGGTGGCCACCATCATGATGCGACGTCGATCCACGCGGTCCGCGATGACGCCCCCGACGAGCGAGAACACCAGGATGGGCACCAGGCGACACGCGCCGATGAGCCCCATGGCCGCGGCGCTGCCGGTGAGCTCGTACATCTGCCAGGCCACCGCCACGCGCTGCATCATGGTTCCGACGAGGCTGGTGGCCTGACCGAACCAGTAGAGGCGGAAGTCGCGGTGGCGCAGCGCGGTGAGCGCGGAGTGGTTGGCGGCAGGCGAAGTCACGGCGAAGCGACGTTTCTAGCAGATCCACCGTCGGCGACAGGGTGCATCCGTGACGTGACTCCGCCGTGGGCTGGGGCATCGCGATGCAACGGGGGGTGGAGGACCCGGAAACGCGACGAGAGTCGTGCGGAGGACGGGCTGCTCGGACTATGGTCGGGATTCCCATGGACAAGGCAGCCCAGAAGTCCAGCCCGCCGCTCGCCGTCTCGCTCGCCGCCGAGCGGGCGCTCACGGCGTTGGGCGCGGACTGCCGGTCCACCAACGAAACGGTGCTGTTCCGGATTGGGCTGTCCCGCGCGGTCATCCAGTCCGTGCTGACCGGTGAGCTCGTCGACAGCGCCGCGGGCTACGCCGTGGGCGAGCACCTCATCAAGCTCCACGACCCACCCGAGCTCAGCCACATCCCGCTCATCTCCATCAACGGCTGCACCAGCGTGGACGTGCTCTTCAGCCGCATCCGCGCCGCCCACGACATGCTGCGCTCCCGCCTCATCAACCAGCGCGAAGGCATGGAGCGGTTGGGCCTGCGGCCTCAGATGCTGCGTGGTCGGCCCGTGCTGCGCGGCCTGGGCCGGGTGGGCGAGTACGACTTCGAGTTGCGCGTGGAACCGGGCGGCCAGCTCACGCTCCTGGCGGCGGGCATGGGCGGCGTCCTCACCAACATTCCCCCGCGCCTGCGTCCCGGCCTCTCGATCTCGACGGCAAGCCCCGCGGAACACCGCGCGCAGCTGGACGCGCAGGTGCTGCGTTTCTGCTCGACGCACCGGGGAATCCTGGTCACGCGCGCCGCCGAGTCTCCTTCGCCCGCGCCGGTCCCCACGGTGCGCTTTGGTCTGCTTGGCGCCACGCCCGCGCCCACATTCACCGCGCCCCCGACGACACCCGCACCCGTCTCCGCGCCCGCCCCGCTGGACCTGCCGGAGATTCCGCCGCTGGTGCGGGGAACGTTGGACCCGGTCACGACGGGCATGCCGCCTCCGCCGCCCACGACGTACTTGCCGGAAGTGACCCCGGTGCGCGCGCCCATGCCGCGGGCCACGCCGGTGGTGCAGGACCCCACGCCGGTGACGCCGCCACCGCCGCGCGTGTCCGGTGAGAAGACCCCGCCCCCGCGGGTGACAACGAGCGAGGCTTCATCACCCGCGCGTCCGCCGGTGGTGCAGGACCCCACGCCTGTGACGCCACCGCCTCCAGCAACGCCGCGCGTGCAGGATCCCACGCCGGTGGTTCCCGATCCCAAGCCCGTGCCCGTCGTCGACGACGCCGCCGCATTCGACCACCTCCCGACGTTGCCGTTGGCCCAGAGCGCGCGTCACCTGCGCCCGGAGATCACGCATCCCTCACCGCGCGCGCCGGAGATCACGCAGCCGCGCCACCGACCCACCAAGCACAAGGTGGATCACCACGAGGCCACGCTCGACGGACTGGACCAGCCCAACGTGGTGCCCCAGCCGGAAATCAGCGCGGTGACCCACCCGTACACCGTGCTGGTGCTCGCCGCCGACGTGAAGAAGGTGCGCCAGGCGTTCCAGTCGCTGGAGGGCGACGCGTTCGTGCACGCGGTGGTGGCCATGGATGAAGGGGCGCTGGCCCTGGTGCGCATGGCGCGGCCCAAGGTCCTCCTCGTCGACGATCAGCTGCAGATGGACGAGGTCACGCTGGGCGAGCTGGCCGCGGAGGTGCACGCCGGCGGGGGCGTGGTGATGGGTTACGTGGAGAAGGGTCGCACGGCCACGCTGCCGGTGTTGCACAACCTGGTGGCCCCGGTGACGGAAGCGCGACTGAAGCGCGTGCTCAAGGCCGCCAAGCGCGCCGGCAACCGTCGACGTGGCACCAGCGTGTCCTGACGCCCATCAGCTCAGGCGCGCTTCCATGGCCCGCACGAAGCTCTCGGCCTGCTCGGTGAGCTGGGGGCTGTCCATCTCGCGGTCCACCTCCTCGGCGAGCGGCTGCAGCTCACGGGTCACGTGCGCCATTCCCAGCCACGGCGCCAGCTGACGACACGCCTTCCACAGCGCGTACACCATTCGCACCGACGGGCGATTCCGCGCTTCCGCGTCGGTGGCCAGGTCGGCCAGGGGCAGTGGGCGACCGTGCTTGAGCTCGCGCGCCATGCTCTCCGCGAAGAGACGTCGCTCATGCAGCGCGCAGATGAGTCGGATGGCGCGCGCCACCGCCCACGCAGGCGGAGAGGCGCTGGTCAGCAGCGAGTTCACCGCCGCCGACAACGTCACCGCCGGCCCCATGAACCCCGACGCCAGCGCAAGGTCCGCCAGGTGCGTGCGCAGCGGCAGGTGCTCGGTGAAATGCAGCGACGCGTACGTGGGCTCGCCACCGCGTCCGGGCTGTCGCAGGTCCAGGGGGATGGGCAGGCTCCCGTCCATGGCCATCAACAACGGCGTCACCGGGCTGATGACCAGCATGGCATCCAGGAGGCCACGTCGAGCCGCGCGCAGGCGTGACGAGTCCTGGCTCAGCCCCGCGCGCACCAGCGGCACGCGGTTCTCCTCGCGACGCACCCTTCGGAGCGAGGGCCAGGCGAGCAGGCGCTGCGGCGGCTCCGTCCCCTGGAACACCGCCGTGCCCGTCCACCAGCGCAGCGTGATGTCCACCCGCACCGCGCGCATGCACGCGTCGACGACGGCGTGGCGGGAGAGCGCTTCCCCCACGGTGGTGGGCAGCTCACGCTCCAGGACGGCCGCGGTGTGACGACGGAGGAGGCGCGTGGAATAACCCAGCAGCGTGGGTGCGTCGGGGTGCGCGCTGGCCAGCAGGTCATGCGCGGCGCAGAGCAGCACGGTGGTGGTGCGCCCCGGAGGCGCGGGCGGCGCAGGGTCCACGGCGCACACCCGGGAACGCACGCCCTTCCAGAACGCGTCTCCCTCGTCGGTACGCGCGGGGACGATGCCGAGCCGCTCCGTGGCCCTGGGTCCCAGGTACGGCCCACACGCGGGCGCGGCCCCGAGCACCAGCGGCGCCGCGAACCGACGGAGGAACGCCTGCATCTCCCCGCTCACACGCCCTCGTCCTTTCCGGTGGCGTCGGCCAGCTCGCCTTTCTCGTCGTCACGTTCGGCGGGCCAGCTGGCGGGCGGGTTCTGCGCCGGCGCCATGCCGTTCCAGCGCTTGAGCTGTCCGCCCACGGGGTGATGCACCACCGGCGTCCCCACCGGCTCCAGCCCCGGCAGGATCTCCACGGCCTGCAGCGACGCAGTGAGGTCCTCGGTGTGAACGGACGCGCGGGAGAGCGGCTGGAACGCGCTGCGACTCACCGCGAACGGCGGCCCCGACGGCGGATGGAAGACCAGGTTGTCATTCCCCGCCAGGCCAAAGTGCTCCAGCGCCAGCTCGTCGGAGAGACGGGGGGAGAAGCGGTGCCCCACCGGGATGTACACGCGCGGGTGGACCTGCATGAGCGCTTGCCCCACCGGGAGCGCCCGCACGCCCTCGGGGCTCAGGATCACCGTGTAGGGATGCGCCAGCGCCACCTCGCAACCGAACCACAACACCGACGGGAGCAGGTGCACCAGCGCCAGCAGTTCCGGCAGCTTCTCCGCCGGCAGCACCACGGCCTCGGCGGTGCCGCGCGCGTCGCGGTCCGGCACCATGCGCACCGCCACGCCCAGCCGCTCAATCTGCTGCGCCTCCAACGCGCGCGCCTGCGGCACCGGGGCGTTGTCCTGGTTGGTGAGGACCACGTCGGTGACGTCGTCAAGCGGGACCCAGTGCAGGGGACCGGCCAGGCGCTCCACCACCCGCCGCGCGGCAGCGAACAGGGTCATCTCGTCGCGGGGAAAGAGCGCGGCGCAGCTGTCCAGCGCCATGGGATGGCGGAATCCGCGCTGCACCAGCACGTTGTCCGTGGCCGGCACGTAGACCTCCAGGCCCGGCGTCCCGTCCATGAGCCCCAGCACGCCCTGCGGCAGCTCCTGCGCGCGCACCAGTGCCAGCTCGCTCCGCTGCGCGCCAAACAGGCCCTGCTGCACCGGCCGCACCATGGCAATCTCCGACGGCACACGACGTCGCCACAGGTAGCTCCGCACCGCGGTCAGCAGGCCCCGCGGCACGCGCAGGATGACCTGGTCCAGCCGTTGCTCCCGCAGCTCCTTGGGTCGCAGCGCCACGGGGGCGAGCGTCATGAGCAGGTCGCGGAACTCCACCTTGCGTCCCGGCGCCCGACTGTCGGCCCCGCCCTCCAGGTAGAGCACGTAGCCGCCCTCGCCGGGGAGCACCGCGCCGGGCTCGGCCACGTCGCAGCCCAGGGGGCGGGCGCTGTCGCGGTAGGGCACGTAGTGACGGAGCGTGCCGGTGAACACCAGGCCCTTGTGCGCCCGCGCCGCCGCCGCGCACGGGTCCGCCGCGTAGCTGCCCGCCACCTCGAAGCCCACGGCCACCTCACGCAGGCCGCCCTGGCCCACTGCCTCCTCGAGGGTGAGGCTGGGGAGGAGCTCCTTGAGCGCGCCGGTGCGGGAGATGGTGCGGAAGAAGCCCACGGTGCTGGGCATGTCCGGGAAGATGGCGAGGAGGCGGCGGCCCATGGCCACACCGCGCTCGTCGGCGGCCAGGCCGGGAAGGTGGAAGCGGCTCTGCCCCAGCGCCACCGGCTCGATCATGACTGCGCCCCGTGATGCCCGGCCTGCACGTCCATGGGGCTCCTTCCGGCCTTGCTGACGGACGTCATGTCTCGCGCGGCGGGCCTGGCGGCAAGGTCTACCTCAAAGGCGTGGGAGAGGGGCGTTTTGCGACCAGGGAGGAT
Source organism: Myxococcota bacterium (assembly GCA_040752415.1). GTDB lineage: Bacteria > Myxococcota > JACRCW01 > JACRCW01 > JACRCW01 > JBFMGU01. Next base: position 41,451 of record JBFMGU010000070.1, read on the forward strand.
GCATTTCGCAACGGAGTCGGGAGGTGGTCCCGTGGGGCTTGCGCTCCCGAGGTGGATGGTGCGAATCAGCGCTTCAGCATGGCCGCCGCTTGAGTGTAAGGTGCGCCCCCCTTCCCTCCTTCCCCCAACGAGAAGACCATGTTTGCATCCACGGTGACGACGAGCCTCATGCTGCTGCTTGCCGGCGCGCCGGGCTTGCTGACCGCGCAGGACGTAACCGCCCTGACCGCGGCGCAGACCTCCGGCATGGGCGAGCAGAAGGACATGCGCGTCCACTTTGGCCTCAATGACGCGGAAATCACCGCGGAGGACCGCGACCGCCTCGCCGTGGCCGCCAAGTGCCTGCGCGCCAACTCCAACGTGAGGATCGAGCTGGTGGGCCACGCCGACGAGCGCGGCACCTCCGAGTTCAACCTGGCGCTGGGGGAGCGTCGCGCGCTCTCGGTGAAGAAGTACCTGGAGGGGCTGGGCGTGCCCGGCGCGCAGATGAAGACGCTGTCCCTGGGTGAGGAGCGCCCGGTGGCGGAAGCCTCCGACGAGGCCTCCTGGGCCCAGAACCGTCGCGTGGAGCTGTTCACGCCGGGTGGATTCAACATCAGCGCCAGCGTGTGCGGCGCGGCCACGGTGGCGGAGGCGCAGCCCAAGGAGGCGGAGCAGAAGCCCAAGGAGGAGGCCAAGCCCA
>JBFMGU010000071.1:0-42130 GCA_040752415.1 Myxococcota bacterium
GCGGGACGCCAGGACCTTGGTGATCGCCGCGGTCAGAGACGTCTTGCCGTGGTCAACGTGGCCAATGGTGCCAACGTTCACGTGCGGCTTGCTGCGGTCAAATTTCTCCTTGCTCATGTCCGTCTCCTCAAGGTGCTACCCGACGTGCGGGCGAGTTGTTCAGGCGCGTGGGGTCAACAAGGAACTTGGTACTGCGTTGGAGCCGCCAACCAGGATTGAACTGGTGACCTCGTCCTTACCAAGGACGCGCTCTACCGACTGAGCTATGGCGGCAGGATTCAACGTGAGCGGGAGACGGGATTCGAACCCGCGACATTCAGCTTGGAAGGCTGACGCTCTACCAACTGAGCTACTCCCGCAGATCGTGGTGCACAGGGATGGATTCGAACCATCGAAGCGCATGGCGCGGCAGATTTACAGTCTGCTCCCTTTGGCCGCTCGGGCACCTGTGCACAATTCCTGCGTTGGACCTCACACTCCCAAAGATGGAGCTGGCGATGGGACTTGAACCCGCAACCGCCTGATTACAAATCAGGTGCTCTGCCAGTTGAGCTACGCCAGCCTGGCAAGTTGTTGTCTCCGGACACCCCGACCACCGGGATGCGGGAGGGGCGCCTCTCCTAATGGGGAGAGGTGGCTGAGTCAAGCGACAACTGATGCGTGGCGGTCCAGACGCAAGCCTCAGCGGATCCCGAGCGACTTCATCTTCTTGTACAAATGGCTCCGTTCCAAGCCCAGCGCGGCGGCGGTGGCGGTCATGTTGCCCTCGTGGGCCTGCAGCGCCGCCAGCAGGATCTGCCGCTCCGCGTCCTCCACCATCTGACTGAAGGCCGCCCCCGACCGGTACAGCGGCGCCGCCCCCTTCCCGGATCCGTCGGGGGTGCCCGGCGTGGCCGTCCCCGGGGTCTCGCCCGTGCTCAGGGCGGGGAGCGCGTCGCGCACGTCGTCGGCGGTGACCTGCTCGCCCGTGCCCAGGATGCAGAGGCGCTCCACCAGGTTGCGCAGCTCCCGCACGTTGCCGGGGAAGCGGTGGCTCTGCAGGAGCTGGAGCGCCTCGTCGGTGTACGTCTTGGGCCGCATGTCATTCCGACGTGCCGCGTCCGCCATGAAGTGCCGCGCCAGCACGGGGATGTCGCCGGAGCGCTCCCGCAGGGCCGGGACGCGCAGCGTGACCACGTTGAGGCGGTAGAGCAGGTCCTCCCGGAACTTCTCCCGCTCGATCTCCCGCTCCAGGTCCTTGTTCGTGGCCGCCAGCACGCGGACGTCCACCTTGATGGTCTCCGTCCCGCCCACGCGCTCCAGCTCGCCCTCCTGCAGCACACGCAGCACCTTGGCCTGCATGGCCATGGGCATGTCGCCAATCTCGTCCAGGAGCAGCGTGCCACCGTCGGCCACCTCGAAGCGGCCCTTGCGCTGGCCGTGCGCGCCGGTGAACGCGCCCTTCTCGTGGCCAAACAGCTCGCTCTCAATGAGCTCGGCCGGCACCGCGGCGCAGTTCAGCTTCACGAACGGCTTGCTGGCCCGCCGGGAGCGCTCGTGGATGGCATGCGCCACCAGCTCCTTGCCGGTGCCGTTCTCGCCCAGGATCAGCACGCGCGCCTGCGTGGGCGCCACCTGCTCCACCTTGGCCATCAATTCGTGCATGGCGGGGCTGTCGCCGAGGAGGACGCGGGTCTTGCCCACCGCCTGGCGCAGCTCCTGGTTCTCCTCCAGGGTGTCCTTGAGGCGGAGCAGGTTGCGGATGATGGGGAGCAGGCGGTCCTGGCTGATGGGCTTCTCGACGAAGTTCTCCGCGCCCAGCTTGGTGGCCTGCACCGCGGTGTCCACGGTGGCGTGACCGCTCATCATGATCACCGGCAGCTCCGGCTTCTGCTTCTTGAGCGCGGCCAGCGCGGCAATGCCGTCCATGCCCGGCAGCTTCACGTCCAGCATCACCAGGTCCACGGCCTTCTCGCCGGCCACCGCCAGGCCCTGCTCCGCGGAGCCCGCCGTCAGCGTGTGGAAACCCTCCAGCTGCAACGCGCGAGAGAGCGTGGTGAGGATGTTCTTCTCGTCGTCCACCACCAGGATCGTGTGTGCCATGCTCAGCTCGCGCTCGGGTTCACCGCGTTGTGGGCGTTGGGCAGTCTGCCACGCGCCCCCTCGGTTCCTCCCCCACGCCCTTCCCGGGTATCCCCAATCGATTGTTCAATCCACCATGACGTCAACCAGTGCATCATCCTGAAGCAACGCATCCACCACTTCCATTCCGGATTCCACCTCCGCAAAGGCCGTGTACTGACCGTCCAGGTGGGGCTGGGGCGAGTGCGTGATGAAGAACTGGCTGCCACCGCTGTCCTTGCCGCTCAACGCCATCCCCACGACGCCACGCTCGTACGGTCGCGGGTTGTACTCGCAGGGGATGGCATAACCCGGACCACCGGTGCCGTCCGCACGCGGGTCCCCGCCCTGCACCACGAAGTCGCTGACCACGCGGTGGAAGACCATCTGCCGGTAGTAGCCACGTCGCGCCAGCTTCACGAAGTTGGTCACCGTGAGCGGGGCGTCGTCGCGGTAGAAGCGGATCACCACGTCACCCTTCTGCGTGCGCAGCGTGGCGCGCGCGGGCAACTCCTCGGCGGGCCAGAGCGGGGGCTCCAGGCGGGGCAGCGGGGGCGGGGTCTCGCCCAGCGTCGTGAGCGCGGCGTGCGCGGCCCTCCGCACCCGCGGGCTCTGGTGCTTGAGCAGCGGCCTCGCGTCCTCCACCGCGGCCTTCCCGTTGCACGCCGCAATCGCGTCCAGCACGGCCACGGTGGCCTCGGGTCCGTCGCCGGCCTGGGTGGAGAAGCGCTTCAGCGCCTTGCGCAGCGCGGGCAGGTGCGTGCTGGCCGGATGGTCCTTCAGTCCCGCGGCCTCCTCCTGCGCCGCGCCGGGATCCGTCTCGTCGGCCAGGGCTTCCGCCAGCAGGTTCACCGCGTCGGGGGCCTGCACCGCGTCCAAGCCCGCCAACGCACCCGCGGCCTTCACGCGCACGTGCGGGTCCTTGTCGCGCAGGAACGCCGCCAGCCGCCGCGCCTTCTCCCCCGCGCCACCCGGCAGCGCGGAGAGGACCTCCAGCGCGCGGGCCTGGGCGCGCCAGGCGGGCTCGTCGGGGGTGCCGCAGGTGATCACGCGCGACGCATTGCCGTGCAGCACATCCAGCCCGCGCGCCACCGCGCAGCGCAACTGCCACGGCGGCGGGCCCGCGTCGCCACCCGCCAGCGCGGTGTTGAGCGCCTCCAGGCGTGACACCGCCATTCCCGGCGGCGCCTTCTGCAGCGCCTCCGCCGCGGCCATCACCACGTGCGCATTCGACGCGACGGTGAGCGAGGGCTCGGCGAGCAGCAGGCGCAGCGCGGTCAATCCCGCCTCGCCGATGGCGGCCACGTCATCCTGGTGGGTGAGCCCGCGCGGGCGCGGCGCCGCGGCCAGGGCGCGGATGGCTTCCACGCGCACGCGCCAGTCCGGGTCCTTGAGCGCGTTGCGCAGCCCGTTCTCCGCGCCGGCCTGGCCGCTGAGCGCGCGCGCGGCGTAGAGGCGGACGCGCGGATCTCCGTCGGTGGCCAGGCGTTCCAGCAGCGGCGCAACCTCCACGCTGCGCAGGCGGAAGAGCGCGTAGGTGGCGCCAAAGCGGACGTCGTCGCTGGGGGCCTGGAGGAGCTTGGTGAGCTGGGCGTTGATGGCGGGGTCCTGCACCGCGTCCGCCTGGCGACGGTGCCCATGCACCCCCAGCGCACGTGAAGCCCACGCCGCCTCCGCGTTGCCGGCCTCCAGGCCGAACTGCAGGTGGTGCAGCCCCGCGCCGATGGCGAGCGGTCCCAGCGCGGCGTAGAGGCTCTGGCGCACGTCGGCGCGGTCCTCGAGGTGGAGGCGGGCGTCCAGGACCTTCTCCGCGGTGGCGCGGGCCATGGCGGGGCCGCGGACATTGGGGTCGCTGCCCTTCTTGCCGGCTTTGATCTGCGGCACCAGCAGCGGCATCACCGGGTCCAGCTCCCCGAGCGCGAAGGCCACGGTCTTGCGCACAGCGGGATCCGGGTCGCCGAGGAACTTCGTGAGCGGTTCCGCCACGGTCCAATCCTGGAGGCGGCCCAGGGCCAGCGCGGCACGTCGACGCACTTCCGGGTCCGGGTGTCCCAGGTACGCGAGCACGTCCTGCGCACTGCCGCGGGTGAGCTCCAGCTCCACGACGCGCCGCAGCGCGTCCCCCTGGTTCTGCTTGGCGGGCTCGGCGGACTTCGCGGCCAGGGCCAGCGTCCCGGCGCACAACGCCACCACGACCCACAACGGGCTCAGCTTCCTCGTCATGGACGGATAACCCCACTGGTGGCGGGCGGTGTCAATGGCCCCTGTTCCTGTGGACGTCGGAAGACCGGCTTCATCGAGAACTGCGGGCTTCCGCTGGCGCGGTTCCACCGCCTGAGAAGCCCGCAGCATTGGCGGGACGCGTAAGCCCCGGCCCGCGGAGCGGGGCCAGGGCTTCTTCCATTGGTGAATGCCGCAGGGATCCCCCATCGGAAGAAGCCCCGGACGGCTTTGCCGTCGCCGGGGCTTACGCATCCCGGCATGCTGCGGGCTTCTCCGGCGGTGGAACCGCGCCAGTGGAAGCCCGCAGTTCTGGAACAAGCCAGTCTTCCCGCAGCCCACCGGCAGAGGTCTTGGCGTGCTCCCCTCTTGATTGCTACGGCCACGCCCATGTCCCGCCGCATGCTTCCGTTCCTGCTGGCCCTCTTCTCGACGCTACCGCTCCGCGCCCAGGTGGCCCTGGTGCGACAGGAGCTGCAGGCCCCCGGTCGCGTGAACCACGTGGCCAGCCGGGACCTGGACGGCGACGGCACCGCCGAGCTGCTGGTGATCACCCGCCAGGGCACCGACGAGAATCCCATTCGTCGCCTGCTGTACTGGACGCCGGGCGCGGACGGCTTCAAACCCCAGCCCACGCAGTCCCTGGATCTCCCCGCCGACGCGGTGATCGTGGACGCGTGCGACGTGGGCCTGGGGCCCGGCATGGAGATCCTCCTGCTCACCGACCAGGGCCTGAGCGCCTTTGTGCGCAGCGCGCCCGGGCCGTACCCCAGCACGCCGCAAGCGGTGCTCCCCCTCCCCGCCACCCTCCCCTTCCCCGACGAGGAGGACGCGCCCTTCTATGACATGTGCCACACCCCCAAGGGCGGCAGCGGCGTGGAGCTGTGGGTGCCGGGTGGTCGCGGGGTGAGCGTGGTGCGTCCGGCGGAGAGCGGCCTGGCCGTGCAGGAGCAGCTCATCATGCGCCCCAAGGCCTACCACCTCAGCGGCGACGAGTTCCGCGGCCCACGCGCGCGTCGGGACTTTGCCGTGCTCACCACGCTGGTGATGCCCAAGCTGGTCTCCCTGGACGCAGACAAGGACGGCGACGACGACCTCTACGCGCTGGTGGAAGACACCGTCTCCCTCTACGTGCGCGAGGGCGGGAAGCTCAGCACGGAGCCGGTGGTGCGTCGCAACTTCAACCTGCGCAACGCCACCGACCGCGCCAAGCGCAACGCGGTGATGGACGTGATGCTGGGCGACATCAGCGGCGACGGCCTCCCCGACGCCGTGGTCACCAAGCTGGCCGGCGGCATGACCAGTCTCAAGACGGAGACGCGGCTGTACCTGGGCACGGGGAAGACCGGGTTCGAGGAGAAGCCGGTGGGGACGCGTCGCGCCGACGGGTACGCCACGCCGCTGGCCATCCTGGACCTGGAAGGCGACGGGAAGCTGGAGGTGCTGGAGCCGCAGGTGGGCACCGCGCCCATGACCGTGGCGGGGATGCTCATCAAGCAGCGCGTGGACGTGGACGTGCGTGTGCTGCGCAGCCACGGTCGCGACTTCTACGAGGGGAAGGACATGACGGTGAGCTTCTCCCTGGACACCAGCGGCGCGGGCGGCGTGAAGGGGAGCCTGCCGCTGCTGGGCCAGGACGTGGACGGCGACGGGCTCAAGGACATCATCAGCCTGGGCACCGGTCACAAGGTGGAGCTCCTGCGCGGCATCAAGAGCGACCCGCCCTTCGAGGAGGACGAGTCGTGGAGCGGGAGTGTGCCCAGCACGCTGCGCGCGGAGTGGTACGTGCCCCGCCCCGGCAGCCCCGCCAGCGTGGTGGTGTTCTTCCCCACCAAGGGCAACACCGGCACCATGGTGGTGTTCTTCAACCTCAAGGGAGCGAAGTGATCAGAGGTGCTCCCACAAGAGCGCCAGGTTGAGCGCCACGGCGTCGAAGGGCTCCGCGCGCACTTTCCGGTCACCCTGGTGGATGCCCAGCAGCATCCAGGCCTTCTCCTTGCGTCGCAGGACCTCGAGCGTGCGCGTGCTGGGCGTGATGATCCAGACGTGCGCCACCTTGTGCTGCGCGTAGATCAGCAGCTTGCGCCCGCGGTCATCCTCCTCGGTGCGCGGCGAGATGATCTCGCAGGTCCAGTCGGGCGCCCTGGGGATGGGGCCGGTCTGGTCCTTCCCCGGCGAGTTGGGCAGGCGCCAGCCAGCGAGGTCGGGAACCAGGACGTTCCGGCCGAACTTGATGCGCGGCTCCACGAGGATGATCCACCCGCCAGGCCCCCCGTCGCCCACGCGGAAGGGCGTACCCAGCAGGAAGCCGAGGTCGGACTGCACCTGGTTGTGCGGCCGGTTGGGCCGCGGCATCAGCACCAGCTCGCCGTCCACGATCTGGCCGATCATGTCGTCGGGGACCTTCAGCAGGTCCTCCCACGTTGCCTCCTGCCTGGGCTTGCGCTTCCGAGCCGTCACAGTGCGCCCATCCTAGCGAACCGCTGCCCGCAAGGGGGTAGACCCCGTTGCGGGTTGTCGCGGAGCCTTTGCGGGTGGGCGCGGAGCCTTTGCGGGTGCTCGCAGAGCCTTTGCGGGTGCTCGCGGAGCCTTTGCGGGTGGGCGCGGAGCCTTTGCGGGTGGGCGCGGAGCCTTTGCGGGTGGGCGCGGACCCGTTGCGGGCAGCCCCCAGGCCTTCCGGGGTTCACGCCGGTGTGTCGAGGGTGGCGGCAGATGCGTTGGAGGGCGCGGCACCGCGGCGCGGGAACAGTTTGTCCAACTCATAGCGACCAGCCTTCACCGGGTCGGCGCCCACCACCGCGCGGCCCCACGGGGCAATGTAGAGCAGGCAGTCCAACAGGAGCCGCTTCACCGCCGCGCGACGGGAACGCGTTGCCTTGCTGTCCACTTCCACCGACTCGCTCACCCCCACCAGCGGCGCCAGCCTGCCCAACGCCGCGTCCATGTTGGCGAGCAGGCGAGAGGGCTGGGTCACGCCGCCCATCTGGTCAAGGTAGAGACGGAACATGCGCGTGCCCCGAGCGGCCGCGTTGAACAGCGCATAGGGATCGGTGAAGCCGCGCTCGACCGCAAACAGGCTCAGCGGAATCCCCACCGCCTGGGCCCAATTGGACAACGCGGTGCGCGCCGCCATCACGTCGCGGATCGCAATCTGCGCATCCTCACTGAGAACCTCGCGGTCGGCTTCGTTGACGCGCTGGTCGTCACCCAGGCGCTCCATCTCCGCGAGCAGTTGGTCCAGCCAGTCGAAGTCGCGAGCGGTGATGGGAGTCTCCAACTCCGCGAACAACGGCAGGTCCTCCCGACCCGCCGCCATCTCCCGCGCGTCGGCCAGCAACCGGTCCAGTGGGTACTGGGCGTAGTCGCTGGGCTGCTTGCCCGGGAGCGCCATCCACGCCAACACCGCTGCATCCACCGCTGCCCGGTCCAGCGCCCCCTCCGGCGGTCGACCCGCATCCGCACGTCGGAGAGCAACGCGGTTGGACGTACGCCGGCCGAGCGTGTTGACCAGGGGCGGTCGCTCCGCGGGACGCGCGCGACCGGGTCGCGTTGCTGGAGCCGCTTGCGCAGCCTTCTTGCGCGCGCCCGCCTTCTTCACCGGCGTCTTCTTGCGCGCCGCCGGCTTGGTCTTCCGCACCGCCTGCTTCTTCACCGCCTTCTTCTTCGTTGCCATCACACCCTCCCTTCCGGGGTTGGTCTCAGCGAATGCCGAGGCACAGACATTCCTTGGTTGGCGCGCTGCCGTTGCTGCAGCTCAGGGGATTCTGGCTGGAATCAATGGCCGCCGCGCAGGTTCCGCGGGATGTCCCGGCGGTACACGCCGCGTCACAGGTCTGGTTGGCCCCGGCCGCGGTGGCAAAGTACTGCCAGACCCGCCCGCCAACATCGAGGTCCACCGTACCGCCGATGCGCGCGCTCAGCGCCGAGACCGACACGAACGGCGCCCCCGCGGTCGGCCCGCCGGAGAGCAGCACGTCACTGGTGGTGACGCTGAGGAGCGGCTTCGTTTCGTCGGCGGTGCGCGCCACCACGCTGGTGATGCCGATGAGCGAGACCACGCCCGTGGACTGCGCCTCCAGGTTGCCCATGGCCAGCTCACTGCCGTTGCTGGTGACCACCAGGTTCACGTCCACCTTGGTGGTGGAGGAGGTGAGCACCAGGGAGTGCAGGTTGTTGGTGGTGTCGCGGCCGTTGAGGGTGAGGCCCACTTCCGTGCCGTTGGCGTCGGCCACGGTGTTGAGCATCAGGCTCTCCGTGGTGGCGGTGATGGTGGCGCGCTCCAGTACCGTGCCCTGCGTGTCCGGACCGGTGAAGCGGAGGCGGGTCTCGGGGGCCCCCGTTTGCAGCGTCAGCGCCTCCGGCCCAAAGCTGGTGGAGTGCGTGCCCACGTGGAGCTGCGAGACCTGCGGCCCCGACGGCGCCGCGCCCACCTGCACCGCGCCGGCGGTGGCGTTGATGGACAAGAGCGCCCCGCCTGGCCCTTCGCCGAAGAGCCCGGAGTTGGCCTGCAGGCGCGCGGAGTAGCCGTTGGTGTCCAGCTTCACGGTCCCCACGTAGAAGTTGCCGGAGTCGCCGAACGTGGCGGCGTTGAGAAGCAACGCGGACTCCACCGCGGAGTTCTCGGTGGCCGCGGTGCCGACCGTGAGGCTCCGGTGGTTGACCTGGGGCGCGGCAGGAACGTCGCCGACCCCCACGTTGCCCGAGAACACGCCGGTGGTGGCATCCACGCTCCCGCCCACCACGCTCGACGCAAACGGCACGGCCCCCACCTGCACCGGGTTCAGCGCGTTCCCCTCCACGGTGAGATGCACCCAGATCTCCGGGTAGGCGGTGATCTGGGTCTCGCACTCGTCCAGCGGGATCTGGAAGAAGCCGTTGGTCACCAGCGTGCTCGAGGTGCCGTCGTCCTCGGTGCAGGACATTCCAACGTCGGGGTCGAAGTTGTCGGAGAAGACGAGCTGGATGCTGGTGCTGCCGTTGGCCGGTGCGCCGTTCAGCACCAACTGCCCGCTGTAGGTCATCAACGCCCACGCCGGAGCCGCGCACCACCACGCCGCCACCAGGCCACCCAGCCGAACCGCTCTCATGGCTTTCCTCCCGCGGAGAATCCCCCGGTAATGCACGTTCCGCCGTCGGCGTCGCACGTGCGGGCGCGCTCCATGATCCCGCCCACCTCGAACGTGGGCACGTTGGCCGCCAGTCCATGCAGGTCAAACCACCCCTGCACCAGCGCATAAGCCGTGCCCCCGTCGATGCCGCCGCTGCTGCTGCTGGATGACGTGGAGCTGCTGGCGGAGGACGACGCGCTGGAGGTCGTGGAGCTGGCGCTCGTGGAGCTTGAAACCGAGGCGCTGGAAGACGACGAGCTTGAAGATGACGCACTGGAAGACGACGCGCTGGACGATGAAGACGTGGCGGATGCAGTGGAAGAGGACGAGGTGGAGGTGCGCTCTCCGGGGGTGCAGCGGCCCTGCACGCACGCGTTGCCCGCGCGACAATCCGCGTCCACCTCACACGGCGCGGCCCCGGGCAGGCACGCCGAGGCGCACGCCAGCAGACCCACCAGGAGCCCCACCCGCCACCCCATGCCGCGCTCCTTCACCGCATCACCACGTAGCCCACGCCACCGGCCACCGCCGCCACGCCGCCCAGCAACCCCAGCAACACGCCCAATCCCAACACCGCCCATCCGCCCATCCATGCCAGGTTGAGCTGGTCGTAGTTCTTGTCGGCGCCGCGCGTGGTGTTGAAGTACGCCAACGTGCCCAGCGCCATGCCGCTGCCAAGGAGCGCGGTCACCACGCCCAGCACCCCCACCACCGCGCCCACGCCGCCCACGCCGCCGAGCGCCAGCGCGGGAACCGAGGGACCACCGCCGGACGTCGCCTCGACGGGTGGCGGCGCGGGAACCTGCGGCGGCGCCGCGGGGGCCGGCGCGAGAACGAGCGGCGAGCCGCCGGGGAGATCCTTCAGCAGCTTCCCCACCACGCCGGGCATGGCCAGGAGCAGCGTGTCCTCACTGACGGCGGGGATGGACTCACTGACGGAGCCGGCGTTCTGTCCGGTGCGCACGCTCACCAGCGAGATGTTGAGCAGCCAGAAGCTGCCCACGCGCCCCAGCGTGCCGGTGATGAGGAAGTCCACGCCGAGACTGGCGGCCACCTCCGCCATGCACGAGGTGTCGGTGCACTGGAGGAGCTGCTTCTGCATCTCGAAGTTCAACGTGGCCTGCACCTCCTTGGCGCTGACCACGCGGGAGAAGCGGTTGCTCTCACGGATGTGCTTGATGAGGTTGTCGGTGAGGAGGTCGGCCAGGTCCGGGGTGACGCCCTGTCTGGCGGACAGCGGCGTCACCGCCACGCTGGGAGCCGGCTCCGCGCACGCCACCATCAGCACCAGCGAAACCACCCCGAGCACGCTGCCTCCCACGACGACGCGAGCGCGGTCTTTAGCAGGGAATGGTGGCACCGGGGAAGACAGGGCGCCTTTCCCCCTCCCTCTCCCGCTCCCCCTCCCCCTCCCGGAAGTCCGCGCTCCGGGGCGACAACGGTTGCACGCGTTCTCCAGGGCGCTTCCCGCGGGGGGCCACCCACGGACGCGCTGCACCAGGGTCCACGGACTTCCGGGAGGGGGAGAGGGAGAGGGAGAGGGAGGGGGAAAGGCACCGCCGCTGGCGTCCACGCTTGCAACGGCTCACGCTCTCGGGCACGTACGCGCGCCCATGACGCCGCAAGAGCTCTCCCGAGAAATCGACAAGCGAAAGACCTTCGCCATCATCAGCCACCCCGACGCCGGCAAGACCACCATGACGGAGAAGCTCCTCCTCTACGGCGGGGCCATCCAGCTGGCGGGCAGCGTGAAGGCACGCAGGGCCAAGCAGCACGCCACCAGTGACTGGATGGAGATCGAGAAGGAGCGCGGCATCAGCGTCACCAGCAGCGTGCTCCAGTTCCAGTACGGCGGACACAACCTGAACCTGCTGGACACCCCCGGACACCAGGACTTTGGCGAGGACACCTACCGGACCCTCACCGCCGCCGACAGCGCCATCATGCTCCTGGACAACAACAAGGGCGTGGAGACGCAGACGCGGAAGCTGTTTGACGTGTGCAAGCTGCGTCGCACGCCGATCTTCACGTTCGTCAACAAGTGCGACCGCCTGGGCCGCGACCCGTTCGAGATCCTGGACGAGGTGGAGAGCGTGCTGGGCATCAAGTGCTGCCCGTTCACCTGGCCCGTGCGCGGCTGGAGCAGCCTCAAGGGCGTCTACCACCGGCAGGCCAAGCAGGTGCTGCTCTTCGAGGGCGGCGAGCACGGCGCGCGCAAGGTGGAGATGACCGCGCTGGGCGTGGATGACCCGCAGCTGGCCGACGTGGTGGGCGAGCAGGAGGCCAAGCAACTCAAGGACGAGATTGAGCTGTTGGACGGTGCGGGCGGCACGTTTGACCGCGCCGCGTTTGACCGCGGTGAGCTGACGCCGGTGTTCTTTGGCAGCGCGCTCAGCAACTTTGGCGTGGAGCCGTTCCTGGACGCGTTCCTGGAGCTGGGCCCCACGCCGCTGCCGCGCACCGCGGGCGGCGCCACGGTGGACCCCAAGGACGAGCAGTTCCGCGGCTTCATCTTCAAGATCCAGGCGAACATGGACCGCGCGCACCGCGACCGCCTGGCGTTCATGCGCATTGTGAGTGGTCGCTACACGCGCGGGATGAAGGCCTACCACGTGCGCATGGACCGCGAGATCCGGCTGTCCAGCGCCACGCAGATGATGGCGCAGGAGCGCACGCAGGTTGAGGAAGCCTTCGCCGGCGACGTGCTGGGCGTGTTCGACCCCGGCCTCTTCCAGATCGGCGACACGCTCACCGAGGGAGACAAGCGCAGCTTTGATGGCATCCCGCGCTTCTCCCCGGAGCACTTCTGTCGCCTGCGACTCAAGGACCCGCTCAAGCGCAAGCAGATGCAGCAGGGGCTGGAGCAGCTGGCGCTGGAAGGCGCGGTGCAGGTGTTCCATCGGCCCGGGATGGTGGAGAAGGACGCGTTCCTGGGCGTGGTGGGCCCGCTGCAGTTCGAGGTGTTCAAGCACCGCATGCAGAGCGAGTACAAGGTGGAGGTGATCCTGGAGGGGCTGAACTACACGGTGTGTCGCTGGGTGGGCGGCGAGGTGGAGGCGGCGCAGAAGGTTGCCCGCTACCGCGACGGCACCCTGGTCCACGACCACCTGGAGCGCCCCGTCCTCCTGCTGCACAGCGAGCGCGACGTCACCTGGGCGGAGACCGAGGCCCCCACCGCCAAGCTGCGCACCATCAGCGAGACGTGAACGGCTCCCGCGAGACCACGGCGCGCAGGTACCCCGGCGGCATGAACCCCGCCTCCACGTGCACGCCCGCCTGCGCACACAGGTGCAGCAGCGCACGCCGCGAATACATGCGACGCAGGCTCACCACGCCGTCACGGAACGCGGGGTAGTTGCCCAGCAGCCAGATGGGCGGCGTGACCAGCAGCATCCACGGCGCGCGCCACCCGTCAATGATCACGAGCCGACGCGCCACGCGCGTGGCCTCCCGCAACAGCGACACCACCTGCGGCGGCTCCAGGTGGTGCAACGTCTGGGTCAGCACCGCCACGTCAAAGGACCCGTCGGCGAGCGCGAGCGCGGTGGCATCCAGCTGCAGCGCGGTGACGCCGCGGGAGCGGAGCCGCTCGTCGGCGGACATGGCGCGCACGTACTCGGCGGAGATGTCACTGGCCACCACGCGCGCGCGCAGCCCACGGGAGCGCAGCGCGTCCGCCATGGCCACACTGAGCGCACCATGCCCCGCGCCCAGCTCGAGCACGCGGGCTTCCGTGGCGTCGGCGGGGAGCTGGGAGAGCGTGGCACGGGAGAAGAGCCAGTACGCACCGGACCGACGGTTCCACCGGTCCAGCCCGGCAATCACCGCGGCCTTCCTGTGCTGGGGAATGGCGGGGTCGTCGAGCCACTCAAGGACGGTGGGCTCATACGCGCGGTCCCACCACGGCGCGCGTGGCCCCCCGCGAGGCATCCCGACCACCAGCTCTGGTGTGCTCATGGGGTGCTCACGTCACGGGAAATCAATCTGCAGGAAGTACGCGGCGCCATCGTCGTCGTCGTTGTAGTCCATGACGTGGACGTAGACGGTGGTGGCCGCGGGGATGGTGTGGTCCAGCGCGGAGCACCAGTTGCCGGGCACGCGGTCGTCGTTGCGCGCATTGGGGAAGATGGTGCCCTGGGTGTTGCGCACCGAGAGGATGGTGTCCAGCGGGCCGGTGCCGCAGTCGGGGCTGCCCACGCTGTTGCGCGTCTCGAAGTGCACGGCCACGGCGGTGGTGCCGGTGTTCTGCACGGCGAAGACATCCTCGTCGCCGAGCTGGCCGAAGGACGCGGAGATGAGCTCGTCCGTGGTGAAGGGTCCGTTGGCGTTGGCGGAGGAGAAGTCGTTGCCGAAGTTGTCCGGGCCCTGGGAGACCGCGCCGTCATCATTGGGCTCACTCTCCGCCACCGTGCCCTCCAGCGTGCACTGGCTGCTGCAGCCGTCCCCGTTGTCCTGGTTGTTGTCGTCGCAGACCTCACCGAACTGCAGGATGCCGTCGCCGCACACCGCGGGCTCCCACTGGCACGTGGCGCTGCATCCGTCGCCGTCATTGGTGTTGCCATCGTCGCACTGCTCATTGGGCTCCGGGATGTTGTTGCCGCACCCCGCCACCACGCATCGGGCCGTGCCGACATCACAGTAGGTACCAGGCGAGCACGGCTGGGACGACGGGGTGGCCACACAGGCGTCCCCCTCGTTGAGCGGCGGGTGCTCCGTCACGACGATGGTGAAGGGCCCGATGTCATCCGGCTGCCACGGCCCCACCACGATGCTGAGCTGTTGTCCCGGCGTCCCGCGGAGCCAACCCTGCTCCGGAGTGCCGCCGGCGACCGCGTCGCGACACAGCTGCTCCGTGGCGGGGTCCTCACAGGTGGTCCGGATGCTGAATCCCTGGTCGGTGGCGGAATCCAGCCGCACCAGCAGGTCCACGTCCGTGGTGGACTGCACGGTGTAGGCGAGGAAGAGGTCCGCGGAAGCAGCGTCGTTGCAGTTGGAGTCGGTGACGCTGGAGACGCCGGCAGTGTTGCCGCTGAAGGCGACACCGGGTTGCAGCGTGGTGGCAAGGGCGCATGCGTCGCCAAGTGGGTTGCGACACGCGTAGCCTCCGTTGCCGTCGACGCCACACGAGAGTCCCAGCGCGCAGACGTTGTCGATGCCTCGCGGGTCACACGTGCCGCCCTCCGGGATGACCGGGAGTGTGCCCAGCGTGGCCTCCACGGGGCTGCTGCGAAGGTACACCGCGTCCCGCACCACGACGCGCACCGCGACGAGCTGGTCGGGCTGCGTGAAGGCGCCGAAGTGGATGCTCAGCGGCTGGTTGGCCAGGTTGGTCTGCCCGCCCAGCCACGACAGCTCCAGGGGGAGCTCCGCGGGAACGGTCGCGGTCGCTCCGGTGGGAGTGGTGAACCCGAGGACAACCAGGTCGCCGTTGGCGTCGAGAAGGGTGAGGTCCACGCCCGCCATGTCCGCGTCGGGGTCGACGGCAGAGAACACCAGGTGCAGCGAATCCGGCGTGCCATCCTGGTCGCGGTCCAACTTGGCGGCGTTGACGGAGGAGAGCTCCGGCGCGGTGGGGGCGATGCAGACGTTGGACATCTGGGTCTCGTCCCAGCGGCAGATGAGTCCGTCGCGACAGCGCGAGTCGGCGCCACCGGGAACGCACGCGGCGCCAGCGTCGAGGATCACGCGCTCATGCACGGTGAAGGAGTAGCTGCCGGGGAACGAGTCGATTTGTGCGACGACGATGCTGACGGTCTCACCCGCCAACACGTTGATGAACTCGAGCGGACCGCCGCTGGAGCAGGCCACTTCCGAAGACTCATCCGCGCACACGCGCCGCGCGCTCACGATGACTCCGGGCTCGGGTGCGACCTCAACGAGAACGTCGCTGTCGACGGAGGCGGTGTGGAGGTAGATGACGTCCGGCCCGCCGCCAAAGACACACTGGAATTCGGTCACGTCGTCGGCGCCCACGGTGGTACCGCTCACCGGCACATCCAGTTCCACAGCGGGTGCGGCCTGGCACGCCAGCGTCAGCGGGGAGACGAAGTCGCCGCAGGAGTGGGTGCCGTCGCCGTCGTCATTGCAGGCGTAGGGCGAGACACAGCGACTCGTGATGCCGTCGGGGTCGCAGTCCGCACCGTAGGCCACGATGTCGCGGAGCGAGGCCTCGAGGGAGAACGGCGCACCATCCTGCGCGCGCCACGCACCAACGAGGACGAACACGCTGGTCTCCGGCTGCACCCCGAGGATCTCGATGTGCTCGGCGCTTCCCTGACCGGCGTCATCCGCGCAGCCCAGCTCCGTGGGCGCGACACACGCGCTGCGCGCGAAGAGCACGTGGTCGCCCGTGGACGTGACGGTGAGGACGAGGTCGCGCGGGCTGCCCGCGGGCACCGCGTAGCTGAACGCCACGTCTCCACCGCCGGTCCGCCCGTCGAACGTGCACGCGCCGAGGACGAAGTCCGACGTGCTGCTGTTGTCTCCCTGGTTGAACCCGAGCTGCAGCGGGATGGGGTCCGTGCAATTCCCGGCGTGGAATCCGCCGGAGCTGGACGAGGAAGTCCCGACGTCGCCCGACGAGGAGCTGCTGGTGGACGAGGAACTGCTGGTGGAACCGCCCACATCCCCCGACGAGGAACTGCTGGTCGAAGTGTTGACGCTGCCCGACGAGGAGCTGCTGGTGGACGTGTTGACGCTGCCCGACGACGAGCTGCTGGTGGACGTGTTGACGCTGCCCGACGACGAGCTGCTGGAAGACGCGCTCGACGACGACGAAGACGTCGCGGAGGACGACGCCTCTCCCGACGAGCTGTTGCCGCTGGAGGACGACGATTCCGTCACGATTCCACTGCTGCTGGACGCGCTGGTGGAACCCGAGCTGGACGCCGCGCCTCCGGAGGTGGTGAGACAACCCGTCAAGGGAATGGCCGCGCACAGTGCCACCCACGCCCATCCTCTCCGCATGTCCTCGCTCCCCGTGACGACACCATTGCCGGCCCACGGCGCGTAGCAAGGCGCGCAAACAAGCGTCAACCGACGCGGAATCAGGGGAGTCGCGTGACGCGCAAGTCGTAGCGGCTGATGGCGGAGTCGAAGTTGTACTCGATGACGCGGATCACATGGTCCCCCGCCTGCGTGGCAGTGAACTCCAGCAGCGAGCAGGTGCTCGCACCGCTGTCGTCGTCACACCGGATGCCGCGATCCACGGTGGGGCAGTCGTCGACGGTGGGCTCGGCCGTGAGGGGCGCGCGCGCCACGTCCACCACGGTGTCCGCACCCGAACAGGTTCCCTCCGTCTCGACGTAAGTCTCAATCTCGACGCTCTCCCCCGCAGCCAGCTGCACGACGTAGAAGTCCTGGTCCGTGCCGGCGCTCAGGGCCGCGTTGACCTTGTGCCACTCCGTGCAGAAGTCGGGGATCCGCTCCGGCGAGTCCCACGCTGTGTCAGTGAGCTCCGGGACACGGCATTCATCCTGGCAGGTGGCGCTGCATCCGTCGGCGGACGTGGTGTTGCCGTCGTCGCAGGCCTCGTTGGCCTCCACCACGCCGTTGCCACAACCGGGAGGCGCAATGCGCAGCCGCAGCGTGACGTTCCCCGGGCCGCCCACGCTGTCGACGTGGACCCAGCGCGTCTGTCCCGCCTGGATGGCCAGGGCCAGCGTTTCCACCTCGTCGGCGCCGCGCCGGTTGACACACGCCGTCTGCGCCGCGGCACAACCGGTTCCCGTCACCGCCAGGACGCCATCCATGAACGGCTCACTGTCCAGCGTCACATGCAACGCACCATCCTGCAGCGCGGTGACCTCGAACACCGTGTCCGGCGACGTCGCCGTGCTCGCGCAGCCCGCCGAGAAGTCGTTCCCCTGCCCCGCGGTGGAGAACGGCCCCACCACGACCTCGTCGGGGCCCACGCTGAGGACCACCGGCGCGCTGCACGACGCGCCCTCCGCGCCACAGGTGGGGGAGCAACCATCACCGGGCAGCGCGTTGCCGTCGTCGCAGGCCTCCGCGCCTTCCACCACGCCGTTCCCGCACTCCGGCGTCATCACCCGCAGCACCACCCGGTATGACGGCACCACCGCTCCCGCGAGCGCGCGGATGCGCACCAGGTAATCCCCATCGGAAGACGCCACGTACGTCAGGCGGGAGCAGGCGTCGGGACCACCGTCGTCGTCACAAGCCAGCGAGGTGCCACCGCACCCGGGCTCATTGGGGAGCGTGCCCACGGGCAGGGCGTGGAGGTCCAGGACCGTGTCGACGCCGGGGCAGGACGCGGGGTCACCCAGGTCGGTGGAAGCCACGAGAACCTGGCCCGTCAGCAAGCTCACGACGACGAAATCCGCGTCATCCGACGAGAGCGCGGCTTCGAGGGAGAACACCTCGCACGCGGCGGGCGTGGCAACCGGCGCTTCCACGGTGGTGTCGACGTCCTCACCCACGCTGCAATCCACACCGCCCGACGAGGTGGACCCGCCGCTGGACGAGGATGTCCCGCCGGATGAGCTGCTCCCCGACGAGCTGCTGGTGGAAGGCTCCTCCCAGCACCCGTAGTCATGCAGCACGAGGGAATCCCACGTGCCATCCCCGTTGCGGTCATGGTGGACCTGCACGAGATTGCCGGCCGGGTCGTAGCCGTACGCCGCCACCGCCTGCACCGTTCCCGACGGCATCCCGCGCCACTCCCGACGCGACACACGCCCGTCGACGTAGGTCATGGTCACGCGCAGCTCGACGCTGCCGTTGGCGCCGTCGTCGACATCCGTCTGCACGAGCAGGCCGTCCTGGTAGGTGTGCGTGAGGCGCTGGTCGGGAATGCCGTCGTCATAGAGGTCCACGTCCTCGGTGGCGGCGGTGTCGGTGCGCGTCCAGCTGACACGTCGGAGCACGCGCCCGGTGGAAATCTCCCGCCATTCCTCCGTGGTCACGCGGCCCTCCTGGTCATGCCTGCGGGTGATGTTGAGATCCGGGATGCCGTCTCCGTCGTGATCCACGGTGCTGGCCACCTGCAGCCCGTCCTCGTACGCGTGGGTCACAACGCGGTCCGCGCGACCATCCCGGTCCCGGTCCTCCTCCTCCCGGAGAAGCTGCTCACCCGCCCACGAACGCGTGATCCGCGACTCCGCCTCACCATCACGCCCCACGTCCTCCTCCTCCCGGCACGACCCCGGCCGCAACACATCCGACCCATGTAGCGGCTCCCCGGAAGACGACGACGAGGTGCTGCTGGCGGAGGACGCACTGGACGACGAGGAGGCGGAAGACCCCGAGGAGCTGGCAGCGCTGGAGGTGGTGGCGGCGGAAGACGTTGTGGACGTGATCCCCGAGGACGAGCTTGTCGACGAGCTGGCACTGGAGCTGCTGGCGCTGGAAGAAGCGGAAGAGCTGCTGAAGCCGCCGGATGAAGCGCTGGAGGAGGAAGAAGAGCTTGCGGCGGCCGCCGTGGATCCCGTTGTTGCGCCCGACCCACCCGTGCACGCCCATGGCCCCCACAGCACCGCCACCAGGCCGCAGGCGCCCGCCACACCACGCCGCATCATCAACGTCTCCTCCGCAGGAAATGGCCCGTCTGTAGCGGGTTGCCGTGGTTTCCACCAGCACGGAGCCACGCTTTCTGACGACGTCATGGGAATGCCTGGGTTGTGGCGCGGAGCGTCGGGCCCCTCCGGGGGGTTGCCGGATGCATTGACCCACCCTGCCCTCACGGCTCTATAAGCCCGCCAGCCGTTGTCCCCTCCTGAGGGCTCCGCATGTCCGTCACGCTCCGCTCGTACGCATTCCTGGACTCCCTGCAGCCGCAACTGGCCGCGCACATCTGCACCACCTGCCGCGGTTTCTATCCCGTCCCCTACGTGGCGAGCTTGTTCGTGGAGATTGCGCCCGGCATGGCCATCCACCGCCTCATGGACGTGGCGCTCAAGAAGACCAAGGTGAACCCCGCCACGTTGGTGGTGGAGCGCGCCTACGGCATGTTGGAGGTCCACCACGAGGACAAGGGTGAGGTGCAGAGCGCCGGCGCGGCCATCCTGGAGCAGCTGGGCGCCAAGCTGGAGCACCGCATCAAGCCCAAGGTGGTGAGCAACACCATCATCCGCGCCATTGAGCCCATGCACGCCATGATCATCGACAAGATCCGCTTTGGCTCCATGATCGAGCCCGGGCAGAGCATGCTGGTGCTGGAGACGGAGCCCGCGGCGTACGTGGCGCTGGCCGCCAACGAGGCGGAGAAGGCCGCGAACATCAAGCTGGTGGACGTCACGCCCTTTGGCGCCTTTGGCCGCTTGTACCTGGCCGGGCCGGAGGCGGAGATCGACGAGGCGGCCAAGGCGGCCACGGCGGTGCTGGAGAGCATCACGGGCCAGAGCGGGGCGCCTTCCAAGGACAAGTGATTTTCTGAAGCTCAACCCTAGACCACGTCCGCCGCAGGACAGGGCCGGCGGAAGAAGAGAAGAGGAACCATGTCTGACGCGCTGGGCATGATCGAGACCAAGGGCTTTGTGGGGATGGTGGAAGCTGCCGACGCCATGGTGAAGGCCGCCAAGGTGGAGCTGGTGGGCTACGAGAAGATTGGCGGAGGATTCGTCACCGCCATCGTTCGTGGCGACGTGGCCGCGGTGAAGGCCGCCACGGAAGCCGGCGCGCGCGCTGCCGAGCGCGTGGGTGAGCTGGTGAGCGTCCACGTGATTCCGCGTCCGCACGCCAACATCGACCTGGCGCTGCCGCTGGGTCGCAAGTCCACCGCCCCCGCGAAGTGATGATGCGGTGGGTGACAGCGGGCCTGGCCGCGCTGGCCCTCCTGGCGGGTTGTTCCGGTGTCCCGGCGGGTTTGCCGGGGACGGCCACCTGCCAGGTGGGTCGCAGCCAGCGCACCGTGCGCTGCGACGAGATCTGTGCCGAGGCCGACAGCGCCCGTTCCGAGACGGAGCGCAACGAGCTGAGGCAATGCGCCGCGGACGCCTGCGGCCAGTCGTGCGAGTGAGGTTGCGCCCATGATTCTGGGTCAGGTGGTGGGGACCGTGGTGGCCACGCGCAAGGAGCCCGTGCTGGAAGGGCTCAAGCTGCTGCTGGTGCGTGGCATGGACACCGAGGGCAAGCTCACCGGCGGCGTGGTGGTGGCGGTGGACGCGGTGGGCGCGGGCGTGGGTGAGGTGGTGCTGTACGCCGCCGGCTCCTCCGCGCGGAACACCACGGTCACCAAGGACAAGCCGGTGGACGCCACCATCATGGCCATTGTGGACCAGATGGAGGTGGGCGGCGTGGTGAAATACCAGAAGGAATGAGGCGCATGCCGCATGCGCGCCTTCCCCGCCTCCCCGTCCCACGCGCCGCGCGCTGGCTCCTGCTGGCGGCCCTCACGTTGTGCGGCTGTGGTCCGGTCCAGCTGGAATGCACCGTGTGCGGCGAGCCGCAGAGCTTCACCACCTGCCAGGATTTGTACTGTCGCTACCTGGCGGCGGGCAGCCTGTGCGCCACGCGGGACCTGCAGGAGTGCTTCAGCCGGTACGGCTGCCCATCTCCGTATTTCCTCTTCTGTCCGTCGGACACGAGGAATGAGTGAGTGTGAAGGGAACTGCCATGGCCATCACGTTGGATGAGCGGAAACTCAACGAGATTGTCGAGCGCGTGGTGGAGAAGCTGGCGCCCGCGGTGGGAGCCAAGGTGGTCCCCGCCACCAGCCCCAGCGCCACGCCGGCCCGACCCGGCAGCGCCTGCGCGCCCACGCCGCCCACCATCGTGGTGCCGGCGGACGGCGGCGGCGGCGGCTACCAGGGTGGCAGCTACAAGGCGCCCAAGAAGGGCGAGCGCGGCGACTACCTGGCGCACGACACCGTGCACCGCACGCCGCTCCCCCCGGTGCAGACCTACAGCCGCTCCGACGAGGCGGAGATCCACCGTCGCGCTCCCGCGGTGGGGCACAGCCGTCCCGGCGTCTTTGGTGACATGGACCAGGCCGTGGCGGCGGCGCGTGAGGCGCACGTCCAGATCGTCCACAACTACCGCGTGGAGGACCGGGTCCGGTTCATCAACGCCATCCGCGCCCGCGCCCGTGGCCTCATCCCGCAGATGAGCAAGATGGCCGTGGAGGAGACCGGCCTGGGTCGTTACGAGGACAAGCTGCAGAAGAACGCGTGCGTGGTGGAGAAGACCCCCTCCGTGGAGATGCTGCGGCCGGACGCCTACACCGGTGACGACGGGCTGGCGCTGATGGAGCGCGCGCCCTTTGGCGTGATTGGCGCCATCACCCCCACCACGAATCCCACCGAGACGGTGATGAACAACGCCATCTGCATGATCAGCGGTGGCAACTCGGTGGTGTTCAACACGCATCCCTCGGCCAAGGGCGTGTGCCGTTGGCTCATCGAGGAGCTGAACCACGCGGTGCTGGATGCCGGCGGTCCGCCCAACCTGCTCTCCTGCATTGCCGAGCCCACCATCGAGAGTGCGCAGAAGCTGATGAAGCACCCGGGCGTGCGCCTGGTGGTGGTGACCGGCGGTCCCGCCGTGGTTGCGCAGGCCATGCAGAGCGGCAAGCGCGCGGTGTGCGCGGGTCCGGGCAATCCGCCCGTGGTGGTCGACGAGACGGCCGACCTGGAGCGCGCGGCGCGCGGCGTGGTGGCAGGCGCGAGCATTGACAACAACATCGTCTGCATCGCGGAGAAGGAGCTGATTGTGGTCCGCGACGTGGCCGACGCGCTGAAGCGCCTGCTGGAGAAGAACGGCGCGGCCATCATGTCCGACGCGGACATCCAGAAGCTGGAACGCGTGGTGCTGACCAAGGACGGCCACGTCAACAAGGAATGGGTGGGCAAGGACGCGGCGAGGATTGCCGACGCCATCGGTCGTCGCGTGCCCACGGAGACGCGCCTGCTGCTGTGCGAGGTGGATGAGAAGCATCCCTTTGTGCAGGAGGAGCTGCTGATGCCGGTGTTCCCCATGTTCCGCGCGGAAGACGCCGACGCCGCCATCGAGGCCGCGGTGCGCGTGGAGCACGGCTTTGGCCACACCGCGGTGATGTACTCCACCAACATCGACAACCTGCACAAGATGGCGCGCGCGGTGAACACGTCCATCTTCGTGAAGAACGGGCCCTGCTACAACGGCATTGGCATGGGCGGTGAAGGCTGGACCAGCTGGACCATTGCCAGCCCCACCGGCGAGGGCCTCACCACGCCGCGCACTTTCACGCGTGAGCGTCGCTGCACCATCAAGGACAGCTTCCGTATTGTCTGACGCTGCAGGCCCCTGAAGCGCCCATGACCGAGAACCCCGCGCTGGCACTGATCGAGGTGGGCTCTTTGAGCCGCGCCTACGTTGTGCTGGACGCGGTGGTGAAGAAGGCACCCGTCACCGTGGTGCAATACGCGGAGGTCTCTCCGGGGAAGACCATCCTGGTCATGGTGGGCCAGGTCTCGTCGGTGGAGGAGTCGCTGGAGGAGGCGCGCGTGCGCAGCGCGGAAGCCCTCCTGGACCACCTCATCCTTCCCGCGGTGCATCCCGGCGTGGTGGCGGCGCTGCAGGGCAAGCCGGTGGTGCAGGACGTGGTGGCGCTGGGCGTGCTGGAGACAAATACCGCCGCCGCCGCCGTGCGCGCCTCCGACGCGGGACTGAAGGCCGCGGAGGTGTGGCTCATCAAGCTGCGCCTCGCCGCCGGCATCGGCGGCAAGGGACTCGCCCTCTTCACCGGCCCGCTCGCCGACGTGGAAGCAGCGCTGGACGCAGCACAGGAGGCAGCGGGAGCGGAGGGGTTCCTGGGTCGGGAGCTGATTCCACAACCGCACCCGGAGATCGTCGGCCGCTTCACCGGGTGAGCTCGTTATCGACGACAGCAGCCGAATCCGCTCGGGAAGCCACGCTCCGCCTCCAGCCCGCGTTGTGCGCTCCCTCACGCATTCCCACCGACCGCCAGACGATGGAACCGCATCCCCACCGTCTGATTACTTGACCCCCGCGTATTGCCGGCAAATGCTCGGTGTGTGATCCGCCATCCCACGTGGCGCATTCCGCCTCGAGCGAACCGATGACCAATCCCAACGGCACCAAGGAGAACATGGCCACGCCGGTGGAGGAGGACGTGGTGCTGGGCGACACGCCGGCGCTGCCCGCGCCCGGTCGCGCGGCGGTGGAGCTGCCCGAGGGCGGCACGGAGTGGGACGTCTCCATTGAGAGCGTGGCGGTTCCCATCGAGGCACTGGACCGCGGCGCGGCCATTCCGGCATTGCCCTCGTCGCGGACGCCGCCGCCGTCGGCAACCCCTGCCCCTTCGGCCAGTGCGGTGGCAGCCGCGGTTGGCGCGGAGCAGTCCACCGCGCGCCTCCTGGCCGACGCCCTCTCCGCGCGCGCCGCGGCGGAACGGGACAAGCTGGGCGCCGAGCAGCGCGCCACGGAAGCGGAGCGCAAGGCCCGTGAGGCGGAGAAGCGCGCGACGGAGGGCAGCCTCAGCGCGGAAGAGCTGAAGAAGCGCCTGGCCGCTGCCGAGGAGCGCGAGCGGCAGCTGACGGCCCAGCTGGCGGGAAACGGAGGGGCCAGCGCGGAGCGGGAGCTGCGGTCCCTGCGCGAGGAGCTTGAGTCCACCAAGGCCACGCTGGAGGAGAACTTCCAGGAGCTGGCGCAGCTGCGGGTGAAGCTGAGGCGGACGGAGGAGGACCTCGGGTCGCAGCAGAGCGGCTCCGAGGCCAGCGCCGCCGAGCTCCAGGCCGCGGAGCGGGCACGCGAGGATGCCGAAGCGCGGACGGCGGCGGTGCGCGCGGAGAAGGACGCGGTGGCGTCCCAGTTGGCGGCCGTGCAGGCGGAGAAGACCACGCTGGCCGAGCAGCTGGCGGCGCTGCAGGCCGAGAAGACCGCGTTCACCGAGCAGCTCACCGCGGCCATGTCGCAGCTGACCTCGCTGACCACCCAGATGGCCAACCTCCAGGCGGAGCGCGACGCCCTCAAGACGCAGCTCACCTCCCGCCAGTCCGAGCTGGCCACGTTGATCACGCAGACCATGGCCTCGGAGGCGGAGCGCGCGGGCCAGATCGCCGCGCTGCGTTCAGAGCTGGAGGAAGCGCGCCAGGGCGCCGGAAATGCCGCCGCCACGCAGGAGATGGAGGCGGAGCTCCGGAAGCTGCGCGGCGAGCTGGACGCCCTGCGCCAGGACAAGGAGGCGGTGGGCGCGCGCGCGGAGATTGCGCAGCTCGACGCCACGCAGGTTCGCCAGGAGATCACGACGCTCACCGACGAGCTCCAGCGGGTGCGCACCGAGCTGCAGCACGAGCAGCAGGCGCGCGTGGCGTTGGAGTCCAGCCACGTGGCGGCGCTGGAGTCCCTGGATCGGGAGCGCAAGGCGGCCGCGCAGGAGAACGAGGCGCTGGGCAGCCTGCTCCTCCGCGCCGAGGAGGAGGCCAGCCGCGGCTCCGTGGAGCTGGCCAGCGCGCAGAACCGGCTCCAGGAGGCCGTCCGCGCCCTGGAGCGTGAGACGCTGGAGACCGCCAAGATCAAGAAGCAGCTCACCGAGCTGGATGCCGAGCGGAAGGACGCGCTGGAGAAGCTGCGCAAGGCCGACCGCGAAGCGAAGGTGCTGGCCAAGGAGGTGGAGACGCTCAACGAGCAGCTCAAGAACTCCCGCAGCCTCACCCCGGGCCCGCAACCCGCGCCCGCCAGCGGCGAGACCAACCTGGGCGAGGAGCTTGCCAAGGCGCAGCGTCGGCTTTCCCAGTACGGTGAAGAGATCAAGCGCCTGCGCGCCGAGCTGGCCGCGGTGGGTCGCGACGCCTGACCCGCGTCAGGTTCCCGGTGACAACGAGGCCAACGCCGCGTCGGGCTGCACGCCCGTGGCCCGCACCCGCTTGTGCTTGGAGGTCTGCCCCGCCACCAGCTCCACCGACGAGCGTGGCACCTTCAGCGCCTTGGCCAGGAAGCTGATGAGCTCCAGGTTGGCCTCCCCGTCGACGGGCGGCGCGGCCAGCTGGATGGCCAGCGCGTCACCGTGCACGCCCGTGATGCGGGTGCGCGAGGCGCGTGGCTTGACGTAGACGGAGATGGTGACGCCGTGCGCGTCAGCGGTGAGCCAGCTGGGGTTGGCCATGGCCGGCGCTCAGCGACGTGGCGCGCCGCCAGCGGCTTCCGCGGGGGCGGGCGCGTCATTCTCCACGGGACGCGGGCCCTTGCGGGAGAGGACCTTCAGCTTCTCCTCGATGTTGCGGGTATCCGCCTCATCCTCCTCGTTCACCTCCAGCAGCTTCATGTGCGTGCCCAGCACGCCGCGGAGGTTCTCACGCAGGAGCGCGCGCTGGCGCTTGAGCTCGTGGATGTCGTCGATGATGGAGATGAGGCGCTGGTGCGCGTTCTGGAGGATCTTCTCCGCCTCCAGCTCCGCCTGTCCCACGACGATCTCCGCGTCCTTGCGGGCCGCGTGCTTGATGTCGTCGGTGATCTTCTGGGCGGTGATCATGGTCTCCTTGAGCGCCTGCTCACGCTCACGGAACTGGTCCAGCATGTTGCGCGCCCGGCGGAGCTCCTCCTTGAGGTCGTGGTTCTCCCGGACCAGGGCTTCCACCTCACTGGCCACCAGGTTGAGGAACGCATCCACCTCCGCGCGGTCCAGGCCGCGCCAGACGCTGCGGAAACGCTGCTGCTGGATGTCCAGGGGAGTGATCTTCATGCGGCCGTCCCGCGCGTGGGGCTCCATGCGGGCCCGCCACGCAAGTGAAGCGGGATGCTAGCAACGCCCAGGCCGGGCGGGTAGTTTTCGGCCGTTTTCCTCAGACCTTCTTGCTCACGGCGCCCTTGATGAGGCTGAGGGTGCGCGCCAGCGGCTCCATCACCTCCGGCATGGCCTCCGCCTGACCCGTGGCAATGGCGCCCTTGGCCTTGTCCATGGCGGCCTTGGCCTTGCGCAGCGTCTCCTGGCCCAGCGCGTTGCCGGCAAACGCGGCCTCCGCCTGCGGCCAGAGGCGGTCCAGGTCCCGCAGCATGCGCTCCGCGTCCACGCGCGCCTTCTCGAACTCCTCCTTGCTGCGCGCGGCCACGGCCAGGTCCTTGTTGTCGGCCATGATGCGCTTGAGCTCCTCCTCCGTGAGCGAGCTGCTGGCCGTGACGACGATGGACTGCTGCTTCCCGGTGTCCTTGTCCTTGGCGCTCACCGAGACGATACCGTCGGCGCTGATGTCGAACGTGACATCCACCTCGACCACGCCACGCGCCGCCTCCCGCAGCCCGGTGAGCAGGAACTCCCCCAGCACCTCGTTCTGCTCCGCCTTGGGGCTGTTGCCCTGCAGGATGACGATCTTGACCTGCGTCTGGTTGTCCTTGGCGGTGGTGAAGGTGTGGCTGGCGCTGGTGGGGACGGTGGAGTTGGCCTCGATGAGCGTCTTGGCGTAGCCGCCCGCCACCATGATGCCCAGATTGTGCGGCGTGACGTCCAAAAGGAGCATGTCGCTCTTCTGGCCGTGCTCCTGGGTGAGCAACGCGGCGCCCTGCACTGCCGCGCCCAGCGCCACCACCTCATCCGGGTGCACGCCCTTGCACGGCGGACGCTTGAAGAACTGCTCCACGCGCTTCTGCACCAGCGGCATGCGCGTCTGCCCGCCCACCAGCACCACCTCGTGGATGTCGCTGGGCTTGAGCTCGGCGTCGCGGAGGGCCTGGTCGGTGATCTGGATGCAACGGTCCACCAGGTCCCCGGTGAGCTCCTCCAGCTTGGCGCGCGTGAGGGTGGCCTGCAGGTGCAACGCCTCCGACGAGCCTTGCGGGCTGATGATGAACGGCAGGTTGATGGTGGTGCTCTCCAGCGTGCTGAGCTCGCACTTGGCGGTCTCCGCCGCGTCCTTGAGGCGCTGCAGGGCCATGCGATCCTGGCGCAGGTCGATCTTGTGGTCCTTCATGAAGCCGAAGCAGAGCCACTCGATGATGCGCTGATCGAAATCCTCACCGCCCAGGTACGTGTCGCCCGCGGCGCAGATGACCTCGAAGACGCCCTGGCCGATCTCCAGCACGCTGACGTCGAACGTGCCGCCGCCGAGGTCGAACACGATGATCTTCTGGTCGACGTTCTTGCCGAACCCGTAGGCCAGCGCGGCGGCCGTGGGCTCATTGATCATGCGGATGACGTCGAGACCGGCGATCTTGCCGGCGTCCTTGGTGGCCTGGCGCTGGCCGTCATTGAAGTAGGCGGGGATGGTGATGACCGCCTTCTCCACCGGCTCCCCCAGCGCCTCCTCCGCCACGCTCTTCATCTCGGAGAGCACCGCGGCGCTGATCTCCGGGACGCTGTACTGGCGGTCCCGCAGCTCGATGCGCACGTCGCCGTGGGGGCCTTCCACCAGCTTGTAGCTGAAGGTCTCCTTGGCGCTCTCCACCGCGGGATGGCCCCACTTGCGACCAATCACGCGCTTGGCGGCGTAGACGGTGTTGGCGGCGTTGGTGATGGCCTGACGCTTGGCAATGTGGCCCACCAGGCGACGGCCGTTCTCCGCCACCGCCACGACGGAGGGCGTGGTCTTGTAGCCACCCTTGTTGGGGATGACGCGGGGACTTCCGCCGTCGACGATGGCCACACAGCTGTTGGTGGTCCCCAGGTCGATCCCGATGACACGCTCACCCATGAACACTCCAGGCCCTTCCGAGGTGCGATGGCATCATAACTGCCGACGGAGCTGTTTGAGACGTTCCTGTCGCTCCGGGTTGGGGTGGAGCTGGACCAGCTTCTCCAGCATGCGGATGGCGTTGAGGGTCATCCCCGCGCCCTCGTAGACGTCCACCATGAGGGTCAACGTCCGCGCGTCCTCGGGCGCCATGCGCAGGGCACGGTCGGCGGGCTCCCGGGCGGCCTTCAACTGCTTGGACTGCAACAGCAGCCGACCCAGCCGCACGTAGACCATGAAGTCCTGGCTCTCCAGCTCCAACGCCTGCTTCACCGTGCTCTGCACCACCTCCTCGTCCACCGTGCCGGCGTGCAGCATGGCCTCTGCCTGGGCCACCAGCCGCGTCATCTTCTCCGCGCGGATGTCCGCCTGGATCTTCTGCTGCAGCTCACGCAGCGTTGGGTCCACCGGGTCCTGCGCCACGGCGAGCGCAATCTCGTTGGCGGCGGCGGCCAGCTGCTTCTGGGCGTACAGCTCCTGCGCGCGCTGCTGGTGCCGCTTGGCGCGGGTGAGCCGCTGCATCATGGGATTGCGTCGCAGCCGGCGCTCCTCCATCTCCTTGCGACGCTTGGGGTCCATGGCCCAGGAGCGCAGCTCGGCGGCACGCTTCAGGGCGGCGGCGTCCTCCTCGAACATCACGGTGGCGTCGTACCTGGCGCGTTCCCGCGGATCCCCCAGGACGTCATACGCCGTCTTCAGGTGGCGGAAGATGCGGTCCAGCATGGGCTTGAAGCTGCCCAGGTTCTTGCGGAAGTAGGTGTCGGGGTGGAACTCCTTGGAGAGCTGCTGGTAGGCGCGCTTGACCTCCATGACCGAGGCCTGCCGCACCACGCCGAGCACCGCGTAGTGATGCTTGTGCGCGCAGAGGTGGTCCATGGTCTTGAGGCGGAGGCGTTGCTCCTGGGTGAGGTCCACCTTCTCGGTACGCTCCTCGGGCGTGAGCTCCACCAGGTCTTCCTCGTCCTCCTCGGCGGCGAGGCCCTGCGCGGGAGCGGAGGCACCCATGGAAATGGCCTGCAGGCGGAGGAGCTTCTCCAGGGCATCCTGCACGGACCGCTCCGGGAGACCGGTGGCGGTCATGAGCTCCTTGACGGTGGTGTGGCCGTCGACGCGCGAGAGCACGAAGCCCTCCTCCGCCGACAACGGCAATCGGCTGATATCCAGGCCAGCACGCTGGGTGGGCACGTCGGTGGGCTTGAAGGCGGTGGGCACGGTGCTTCTTCTCGGAGGCTGGTGGACACCATACACCGGTCCGCGCATTTTTTAGCACTGTCCGATCCCCCCATCGGCCTCTTCACGGACGTCGTGTCGGGGGCATTGCCAGCGGGGCGGGACGGGCTCTAGGTGCGGGGGACCCTCCCGGGCTCAGCCGAGCCGTGCAACCTGGGGGAGGACGCGGGTCCCATGGCCGTTCGACGTCGACAAACCGAAGGTCCCGAGGCCCACCCCCTGGAGCTGGGGCCGGCCGCCATGCGCCAGATGGTGAAGCTGGCCATGGACCGGATTGTGGACCACGTGCGCACGCTTCCGGAGCAGCCCATGCACGCCACGGCGGGCGGGCGGAAGCTGGCGGCGCTGCTACGGGAGCCGCTACCGGATCGGGGTCAACCCTATGAAAGGCTATTGCGCCAGCTCTTTGGCCGAATCATCCCAGCCAGCCTCAACACCGCCAGCCCTGGCTACCTGGCGTACATCCCCGGGGGCGGCATCTTCCACGCGGCGGTGGCGGACCTCATTGCCGACGCGGTGAACCGCTACGTGGGCGTGTGGCTGGCCGCGCCGGGGCTGGCCCAGATCGAGAGCAACGTGGTGGACTGGTTCCGCGCGCTGGCCGGCTTCCCCGACGAAGGAGGCGGGGTGCTGACCACCGGTGGCTCCATGGCCAACCTCATGGCGGTCATCACCGCCCGACGGGAGCGGCTCCCGGAGAACTTCCTCTCCGGCGTGCTCTACACCTCCGACCAGGCACACCACTCCGTGGCCAAGGCGGCCATGCTGGCCGGTTTCCCCTCCCGCAACGTACGCGCCCTCCCCTCCGACGAGAGCTTCCGCATCCGCGTGGACGCGTTGGAGGACGCGGTGGCTTCGGACCGTCGCGCGGGGCTGACGCCGTTCATGCTGGTGGGGAGCGCGGGGACCACCAACACCGGCGCGGTGGATGACCTGCGCGCGCTGGCCGAGGTGGCGCAGCGGGAGGGTCTGTGGTTCCACGTTGACGCGGCCTATGGCGGATTCTTCCTGCTGACCGAGCGCGGGCGCGCGCGCATGGACGGCATTGAACGCGCCGACAGCGTGACGCTGGACCCGCACAAGGGGCTATTCCTGCCCTATGGAACCGGCTCACTGATCGTGCGGGACCGGGAGGCGCTGCGACGGGCGCACCGGGTGGAAGCGGCATACCTTCCGCCGTCGCAGACGGATCCGGAACTCGTGGACTTCGCGGATCTTTCGCCGGAGTTGAGCCGGGACCTGCGCGGGCTCCGGATCTGGCTGCCCTTCAAGATGCACGGCGCGGGCGTCTTCCGGGACGCGCTCGACGAGAAACTGAGCCTGGCCGCGGAGCTGGCCATGGAACTGGGGGAGATGCCGGAGCTGGAGCTGGTGGCGCCACCGCAACTCTCGCTGTTGGCCTTCCGGCTCCGCCGGCCCGGGCTCTCCGACGAGGAACGCGACGCGCTGGGACGGAGGCTCATGTCCGCGGTGAACCAGCGACAGCGGGTGTTGCTGACAGGCACCGTGACGCATGGGACGTTCCTCATCCGCGTCTGCGTGCTCTCCTTCCGCACCCACCGCGACCGGATGCAGATGTGCCTGGAGGACATCCGCCACGCGCTGAAGGAGATTCAGTAGGCCTGCGTGCGGGTGCGTTGCAGCGAGGCCTCATCGACGAGATCCGCGTCCTCATCGGCCTCCGTGGGCTGCCGGGGCAGCGGCACGGCAGGTGGCGGCACCGCGAGCCCGCGCACGTAGTAGAGCTCGGAGAGGAACAACGTGAAGGTGCACGCGCTCAGCAGCCCGCTGTTGACGCAGGCCACCGTGGCCACGGGGCACATGCTGAACGAGAGGATGGCCAGGAATCCCTGGATGTTCCCGCCGAAGCCGTTGGGCAGCAGCGCCTCCGAGAGGAGGATGCCGCTGAAGAAGGTGGCGCCCAGGAACGTGGTCAACCCGAGACACGCCGTGGACGCCCCGGTGCATCCCGCCATGCCCATCCACGGCGTCACCGGCAGCCCCGAGCTCTTCTCGCCTTGCGCCGTCGGCGGCGGCGCGGGGTTCGCAGCCTCGGTGCCCGGGGGTGGCGTGGCGGGTGGTGGTGCGGGCGCAACCGTGGCGAGCACGATGTCGGCCTGCTCCGGAGTGACGGGGAGCTGCAGCGGAACCAGCGCGTTTCCCGCCCGCGCCAACGGCACGCCGCGCGCGTTCTGCACCTCCACCACCAGGTCCATGGCGCCCGCCTCCCGCACGCCGTGCCACAGCGTCTCGTCGGGGAGCAGGCCCGTGGCGTGGGTGCCCGTCACCGGGAGCTGGAAGGCCACATAATCCGTGGTGTCGGGTGGCCGCGCGAAGATCATGACGTGTGAGGCTTCCTCGACGTGACCGGTGAGCGGGATGACCAGCCGCGCGCCGTCCCACGCGGGCTGCTGCACACCCACGCCGTGCGCCTCCTGGTACGCGGTGAGTCGACGCTGGAAGAGCGCGCGCAGGTTGGGTGGCGCCTCGTCGCGGTCCGGCTGGAAGAGGGGGCGCAGCTCCAGGAGGCGGTCCAGGGCGGCGGCGGCCTCGTCGGTGTTGCCCTGCGCGTGGTGGCTGGCCGCGCGGTACCAGTGGATGGCCACACGGTCCTCCTCCGTGGCCGTGGGAGAACGCTCCGCCTCGTCCAGCCGGTTGAGCGCGGCCGGGAAGTCACCGTTGAGGTACGCGTCCTTGGCGGCGTCGACGTCCGGGTGTGCCTCCGCCACCGCGGCGCAGAGCACCAGGGTGACCACACAGGCGGCGGCGGGCAGGCGGGACATGCCGCGCAACCTAGCGCCCCTACGCGTCCGCCTGAAGCGCTGACGAATGCCTCAACGCAGGTCGCGGGCCACCCGGGCGCTGCCGCCGGGCGGAACGTTGACCTTGAACGACTGCCGCAGCCCGCTCTCGTCGTTGACCAGCTCCACCACGTGGTCACCCGCCGGCACCTCCATGTTGGCCGTGGGAGTGAACTGACCGGTGTCCTTTCCGTCGAGGATGATGCGCGCCCACGGACGGCTCTGCAGCGTCAGACGTCCGGTGGCCGGCGCGGCAGCCACGGGCGGCGCCACGACGGGAGCGGGCGTGGCGGCCGGCGGCGGCGCGCTCTCCCTGGGTTTGGCGCGCTTCTCCGGCCTGGGCACCACCGGCGCGCGCGTCAGCACGGCGTGGAGCGAGGCTGGCAGCGAACGCGCCTCGACGCGTTGGGTGAAGGCCTGGTGCCCGGGCAGGCGCATCTCGACGTCAATCGGCGCCGCCCCGACCACCCGCACCTTGCCCGGCGTGCTCCCCACCTCGCGTCCACCGACGAGAATCACCGCGCCCGGCGGCTCCGAGGTCACCGGCAGCTCGACGACACTCTCCGCGAGCGAGAGGCGCACCGTGGTGACTTCACCGGGGCGGACCTCCACCCGCTGTCGCGCGGGCTCCCGTCCATCCATCCGCGCTTCCACCTCGAGGGAGCCCGGCGTGAGCTGGTCCACCACCGCCGGCGCCGGCCGCGCCAACGGTTTTCCGGCGAGCGAGACCCGTGCACCAGGCGGGTCCGTCTCGACGACAAGTGTTCCCGGCCGTGGCGCCACCGCGGTTGCCGGCGGAATCACCGACGAGGGCAGCAGGAACGCGGTCACCGCCACTGCGCCGCCCACCAGCGCGGAAGCCGCCACCCAACGCCAGCGTGACGACGCAGCCGCGCCCTTCACCACCGGCTTGGCCGCCACCAGCGTGCGCTCCGGCTGCTTCTCGCCATGACGCGCCAGGATGCCGCTGATGTCCTGCGTGCGCGCCGTGGAGAGGGCGCGGATGACGCCGGCGAAATGCTCCTGGGTCCTGCGCTCCTGCTCAATCTCCTCCGCACACAGCTCCGCCATGAGCGCCGTCACATTGGACGCGGACCACTGCCAGCCGTGACGTCGGATCACGTCCTCCACGGCGGCGCCGAAGGTGCGCGCGTCGGGCCAGCGCTCGTCGGGGGAGACGGCCAGCGCGCGGTAGATGACCTCCGCGGCGTCGTCGGGGATGGCCACGCCCAGCTCGGTGAAGCGCGGGTATTCACCCTTGGCCACATCCATGAGCGTGCGCAGCGGGTTGTCGCCGGTGCGGAGCCGCTTCATGGCCACCAGCTCATGCAGCACCACGCCCAGCGCGTAGAGGTCCACGCGGTGATCCACCGACGTGCCCGTGACCTGCTCGGGACTCATGTAGCCGGGCTTGCCCTTGATGGGACCAGTGGTGTGCTCGGAGTGCGTCTGCAGCTTGGCGATGCCGAAGTCACCCAGCTTCACGCCCCCGTCGAAGGAGACGAGGATGTTGTGCGGACTGACGTCGCGGTGGATGAGCCGGGGACCGCTGGAATCCGGGGTGCCGTGTGCATGCGCCAACGCGGCCAGCACGTGCTGAGCAACGTGGAACACGAACGGGAGCGGCAGGGAACACCCGCGCGCCACGGCGGCCTCGAAGACCTTGTTGAGGCTCCGTCCCGCCACGAACTCCATGGCAATGAAGAACGAGCCGTTCTCCTGCCCCAGGTCCAGCACCTGGACGATGTTGGGGTGGTTCAGCGCGGAGGCAATGTGCGCCTCGTCGACGAGCATGCGCACGAACTGCGGGTCCGCGGCGAGGTGCGGGAGGATGCGCTTGATGGCCAGCGGCTTGGCAAAGCCCGCGCTGCCGAACGACGCCGCACGGAACACCTCCGCCATTCCGCCCTGAGCGACGTGTTCCAGCAGGACAAATCGGCCAAAGCGCTCCACGGCTCACACCCTCAGGAAACCCTGATTCAATGCCCGGGGCGCCCGGCCACGCAAGGGCGTTGTGCGGCGGTCCCACGTCACGCCGGGCCGCCCGCGTGACCCGTCACCTCGTTGGCGCGGGTGGCCACCTCGTCGTCGTCATCCGGGCCATCCGCGGCGTTGAACGTGGCCACAAAGCGCGCGCCCCCGCCCTGCAGGTCCTCGTACGTGAGTGAGCCGCCGTGCTCCTCCACCGCCTGCCGACTGATGCTGAGCCCCAGGCCGCTGCCCTGGTCCTTCGTGGTGAAGAACGGCTCGAAGATGCGTTCCTTCAGCTCCGCGTTGACGCCAGGCCCGTTGTCCTCCACCACCAGTGAGACCTTCCCGCCCTGGCGTGACGTCATCACCCGCACCACCGCGTTGCTGTGCCCCGTCACCGCCTCGGAGGCATTGCGCACCAGGTTGAGCAGCGCCTGACGCAGCCGTGAGGGATCCGCGCGCACGGTCCCCGCCATGGGTGAGGCAATCACGGTCAGCGTCACGCCACGTCGTCGGAGATCGTCGCGCACCAGCGCGGCCAGGTCCTCCACGGCGGCGTTGATGTCGACGGAGCGGGGCTGACCTCGACCCAGGCGCGCGTGCTTGAGGTACCCCTCCGTGAGCTCGGCCAGCCGGTCGATTTCGCGTCCAATGGCGCGCAAGAGGTTCTTGATCTCCTCGGCACGCGGGCCTTCCACGGCGCCCAGCTCGTCCTCCAGCAGCTCACAGTTGAGCCCCAGCGACGAGAGCGGATTGCGGATCTCGTGCGCCACCTGCGCGGCCAGGTGCGCCACCGCGGCCAGCCGCTCCGTGGCGGTGAGACGCTCGCGCGCGGCCTCGCGGTCGGTGACGTCGGTGCCCAGCACCACCACGCCGGTCACGGGAGTGGCGGAGCGCGGGTCACGCAGCGGCTCCACGTCGACGTCCAGCACCACCTCCGAGCCATCCGCGCGCACCAGCGGCACCGTGCTCAGGTGGATGCCCTCCCCGCCCGCCGCCGCGCGACGCAGCTCCTTCTCGTGGTCCTTGAGCGCACTCCAGATGGGCAGCTCCTCGAGCGGACGGCCTTCCGTCTCCAGGATGCCAAGCTGCAGGAAGCTGCGCGCCGCCGGATTCACCCGACGGACCTTGAGGCTCCCGTCGGTGACCACGATGGCAACGCGCGCACTGGCCAGCACGCTCTCCAGGAACGCTTTGAGGCGCGTGAGCTCCTCGTTACCGCGTGCCAGCGCGCCCTCCCGTTCCTTGAGCGCGTTCCCCAGCGCGCGCAGCTCCAGCGCCACCGCCTCCATCTCCGCGCCCGCGTTCGGGTCGATCTCGACGGTGTAGCTGCCGCGGCTCAGCGCATGCGCGGCGTCGGCGAGCTGACGAAGTGGTCGCAGGGCGCGGGCCACCCAGAGCGTGACGAGAAGACCCACCGCGCCGGCCAAGGTGGCGAGCGTGATGAGCGCCCAGGCGGCGTCCTGCTCGTCGCGCTCCGCCTTGAGGACGGACTGAGCGATGCGCTCATCCAGGTTCAACGAGAGGAGCCGCACCTGCTTGGCCACCGCCGCCGCCCGTTCGCGCGCGCGTTCGCGGAGCAGCAGGCGCTCCTCGTCACCCAGGTCCGTGCGGTCAAACAGCTCCGCCAGCGCTTCCTCCGCGGCCACCTCGTCCTCGTCCATGGTGCGCAGGCGGTCTCCCGCGTCGGCGAGGAAGCGGCGTTGTGCGTCGGTGGTGCTGAGCTCGGTGGCCTCGTCGACGGAGCTGCGCGCCTCACCCAGGCGGGCGCGGATGGCGCGCGGGTAGAAGTCACGGGCGTAACGCACCAGGTAGAGGCGCAGGCGGGGATCCGCTTCCGCCAGCGCGCGCTCGGTGTAGTCGTCGCGGATGTCCAGCAGCGTCTTGATCTGCGCCAGGTTGCGCGTCAGCGCCACGTACGTGTCCGCGGTGTAGCGCAGGCTTTCCCGGATGCGGTGCATGCGCACCAGCCCAAAGCCCGTGGTCCCGGCAAAGAGCGCCAGGATGACCACGAAACCGAGGAAGACCCGCGCCGACAGCGAGGTGCGCATCTTGGGAAACACTTTTGGCACCCGGAGCGCATATTGACCAGCGTGTCGGCGCGCATGCCCACGGCGAAGGCCCACGCGGATCCGTTGGTGCGCGCGCAGCGAATCCGATAGGACCGGCCCCCATCCCATCCGGGCATTGAAGCGTTGGCGCGTGCGCCCTAGGGTGCCGTGGCCCCAAGGAGGTCGGTGGTCTTGGCAGAAGCACCCAACTTCAGAGCGCTCCTCTCCCGCCCCGTGGTCCTGGTGACGGGCAAGGGTGGCGTCGGAAAGACCACCGTGGCCGCCGCTCTGGGTTTGCGCGCCGCCCGCATGGGCATGCGCCCGCTCGTCGTCGGCTGCGACGGCAAGCCCACCCTGGCCCGCATCCTGGGCGGGGCGCCCGAGGGACCACGCGCCACCAACATGGGCCAGGGCGTGCACGCGCTGCGGGTGGACTTCGACGAGGCCCTGGCCGACCTCATTGGCGAGATCCTCAGCGTGCGCAAGCTGGTGGAAGCGTTCCTGCACAACCGCGTCGTGCGCACGTTCGTGCACGCGGCTCCGTCGGTGATGGAGCTGAGCCTGCTGCACCGCGTGGACCGCGCGCGCTCCAAGGATGAGCCGGGTGGTCCGTTCTCCCCCGTCATCGTGGACCTGCCCGCCAGCGGTCACGCGCTTGCGCTCATGGCCACGCCGCGCGCGGTGATGCGCCTGGTGCGGATGGGGCCGCTGTACCGTCGGGCCAGCGAGCTGCTGGCGCTGGTGAATGACCCGCAGCTCACCGCCTTGTGCGCCGTCACGTTGGCCGAGGAGCTGCCCGTCAACGAGACCATCGAGCTCGTGGGGCGCGCGCGCGGCCTGGGTGTGCCGGTGGGTCACGTGGTGGTGAACGCGGTGCCGCCCTCCCCGCTCTCCAGCGACGACGCGGAGCTGATGACGCACCTCTCGCAGCAGGGTCAGCCGCCGCTGGCGCACTGGGCGCAGGAGGCGCTCCACGGGAGCACGCGTTCCCGACGGGCGCGCGCGGAGATCGAGCGGCTGGCCAGTGTTGCCACCGGTCCGCTTGCCGAGGTGCCCTTCGTCTCGGAGGCGGGACC
The DNA here is from genome assembly GCA_040752415.1 of Myxococcota bacterium. GTDB lineage: Bacteria > Myxococcota > JACRCW01 > JACRCW01 > JACRCW01 > JBFMGU01. The sequence continues at coordinate 37,178 of JBFMGU010000071.1, forward strand.
ACGCCTCACCGCCAGCGTCTGTGACGCGTTGGGAGAGAAGGTTTGACCTCGACGGTGCAGCAGACGAAACCACCCGCGCTTGCCGGCCTGTTGCAGTCGCGCCAGCTCATTGTGTGCCTGGGCACCGGTGGCGTCGGGAAGACCACCACCAGCGCGCTCCTTGCGTTGGCGGGTGCGTACGTGGGCCGCAAGGCGGTGGTGCTCACCATCGACCCCGCCCGTCGTCTCGCCGACGCGCTTGGCGTGGGAACGTTGGGCAGTGAGCCACGCGAAGTGGACCCGACGAGACTGTGGCCCGGCAGCAAGGGCACGCTGCACGCGCTGATGCTCAACCCGGCGGAGACGTTCGACCGGCTCGTCGCGCGCATGGTGAAGGACGAGGCCCGTCGTGACCGCATGCTGCAGCATCCCGTCTACCAGCAGATGAGTCGCGGCCTGGCGGGTGTGCACGAGTACATGGCGGTGGAGAAGCTGCACGACCTGGCGCACGACCCGCGCTTTGACCTCGTGGTGCTGGACACGCCGCCGTCGAAGAACGCGCTGGACTTCCTGGAGGCGCCCAACCGCGCGTCCAAGTTCTTCAACGAGAAGATCACGCGCTTCTTCGTCCCCAAGGAAGGCAAGCCGTCCATCACCGACCGCTTCTTCCACGCCGCGCAGGACGCCGCCATGGGCCTCATCGGCAAGGTGGTGGGTGAGGACTTCATGAAGGACCTGGCGGACTTCATGGCGTCGTTCCAGGGCCTGTTCACGGCGTTCGAGGAGCGCGGGCTGTTCGTCGAGAAGTACCTGCGCGGAGAGAAGTGCGCGTACGTGATTGTGACGGCGCCGGACCCGGTGCGCGTGGAGGAGGGCCTGGAGTTCGCCGCCCGCCTGCGCGACTTCAAGCTGCGGCCCAGCGCGTTCGTCGTCAACCGCGTGCGCCTTACACCGGCGGGCGGAGTTCCCACGCCGGAGCAGGCGCTGCAGGTGTTGGCGGAGCACAACGTCGACGCCACCCGACGAGCGGACCTGGCGGCGGCACTCTCCCGGCACCAACAGGAGCGCGCGGCGCTGAGCGACCGGGATGCGCGCACGGTGGCGGAGCTGCATCGTCGTGCGGATGGCGCGGAGGTGCTGGTGGCGCCCGACGTGCTGGAGTCCCCCAACGATCCTGAGGCGCTCGCGGGCGTGTGTCGGGCGCTGCTGGGCTTCCCGTGATCTACCGGGGGCGATATGCGCCCTCGCCCACCGGTCCCCTGCACCTGGGGAACGCGCGCACCGCGTTGCTGGCGTGGCTGGACGCCCGCGCCCACGACGGAAAACTGGTCATGCGCGTGGAGGACATCGACACGCCGCGCGTGGTGAAGGGCGCGGAAGAGGAACAACTGTCCGACCTGCGCTGGCTGGGCCTGGACTGGGACGAGGGCCCCGACGTGGGCGGCCCCCACGGACCCTACCGCCAGAGCAACCGCTACGAACGCTACGAAGCCGCGCTCTCGACGCTGCGCGGAATGGGCCGACTCTTTCCCTGCGTCTGCTCCCGCAAGGACCTGCAGCGCCTCGCGAGCGCTCCGCACGTCGGGGAAGAGGGCCCGGCGTATCCCGGCACCTGTCGTGACCGCTTCTCTTCCGACGAGGAAGCGCGCGCCGCGGCGGGCCGGGCACCCGCGCTCCGTTTCCGCGTCACGTCGGGAAAGGCCTCGTTCGACGATCGCGTTCTGGGAAGCATCGCCCAGGACGTGGAGCGTGACGTCGGGGACTTCGTGCTGCGTCGCGCGGATGGGTTGTACGCGTACCAGCTCGCGGTGGTGGTCGACGACGGGGAGATGGGCATCACCCACGTGGTGCGCGCCGACGATCTCGCCACGAGCACGCCGCGCCAGGTGATGCTGCTGCGGACGCTGGGGCACGCCGTCCCCTCGTACGCGCACGTTCCCCTGCTGAACGGCCCCGACGCAGCGCGCCTGCAGAAGCGAGAGCCCCGACACACGCTGCGCGGCCTGCGCGACGCCGGAATCAAACCGGAGTCCGTGGTGGGGTGGCTCGCGCACAGCATTGGTCTCGTCGAGACGACCACTCCGGTGCGTCCGTCGGAGCTGGTGCGGGACTTCCGCCTGGGACCACTGGTTTCCCGGCCACGCTGGGACCTGTTCCCCGTCACGTGACGCCGCCGCTGGCCCCGAAAGCGTGCTCACCAGCGGCCTATCTGCTATGGCGCGCGCCCGAGGTGTCGTTCCATGCGTACGTCGTTGTTGATTCCCGTTGCTTCCCTGCTCCTTGCCAACCAGCTCGCCGCGTCTCCCGCGGAAAGATTTGCGCCGCAGGCCTATTACACCGGTGCGCGTCGCGTGCCCGTCAGCATTGCGCGTGACGTGATTGCCATCCGCGCGGATGCGAAGCGCTCGCCCGCGGAGCTGGCGGTTGTCGTCGAGGATGCGGCGCGGAAGGTGGCGCCGGGTGGTGAAGTGGTGGTGGTGGAGGCGCGCCGGCTGCGCACGCACGGGCTCTTCGCTGTCGAGCTCGGCCTTCCCGTCAGCCCGGAGCTGCTTGTTGCCCTGGCACGGGAGCTGGAGGCCACCGACGAGGTCCGCGTCCATCCCGCGCTGAGCCGCGCCAGTGGTCGCGTGTTCACCGACGAGCACCTGGTCATCACAGCCGCGCCCGGACACCTGGACAGGGTGCTGCGCGAGACGATGGTGAAGACGGGAGGCACGCTGGTCCGTCGGAGCAACGTGCCCAACACCGCGCTGGTGCGCGTGGGTGCGCCCATGGACTTTGACGCCGTGCACGCCTCGCGCGCGCTGCAGGGCATGGCGGGCCTCATCTCCGCCGAGCCCGACCTCTACCGGGAGCTTGAGCTGCGTGCGACCGTGAACGACCCGCTCCACGCCAACCAGTGGCACCTGGCCCGCCCCGCCACCGGCGACACCGTGCCGGGCACCGGGCAGATCTTCGCCCACGAAGCGTGGGAGATCAGCAAGGGAAACCCCGACGTGGTGGTGGCGGTCTTCGACAGCGGCATCGACGTGGATCACGAGGACCTCGTCGAGAACATGCTCCCCGGCTTCGACCCTTCCGCCGGAGACGAGAACCCGCGGCCCGAGTGCGCCGCCTCCGCCGACGGGCGCGACGTGGCGGTGGGCTGCACCGACCTGGAGCCGTATTTCGAATCCCACGGCACGTCGGTCTCGGGCGTGGTGGCGGCGCGCGGCGACAACAACATCGGCCTCAGCGGCGTGTGCCCCAACTGCAGCATCATGCCGGTGCGCCTGCTGGGCGACCAGGTGGGCAGCGGGCTCTCGACGGCGGAGTCATTTGAGCGCGCGGTGGATGACGGCGCGTGGGTCATCAACAACAGCTGGGGCCCGGCGCGCTCCCGCTACTTCCCGCTCTCCCAGGCGGAACGCGACGCCTTCGATCACGCGCGCACCGCCGGCCGCAACGGACTGGGCACGGTCATCGTGTTTGCCGCCGGCAACTCCACGGCCAACGTGGCCTCGGACCCGTACGCGTCGCACCCCTTCTCCATTGCGGTGGCGGCGTCGACGAACCTGGATGACTGGGCCATCTACAGCAACTACGGCAGGGAGATTGACGTGGCCGCGCCCAGCCTGGGCGGCCTGGTGGAGGAGGACAACCACGGTCTGTGGACCACCGACGTCACCGGCGAGAACGGCTACTCCAACAACGGCTACAACCCCGGGTTCAGCGGCACGTCCGCGGCGTCTCCCGTCGTGGCGGGGCTGGCGGGGCTCATCCTCTCGGTCAATCCCAACCTGACCGCGGAGCAGGTCCGCCTGGTGCTCACGCGCTCCGCCGACAAGATCCGCGCCGACAAGATCAACTGGCTGCAGGTCATCGGCCAGGACATCGAGACGCTGTTTGAATACGACGAGAACGGGCACAGCATCGGCTTCGGTTACGGTCGCGTGAATGCCCCGGAGGCACTGCGCCTGGCGGAGGATCCCGGCCTGTTTGGCGCGGAGTGCACGGCGCCGGGCTGCCCCGCCTGCTCGCCGGAAGGTCGTTGCCTGGTGAGCTGCCAGACCCAGGCGGACTGCGTGGCCGGCACCATCTGTGACAACGGCGCGTGCGCGCTCCCGCGCGTGGATCCCACGACGATCGGCGCACCGTGCAGCGCGGAGTGCGACTACTGCACCACCACGCTGGACACCGAGCTCAGCCCCTCCGACATCTGCACCACCACCTGCGCCATCGACGACGATTGTCCGGTGGGTTTTGACTGCCGCATCATTGACGAGGAGGGCCACGGCGTGTGCGCGGTGGGCGGCCGTCACACCGGTGAGCGCGACCACATCTTCAACTGTCGCTCCGACATCGTCCGCGGCGCGCTGGTGGTCATCAACGACATTGGCGACCCGCTGTGCACGGACATGTGTTTCAACGACGACCCGGGCGCGTGTCCCTACGGCTTCCACTGCGGTCCCGCGCGCTGCGAGTGCTCCGACCCCAACGTGGATGCCTGCCGCCACTTCACCTGCCTGGAGACCACGGAGGCCAACGCCACCTGGATGACGCCGCTGTGCTTTGCCGACGAGGGCTTTGGCGTCACCTGCAACCACGACGTGGATTGCCCGCCGGGCGACTACTGCAACGCGGAAGGTCGCTGCCACGTGGATGACCGCCAGGGCTGCTCCATCTGCAACGACTGCGACTCCGACGCGGACTGCGGCCTGGGCGAGGTCTGCTACTTCACGCGCTTCAACGGACCGCGTTTCTGCTCACGCGGCTGCGCGCGGGACAGCGACTGCCCGGGTGATTCCATCTGCGTGGAGACGGAGCGTCGCGGCCGCGTGGTCTACATCTGCGCCTCTCCGTTCGGTAACAGCACCACGCTGTGCGACTCCGACTACGAGTGCACCGTGTCCTGTCGTGACGACGTGCCCTGCCCCACCGGAGAGGTCTGCGAGAACGCCACCTGCGTGCCCGCCCCGGAGCCCACCCCCGACG
>JBFMGU010000072.1:0-41842 GCA_040752415.1 Myxococcota bacterium
GCGGCGCCGCGCTGGTGGTGGGCACGCCGGGCCGCATCATTGACCAGATCGAGCGCAAGAACCTCAAGCTGGACGGCATCCGCACCGTGGTCCTGGACGAGGCCGACGAGATGCTGTCCATGGGCTTCTGGGAAGACGTGACGCGCCTCCTGGACTGGATGCCGCGGGAGAAGCAGACGCTGCTCTTCTCCGCCACCATGCCCGACGCCATCGAGCGCGCGGCCCAGCGCTACCTCAAGGACCCGCTCCGCCTGAAGCTCAGCGGCGACGTGTACAGCGTCGAGGGCATTGAGAACCTGTACTATCTCGTCGAGGGAGACCTGCCCAAGCCGCGCAACTTCCTGTGGATGATGGAAGTCCACCGGCCCCGCAGCGCCATCGTCTTCGCCAACACGCGCGGCGAGAGCGAGATGGTGTGCCACTACCTGCGTCGGTTCGGGTTCAACGTGGACGTGCTCAACGGCGACCTGCCGCAGAAGGAGCGCGAGCGCGTGATGCGTCGGGTGAAGGCTGGCGAGCTGGACATCATGGTGGCCACGGACATTGCCAGCCGCGGCATTGACATCTCCGACCTCAGCCACGTCTTCAACTACGACCTCCCTGAGGACCCGGAGGTCTACATCCATCGCGTGGGTCGCACGGGCCGCATTGGCAAGAAGGGCATTGCCGTGAGCCTGGTGCGGGGCCGGTACGAGGCCACCCTGGACATCCTGCGCAAGAAGTTCAACGTCCCCCTCATTGCCCAGACGCTTCCGCCGGAATCGGAGATCATCAAGATGCAGAGCGACCGCCTGGCCGCGCAGCTGCGCGAAGAGCTGGCCCACGTCGAGATCAGCCAGTACCGCCCCGTGGCCGAGGAGATGGTGAAGGCCGCCGACGCTCCCGAGCTGATGGCCTTCCTCCTCCGTCAGTACTACTCCGCGCGCAGCGCCCGCGGTGAAAGCGCGCCCGCCGCGGAAGGTGCCGAGGGAATGCCGCGTGAGCGGCCACGTCGCGAGGAGCGCCCTCGTCGGGAAGACCGGCCTCGACGGGAGGAGCGTCCGCGTCGGGAGGACCGGCCTCGTCGGGAAGAGCGGCCGCAGGCCGAGGGCGCCGCGGCGGAGCCGCCCAAGGGCGCACTGTACGTCGGGCAGGGGCAGAACCAGGGCGTCACCGAGCAGGCGCTGCGGGAGTTCCTGCTGTCCCGCGGCGGCGTGGCGGTGGATGAGGTCAAGCAGATCCGCGTCGAGGGCGACTACAGTGTGGTGCAGGTGAGCCCCAACGTCGTCGACACGCTGGTGACGCGCTGCAACGGGCAGCAGATGGGTGAGCTGACCATGCGCGTGGAGCCCAAGCGCCTCCCGCCCCGTGACCGGGAGCGTGGTCCTCGTCGGGACCGTCGGGACCGTCCGCCGCGTCGGGAAGGTGCGCCCGCGGCTGCCGAGGGTGCCCCGGCTGCCGAGGGTGCCGAGGAAGAGGGCGAGGAGGAGGCTGGCGCGGCGGGTGGCGAGGGGGATCGTCCTCGGCGGCGTCGGCGTCGTCGTCGCGGGCCGCGGCCCGAGGGGCAGGCCGGTGCGCCGCAGGGTGAAGGTGGTGGTGGAGGGGGTGGTGAGGGTACGTCGTCGTGAGCAGAGACAATCTGGCACGTCAGCTGAGTGACCTGGATCCGCGCACGGACCGCTACCGGGTCCTGCTGTGCGCCCGCGACTTCCGCGCCAGCTGGGTGAACCTGGCGGAAGCGCTGCACCAGGTGGAAGAGACGCAGAAGTTCCTGGAGTGGGGCTTCAAGGACATCAACGAGTACTGCGAGCAGGAGCTGCGCATCAGCCCGCGCACCGCCGCCAAGCTGCTCAAGAGCTACCGCTTCCTCGCCGAGAACGAGCCGGAGGCCGTGGCCAACCGTGAGGACGACCCGCGCAACCGCCCCGCTGTCCCCGACGTGGCCCAGGTGAGCTTCCTGGCCCGCGCCGCCAAGGATGAGCGCGTCCCCGAGGGCGTCTACAAGAAGCTCCGCGACGCCGCCTTCCGCGACGGCGCCACCGTCACCGAGCTGCGCACCAAGTTCAAGGAGGCCGTCCCCGACGCCCCCAAGCCGCGCACCGTCCGCGACGAGGCCAAGGCGCTCCGCGTGGCGCTCTCCCACGCCGCTCGCACCCTGGAAGTGCTGAGCGAGGTGGAAGGCCTGGATGACGAGGTCATGGCCATGGCGGAGAAGCTCCGCGACGCCATCGCCTTCCGCCTCCCCCGCGAGAGCAAGGAACAATAAGCCCACCTCGCGCGTCCAATCACGTGATGCATGCGTGGCTGGTTGCGCTGACGCTGATGGGACCCACGGACACGGTGGTGGACCGCGTGCCGCCGCCGTCGGGATACACCCGCGTGCCTGCCGCCGCGGGGTCCTTTGGTGCGCACCTGCGCGCGTTGTCGCTGAAGCCGGGTCAGCCGCCGGTCCGCCTGTACGACGGAAGAGAGAAGCGCAACCAGGGCGCGCACCTGGCGGTCTACGCGCTCTCCGTGGGGGAACAGGACCTCCAACAGTGCGCGGACTCGATCATCCGCGTCAGGGCGGACTGGCTGCGCGCACAGTCCCGTGACGACGAGATCTGCTTCCGGTTCACCAGCGGGGATGCCGCCAGCTGGAAGCGGTGGAGGAACGGGGAGCGGCCGCAGGTGAAGGGAAACCGGGTGAAGTGGGCCACCACCGCCGCGCGTGACGACGGGGAACGCACCTGGCGGGAGTACCTGGAGACCGTGTTCATGTACGCGGGCACGTACTCGCTGCGACGGGAGATGACGGCGGTGGCGGACCCGCGCGACGTGCGCATGGGGGACGTGTTCATCCAGGGTGGATTCCCGGGGCACGTGGTGATCGTCGTCGACGTGGCGGAGAATCCCGACGGGGACCGCGTCTTCCTGCTGGCGCAGGGGTACACGCCAGCGCAGGACTTCCACCTGTTGCGGAATCCGTCGTCGGCCACGAGCCCGTGGTACCGCGCCGAAGATGAAGGGGAGCTGGTGACGCCGGAGTGGACGTTCCAACGCGCGGATCTGCGACGATTCCCGACGAGGGCATGCGCGGGGAACCGTTGAGCAGGTCAGCCTGAGCCAAAGCGGTACTTCATACCGCAGTCCGAAAGGGGGCGGGCCCCGCGCGCTCGGCTCACTGGTACTCGGCGCTGCGCTCCAGGAAGTCCTTGCCGTCAAAGCCGTACATCACGCCCTTGTTTTCCGTCTTCGTCAGCACGTGCACCGGGCGGTTCCAGATGGCCTGAAGGTTCTGCAGCGTGGCCTTGGTGTACTCCGGGTCCAGGTCCACTCCGTCGTGGCGGTGGCGCAGCAAGAGCTCGCCGCGGTTGTCGTGGTTGGCGTCCAGCACCGCAATCACCGGCTGCCCGAAGTTGGTGAGCTGGGTGAGCAGCTTGTCCTTCACTTCCTTGAATTCCCGGCTGGTGATCTCAAACCGCGCGCGCTTCTTGTTGTAGCCAAACGAGAACAGCTTGTTCTCCCGCACGAAGTCCAACGTCAGGAACTCATCAATGAACGTCACGTCGCTGTAGTGCTTGCGCACCTCGAAGATCTTCTGCCGCCCCAACCCCAGCTGCTTGTCCCACCGACGACGCTCCGCAATGTCGTCGCACTCGTCGTACTCCTTGCCGAAGCGACCCTTGTCCCACCGCTCCTCGATGTTCCGGTACAGCTCCAGGCCCATCTTGTACGGGTTCAGCGACTGGCCCGAGAGGCTCACCACCGCGCTGTGGTGGTCCGCGAAGTCGATGAGCTCCTCCGGCTTGCACGCCTTCTCCGCCATGATCTTGGCGTGCCAGTAGGTGGCCCAGCCCTCGTTCATGATCTTCGTCATGCCCTGCGGCGCGAAGTAGTAGGCCTCCTCGCGCAGCATATCGATGACGTCGCGCTGCCAGCGTTCCAGGGGCGCGTGCTCCATCAGGAAGAGCATCACGTCGCGCTCCGGGTGCTCCGGGAAACGCTTGGGCTTCTTCCGCTCCGCCTCCAGCTTGGCGCGCTGCGCGTCCATGTACTCGCGCGGGTTGATGAAGTTGCGCATGTACTCCTTGTCCGTCGGCAACTCCTTGACCTGTGGCCCCGCCAGCGACGGCGTGTCCTCGTCCAGCTTGGGACGCTTGCGCACGATGTACGGGCTGTGGATGTCGATCAGGTTGTCAATGGACAGGACGCGGTCAATGAACGCTTCCACCGTCTCGATGCCGTAGCGGTCGTGGTACTTGCGGATGCGAGTGGCGTGGTTGGCCATCTCGTCCATCATCTTGCGGTTGGTGTGCTGGAAGCAGAAGTTGTTCTTGAAGAAGTCACAGTGCGCAAAGACGTGCGCCATGACCATCTTCTGGTCCACGTCCTCGTTGCTCTCGAGCAGGTACGCGTAACAGGGGTCATTGTTGATGACCATCTCGTAGATGCGTGAGAGGCCGTAGCTGTAGCTCTTGGAGAGCCGCTCGTACTCCATCCCGAACTTCCAGTGCGGATAACGGGACGGGAAACCGCCGTAGGCGGCCACCATGTTGATTTCGTCGTAGGTGAGCACCTCGAAGATGGTCTCGAAGAAGTCCAGCCCGAACCCCTTGGCGTGGGCCTTCATCTCCTCGTGGACGTCCCTCAGGTGTGGCGGCAGCAGGCTCATGATCTCTGTGGCTCCTGTGGGGCGGCTACTTCCCCCGACCCAGGAAGTCCCGGATGGACTGGTAGATGCCTTCCTTGTCCTTGATTTCGCTCAGCGCCACGCGCTCGTCGCCGTCAAAGTGCTCCTCCAGGTCCTTGAGGAACTGACCGGACCCGTAGGGGCTCTCCACCTGCCCGTAACAGAACAGGTTGCACTTGGGCAGGATCTGGTCCTTCAGGATGCTGACGCACTGGCGCGTGTCGTCGGCGGACCAGTTGTCTCCGTCGGAGAAGTGGAACGGATAGATGTTCCATTCACTGGGCGGATAGCTGGCCTCAATCAGCTGCGCACACAGCTTGTACGCGCTGCTGATCATGGTGCCGCCGCTCTCCCGCGTGTGGAAGAACGTCTCGCGGTCCACTTCCTTGGCCATGGCGTCGTGGATGATGTAGCGGCTCTCAATGCCGTCGTACTGGTGACGCAGCCACGTATCGAGCCAGAAGCTCTCGATGCGAACGATCTCCTTCTGCTCATCACCCATGCTGCCGGAGACGTCCATCATGTAGATGATGACCGCGTTGCTCTCCGGCCGCTTGTCCACGCGCCACGTGCGGTAGCGACGATCCTCGCGGATGGGGACGATGATCGGGTTCTTGGGATTGTACGTCCCCATGGAGAGCTGGCGCTTGAGGGCCTGCTTGTAGGTGCGCTTGAAGTGACGGAGGGACTCCGGCCCCGTCGGTGACACGCCCACGTAACGCGTCTTCTCGCTCACCAGCCGCTGCTTGCCACGCCGCTCAATGCGCGGAAGCTGCAGCTCCTCACCCAGCATGGCGGCCAGCTCGTCCAGGGTGACGTCCACCTCCAGCGCGTGGTCACCCGCGTCCTGGCCCGCCTGGCCCTTGCCTTCCTGGTCACCATCTCCCGGGGAGACAGGCGTCCCGACGTCACCATCCCCCTGCCCCACGCCGCCCTGCTGCTTCTCGCCAAAGCGGAAGTGCGGGAGGTCAATGGAGGGCACGGGGATGGAGATGACGTCCTTGCCCTTCTTCCCGATGAGCTCGCCCTTCTGGATGTACTTGCGCAGGTTCTGCTTGATCTTCCCGCGCACGATGTCCTTGAAGCGGACGTGGTCCTGCTTGATGCGAAGGGTCATGGACTTGCCTCCTCGGGCAGGTGGAAGGCTGTGGCCATCTCAGTCCTTCACATCCCCGCGCGCGAAGATGCTCGCCACGAAGTTCAGCACGTCGGTGGCGCTCTCCTCGTTGTAGCCGTAGTTGCGGATGAGGCGCTGCTTGACGATGTCGATCTTCTCCTGCGTCTCGCGGTCGACGACGTTGGACACCAGCGTGGTCAGCTTGATGGTGTCCTTCTGGTCCTCGAACAGCTTCAGCTCGAGGGCCTTGTGGAGCCGCTCATTGGTCCGGTAGTCGAACTTCTTGCCCTCGACGGCGAGCGCACCAATGAAGTTCATGATCTCCCGACGGAAGTCATCCTTGCGGGACTCCGGGATGTCGATCTTCTCCTCGATGGAGCGCATGAGCCGCTCATCCGGCTCCTCGTCCTGGCCGGTGTACTTGTTCCGGACCTTCTCCTTCTGCGTGTACGCCTTCACGTTGTCGATGTAGTTGGCGCACAGCTTGGCAATGGCGTCCTCGTCGGCGGAAATGGCGCGCTGCACCTCGTTCTTCACGATGTCCTCGTACTCCTGCTTCACGATGCCCAGCAGGTCGCGGTAGCGCTTGCGCTCCTCCTCGCTGTTGATGAGCGAGTGGTTGCGCAGGCCGCTCTCCAGCTCATTGAGCACCATGAAGGGGTTGATGGACGTCTCGCTCTTGTCGCTGACCAGTGCGTTGCTGATCTTGTCCTGCACGTAGCGCGGGCTGATGCCGGCCATGCCTTCCCGCGCGCCTTCCTTGCGCAGCTCCTTGATGGAGTCCTCGGTGAAGCCGGGCAGCGTCTTGCCGTTGTAGAGCTTGAGCTTCTGCAGGATGGAGAGGTTGTGCTTCTTGGGCTCCTCCAGGCGCGTCAGGATGGCCCACATGGCGCCCATCTCGACGGTGTGCGGAGCAATGTGCTTCCCCTTGATCTTCTTGTTGTTGTAGTCCTTCTCGTAGATCTTGACCTCTTCCTGCAGCTTGGTGATGTACGGGATGTCGATCTTCACCGTGCGGTCACGCAGCGCTTCCATGAACTCATTGGAGAGCAGCTTGCGGTACTCGGCCTCATTGGTGTGACCGAGAATGACCTCGTCAATGTCGGTCTGCGCGAACTTCTTGGGCTTGATCTTGTGTTCCTGCGTGGCGCTCAGCAGGTCGTAGAGGAAGGCCACGTCCAGCTTCAGCACCTCGATGAACTCGATGATGCCGCGGTTGGCCACGCAGAACTCACCGTCGAAGTTGAAGGCGCGCGGGTCGCTCTCGGAGCCGTACTCGGCGATCTTGCGGTAGTTGATGTCGCCGGTGAGCTCGGTGCTGTCCTGGTTCTTCTCGTCCTTGGGCTGGAAGGTGCCAATGCCCACGCGGTCCTGTTCACTCAGCACCAGGCGCTTCACGCGCACGTGGCCCATCACCTTGGCCCAGTCACCCTTGTAGTGCTGCATGAGCGAGCGGAAGATGAAGCGGCACGCGGGATTGAGGTCACCCTCGATGCGCAGGTTGTCTTCGGTGTTGAACAGCTTGAGGTCGGCAAAGGCCTTGACGCGCAGGTCCGGCGGGATGAGGCGCAGCGGCTCCTCGTGCATGGGGCACGGGAAGACCTCCTGGCCGCCGGTGATGTGGATGACGTCCTTGGTCATGCGCCACTCGTACGTGTAGAGGGCGCCCTCGGGCTTGCGGCTGTAGCGCTCCAGTCCCTTCTTGAGCAGACGCGCAATGGTGCTCTTGGAGCTGCCCACCGGTCCGTGCAGCAGCAGCACACGACGCTCCGTGCCGTACCCATACGCGGCCGCCTTCATGGCGTTGACCAGGCGCATGAGCGGGATGTCGAGGCCGAAGATGGCGTCCTTGCCGCCGCCTTCCTCGTCGCGGAAGAACGGGTAGCGCACCAGCTTCTTCTTGTTGTCGATGTACTCCTCACGCCCGTAGCTGAGGATCATGTCATAGACGCGCTGGTACGCGGTGCGGACGACCTTGGGATTCTCCCGGACGATCCGCATGTAATCCTCGAACGTCCCTTCCCAATTGAGGTCCTGGTACTCCTTGCGGTTCTGGAGCGATGCAATCAATCCAACCATGCTGTCCGGCGTGCTCTGCATTGGAGAGGACCTCCTTGGAAGCTTGAGGGAACGTTCTAACAGGAAACCGGAAGGTCGCACGTCGGGCGGAGGGGCGGCAAGGCATACACTCGCGTCACCAGCGCACCCCTGCGGAAAACTGCAGGGTGGCGGTGGAGAGGCTCACCCCCGACGTGGGCAGGCCTCGCTCGTGCCCGAGCAGGTAATCCAGGCGGAAGAATGCGGGCTCCACGCCCGTGGCCACCCCCACGCTGGCAAATGCGCCCAGCAGGGGATGCATTCGCGGCGGGCCGGGCCCGTTGTCCAACTTGAACTGGAGCACGCGCGCGCCCGCCGTCAGCCCCACGGCCACGGTGGGTTCCAGGAACCAGCGACCCTGTCTGAGCAGCGCGCCCAGCGTCATGGCGGCACCGGTGTGGAAGCCCCAGCGCCAGACCTGGTGCGGCGTGTTTCCGCGCGCTTCCACGACGGGAATCAGCGGCGCCAACGCCACGGCCCCGGTGGTCTGCGGCACCACGGTGCGCGCGAAAATCTCGCCGCCCAGCAGCAGGGGACCCCACACCGCTCGACGCAGCCCGGTTCGCGCGCCCCACGAAACGTCGACGAGGGCCCGATGGACGTCGACGGACGTGGGAGAGGAATGCGTCCCGGTGAGGAGCTCCACGTGGATGCCCAGCGGTGACGAAAGCGAAGCCGCACGAAGCGGATTCACCGCCAACACGAGCCACGCGGTGGCCACGAGGACGCGCATCACAGCTGACAGGGCCCGTTCGCACGCGGAACGTGCGCGCACTGCGGCGCTGCTTCGCCCACGGGGAATGGGAAGGGCAGATCACCAAAGCGGTCGCAGAGCGGACGGCAGACGGCATCCCGGACAACGTGCTGGGTCTCTCCTTCCCCCACAACCTCCTCGACGTAGCGACGTACCAATTGCCGTGCATCAAACCGGTACTCGCCCCCCATGTCACGCCCCAGCACGCGCACGGCGCGGATGAGGGCGGGCGCGTGACGTCGACGCACCAGGGCCACGCGCTCCTCGTCGGAAGCGGGCGGCGTGCCGTCATCCCGGGTGATGCCCTGGAAGAATGCGCGCGCCAGCAGGGTGCCCAGCCGGTGTGGTCGCAGGCGGGATTTCTGCGCGTCGCGGACGGTGTTGGGTCCGTAGCGTTCCAGGTCGGTGGGGTCGCTGGGAGTGCCGGCGAGATCGCGCTGCGCGGCCTCCGTGGAGCTGCCCAGCGGTGGCGCCGGGAAGGAGTGGTGCATCAGGAAATCGGAGCGGCCGGTGTACGCGTACGCCAGGATGTCGGCGAAGCCCTCGTCCATGCCGCGCAAGAGCAGGTCGGTGGCGTCGCACTCGGCAACCTCGTCGTCGGGGGTGGGGTCCGTGCAGGTGGCGTTGCGCTGTTCCTCCGTGCCCAGCCGACGGAGCACGTAGAAGCGGAACGCGGAATCCTCCGCCAACAGGTTCTGGATGAACACGCGGTGCGCGAGCTCATGCGCCTGCACGCCCGGGTTGTTCACCAGCTCCACGCCGTAGGAGGTGAAGGCGTCGCGAAGCAGGACGAAGGTGTCCGCGGTGGGAACATAGGACGCGCCATCCGCGGTCTCGACGGGGAGCGTGGGCACGGGCAGCACCCCGGGGAGCGGCTGACATCCCAGCCCCAGCTCGCCGTAGAACGCCACGGTGGCGCGGGTCTCCGTGGCGGGGGAACGGTCGCCGAGCACGTCGTGGAAGAAGGCGGAGATGTGGTCCAGGTTCACGTAGGTGGTGAGCATGGCCAGGCTGTCATGGTCCGCCGCCACCACCACGCCTTGCGGGTGATTCTCGTCGGGAAGCACGTCGTACTGCAGGTCCACCACCTGCGGCGCCTCCAGGATTCCCAGGCGGAAGAACGCGTCGCGCCCCAGCGCGTTGACGTCGGTGTTGAGGAGCGTGGAGCACAGGTTGCCGTGGAAGCTGCCTCCGCCCCGGATCACCACGCGCTGTCCTTCCAGCTGCTTCAGCCGCGGCTGATAGGCACCCACGCTCTCTGCCAGCGGCTCGCTGTCCAACGACGCCACCACGGAGCGCACCAGGCCGAAGGCATCCGTTCCCGGCAGGAGCCCCACGTGCTCCACGACGAGCGAACGCTCCGAGCACGAGGCCACCAGGAGCGCGACCACCAGCGTCATCCCCGAGCGGATGCGAGCACCGATCACACCGTCACTTGTACCGTGCCCCGCCTTCCCACGCGATTTCCACGCGCCGCGACGTCAATCCCAGACCGCGAAGAGCTGCACCTCGCTGATGGAGATGACGCGGATGGCGGTGGTGGCCTTGGGACCGTGGACGGAGATGGCCCCTTCCACCACGCCCACGTGATGACAATCCGGGAACGCCCACACATCCTTGAGGTGCAGCAGCACGCTCCTGGGAGTCTGCTCGACGACGGTGCACTTCCCGTAGTTGGACGCAATCTCATAGGCCTTGGAGGTGATGCGGAGGACGCCATTGAGGTCACGCCCCAGGGCACCGAACACCACGCGGCCGATCATGGAGTCCAGCAGCGCGGGATAGACGCCCAGGCCCAGCTCATAGAGCGCACGACGGGGCGGCACGTTGGGATGCAACAACCGCGCGGTGTCGACGAGCGCCTGCAGGTAGAGGGGGACGGGATAGTCCTTGAAGGCAATGAAGCGCTCGCCGTCGCGCGGGTGCTTGAGCTGCTTCTTCTGCGCCATCTCGACGAGCCGATGGATGAACATGCCCTTGACGCGCGCCTCCGCGGGCAGCCGCGCCAGGCGCTCGTCCACATCCAAGGGTGCATTGAAATCCGGCGCCACGAATCCCGGACGCGAGACCCCCGCCATGGCTCACCCCCTCGTCACGCCCCCCTCGCCACCGCCCTGTTCCAACCGCTGCACCTCCGCCAGCTTCTCGTGCACGCGGGCGCGGTCCGGCTCACTGTGGGCGCTGGCCTGCAGGCACCTGCGCGCCGCCTTCACCTGCCCCAGCTTCAGCAAGGCCTCACCCTTGGCGCACAGCAGCGCGGCATCCCGCGGCTCCGCGTACAGGCCCTCCTCGACGAGGGCGAGCGCCGCTGCCGGGTCCCGCGCGAGCAACAGGTCGGTCAGGCCCACGCGCGCGTCGATCTGGTCGGGGTGTTGACGGAGGATGTCGCGGTAGTGGCGTTCCGCGTCGGAGAGGTGGCCGCAGCGCGCACAGGCCTCCGCGAGCAACAGACGCGCCTCCACGTCACGCGGGGAGAACGCGGCAGCCCGCAAGGCGGCGCGCAAAGCCACGCTTCCGTCGCCACGGCCCAGCGCCAGCCGCGCCTGCGCCAGGAATCCCACGCGCGTCTCCCGGTGCTCGTCGACGACGCGCCGCAGGTGCTCCCGTGCACGTTCCCCCTCACCCATCACGGTGGCGGCGTGCGCGGCCTTCATGCGCAGTTCCGGGTCGGAGCCCGCGCGCCACAACGCCCGCTCCAGGTGCTGCAGCGCGGTCCCGAAGCGACGTTGATCCAGCAGCGCCTCCCCCAGCATGCGGTGCAGCGCGTGATTGCCCGGCTCCCGCTTGAGCGCCCGACGGTAGAACCGCACCGCCAGTCCCAGGTCCCCGGTGATCTGCGCGCAGCGGCCGGCAAGGCAGCAGCTCTCGAAGTCCGCGGGCCCGGCGCCCCCCTCGACGTCGCCGGCGGCCTCATCCGCCCGCGCGTACGCGCGCCCCGCCCCCAGCAGCCACCCCACGGAGGCCAGCAGGTCCCCCACGTTGCGGTGGTAGGCCGCTTCACTCATGGCCAGGAAGAGGTTGCGGAGCGCGTACAGCCCCGCCCAGCCAAGCCCCACCACCAGCGTCACCCCGACGCGGTAGACGAGCCTGAGCGGAGCGGGGAGCGGCCTCATGCGTTCCTACTTGGCAAAGAACTTGATGACGCTCTGGACGTAGCCGCCTTCCTTGCCCACCAGGTGCTCCAGCTCACCGCTGTCCAGGTAGACGCCGCCGCAGGAGAAGCACTTGTCGATCTGCGCGTCCTTGTAGGCCACCTCGTGCAGGTCGGAGCCGCACTTGGGGCACTTCATGAAATGCAGCTTCTTGGCTTCCTCACGCTGCTGCTGGCTCAGCTTGGCGCTCTGCTCGGCGGCGAGCTTGCGCTTCTTCTCCAGCTCCTCGCGGGCAAAGAACTCTTCCTCGGTACTGGACGGCTTGGTCATATGGCCTTGCTCCTCTTGGGGGGGACGGACCTCACTTGGCGTCCGCAAACATGTTGATGAGTCGTTCCTTCATCTCGTCAAACGAGCACAGGTCGTGCGTGGGCTGCCGCAAGAACGACTCCACCTCTTCAATCTTGTCAATGGCGTAGTCCACCTTGGGGTCGGTGCCGTAGTTGTACGCGCCCAGCAGGATGAGGTCGCGGTTCTTCTCGTAGGTGGCCAGCACCTCGCGCAGCTTGCCGGCGGCCCGCTTGTGCTCGTCGTCGACAATGCCGCTCATCACGCGGGAGAGCGAGGGCAGCACGTCAATGGCCGGCCAGTGGTTGCGGGCGCCGAGCGCGCGGTTGAGGATGATGTGTCCGTCGAGAATACCGCGGACCTCGTCGGCAATGGGCTCTTCCATGTCACCGCCCTGCACCAGGATGGTGTAGAGCGCGGTGATGGAGCCCTTGTCGTTGTTGCCGGTGCGCTCCATGAGGCGCGGGATCTGGGCGAACACGCTGGGCGGATAACCCTGGCGTGCCGGCGGCTCACCCAGCGCCAGGCCAATCTCACGCTGCGCACGGGCAAAGCGCGTGGAGGAGTCCATCATGAACAGCACGTCCTTGCCCTGGTCGCGGAACCACTCCGCCACGGCGGTGGCCACAAAGCAGCACTTGAGGCGCACCAGTGAGGGCGTGTTGGACGTGGCGCACACCACCACGGACTTCTTCATGCCCTCCTCGCCCAGGGAGTCGTGGATGAACTCCAGCACCTCGCGACCACGCTCACCGACGAGACAGGTGACCACCACCTCCGCCGCGGTGTTCCGCGCAATCTGGCCCATCAGCGTGGACTTGCCGACGCCGGAGCCGGCGAACAGACCAATACGCTGCCCCCGTCCGACGGTGAGCAGGCCATCCAGCGCGCGGACACCCATCTGGATGGGGCGGTCCACGGGCTGACGGCTCATGGGGTCGGGGCACTCACGCTCCACGGCCCAGTCCTCCAGGCCGGGAATCTCCTCGAGGGGCGGGCCTCCGTCGCTGGGCTCACCAATGCCGTTGAGCACGCGACCCAGCAGGCCCCAACCGCAGCGCACGGAGAAGGGTTTTCCCGTCGGGATGACCTCGGAGTCGGGGCCCAGGTCCTTGGCTTCACCGAGCGGCATGAGGAACACGGCCTCATCCTTGAAGCCCACCACCTCGGTCTTCAGCTCGCTACGACCGTGGGGGTTGCGGATGACGCACACCTCCCCCAGGCGCACGCCGGGGACGGCGGCCTTGATCACCAGGCCGGTGACCTCGGTGACGCGCCCGCGCACGCGTACCGGCGTGGCACTCTCGATGTTGTCTAGGTACTTGCGGAGGTTGACCACCGGGGCCAGCTCAGCGTCTGCCATGTCCCTGCTCCTGCGGCGCGGGATCCGGGTCCCGTCTGGCGGACTCTAGCAAGCTCTGGCGTTGCCGGCCTCAAAGAGAAGGCCCCTCCCGGCGACGTGCGCTGGAAGGGGCCTCTCATCACCGCCCGTTGCGGTGGGCGGCGCTACTTCTGCGTCCCGCCGGTGGGCTCGGGGGCCTTGTCCACGTTGGTGGGCTTGCCGTTGGGGCCGCCCAGCTTCTCGGCGGAGAAGTCCTCATCCTTGAGCCCGGCGCCCAGGTTCACGGACTCCACCTTCAGCAGGGTCTGCGAGCCCTCCACCACATTCTTCATCTCCACCTCGATAGGAACCAGGCTCTTGCCCTCCATGCGCATGCGCTTGACGTTCAGCACCTTGACGATGCGCCCGTCCAGGCCACGGAACTCCAGGCGCACCGGCACCAGCACGTCCTTGCGGATGTACGCGGTGATGGCGGAGTACGGGCTGCCCGGAACCAGCGGCGTGGCCTCGATGGCGTAGGTGTCAAACCCGCCGATCTTGACGTCGCTGAGGCGCTTGAGGCGCACCTGGGACGGGTCGGTGGGGATGGGGGTCAGGTCGATGTACGAGAAGTCACTGCCGAGCAGCTTGTTGTAGAGCTGCGTGGCGGTCACGGTCCGCACCTTCTGGAACTTGGGCAGGTACACGTACTGCTCCGGCGGACCCAGCTCCCGCTGACGCATGAGGAACGCGGTGCCCGCCACCTCGTCGGGGGAGCGGAACCGCACAATGGTGCGCGCCAGCCCCTCCGCGCTCTTCAAGGCCTGCACCTCCAGGTCATGCAGTCGGATGTCGCCCTTGGGCGTGTGGATCTCCATCTTCAGCGTGGCCTGCCCGGCGCTGAACCCCAGCACGTTGCGGTCAAAGGCCGCCTTGATGATCTCCTCCGGGCTCAGGTTGTCCTCGGCGCGGGCCACACCACCCGTTGCCAGCACGAGCCCCAGGCCCAGCACGCCCACCACCAACCGGCTCAAGCCGGCAAATGCGCTTCGCTCCATCTCCACTCAACCTCTGTCGCGCGCCCATCCCCGCTCGCGCCGAAGACTCCCCATGCCCCGCCGCTTGACGGCGTCACAGAGAGATAATTGTAGATGAGACGAATTTTGGAGACAAGGGATTCAGGTCCTCTCAGTCTCCGCCCCCGGTGACGGTGGCCCCGCGGGTGAGCACGTGGGGCAGCAGCCTTCCTGGAAGGATCTTGCGCTCGACGCTCACGCCGCAAATGCGCTGCAGCAGATCAAACGCGTTGCCGGAGATCAGGGTCTCCCGGAGCGCCTCCGCCTGCTGGCCCGCGCGGATCCGGAAGCTGCTCTTGACCACGCCGGAGAAGTCCCCGCTGACCTCGTCCACGCTGCCGGCGAACCGGCCCACGTAGATCCCCTCGCCCACCTCGGCCACCAGGTCGGACACGCGCGCGTCGCCGGCGGACACGTCGATGCGCGTGACGTCGATCCCCGGGACGCTGCGCGCGTCGCCGGAGGCGTGGCCGGTGGGCGTCTGGCCCATGCGTCGCGCGCTCTGCGCGTTGTGCAGGAAGGTGCGCAGGACGCCGCGGTCCAACAGGGGCGTGCGCACGTGGCCCAGGCCCTCGCGGTCGAACGCCTCGCTGGCCACGTCGCCGTCGACGGTGGGGTCGTCCAGGACGCTGAGACGCGCGTCGGCCACGGACTGTCCCAGCTTGCCCGCGAGCTGACTGCGCCCCCGGCGCACCGCATCCCCGTCCATGGACGCGAACAGCGGCTCCAGCAGGATCTCCTCCAGCGCCTCCGGCGAGAACAGCAGCAGCGGCGTGGCGGGCCCGTCGTAGGGACGCGCGCCGAGCAGGCGCAGGAGCTTCTCCCCCAGCAGCTTTCCCGGCTCGCTGCCCGGCAGCTCCCTGAGCGCGCGCACCGCGGCAACCTCGTGATCAAAACCGCTGACGTCGTCACCGTCCACGGCCATGCCGAACACGGACGCCGAGGCCGCGGTGCCCCGCTCCTCCGCGCGCACGCCGCGGGTGCTCACCACCGCGCGCGCCCCCGCCGCGAACTGCACCTCCGCCCCGTCAATGCTGACGCGCGGATCCACGCCACGGGCCGCGGTCAAGAGCGCGTGACAACGCTCCACCGCGAGCTCCACGGTGCCAGCGCTCATGCCGGGGTCGTCCAGGCCGCGGAGCGTGGGGATGGGTCGGGGGTCGGGGAGTGTGTCGTCGCCACCGTTGCTGGCGCGGGCCAGCGAGACGGCGGAGCGGGCGGCCTCGGTGATCGCCGCCTCGTCGCCGCGGTTGAGCGCGCAGAAGCCCACGGCGCCCTTCACCATGACGCGAAGGCCCAGCTGGATGGACTCCTCGCTCTCCGCACCGACGAGATCGTTCTGCTCGGCGCGAGCGCTCACCACGGAGTCATGTTCGGCGTAGGCCTCCGCCTCGTCGGCGCCGGCCTTGCGCGCCGCCTCCACGGCCGCCTGGCAGAGCTGCAACAGGTCCGGAGCGGAGGCGGCGGCAACCACGGGTCAGTCCTCTTCCGCGCCGTCGAGGCGGTCCAGGGCGCTGTCGTCCTCTTCCTCCTCCTCGGCGTCCTCGACGATCACGCTGCGGCGGGAACGCTCCTCGTCCTCTTCCAGGGAGTCATCCGGGCGCACCGCGGGCGTGGCACGGGCGGGAAGATCATCCTCGTCCGGCTCGATCAGGGAGCGCTTGCGCGGCTCGTCCTCGTCCTCGAGGCCCTTCTTCTTGGGCAGGGCGGGACGCTGCGAGAGCAGGCGCGCGGCCAGCGGTGCATCCGCGTTGGCCTCCTCGAACGGCTTGAAGGCCTGCCAGCCGCAATAGATGCACGAGTAGTACTCCTCCTGCGCATACGTGCGGGCCAGCACCACGCCGCGGCTCTTGCACTTGGGGCACTCACTCCGACGGGACGGGCTGAGCGGCGTGTTGGGGAACAACGGCGCCACCGACTGCGGTGCCGCACGCGGAGCAATCTGCGGGGGCAGGCTGCCACCCGGACGCGCGGGCGGGAGCGTCACCGGCTTGCGGGCGGCGGGCGCCGCCACCGGCGTCACCGACGGAGGACGCGTGCCCATGGGAACCGGCGGTGCGGCGGGCTTGGCGGCGGCGGCCACGGCGGGACGCGCAGCGGGCGCGGGAGCGGCGGGACGCGCGGCGACAGGCACCACCGCGGGCTTGGCCGCAGCAGGCTTGGCGACGGGAGCGGCGACGGGCGTCTCCTCCTCGTCCTTCTCACGGGGCGAGGACGGGCCCTCCTTCTTGACCTGCATCCGGTACTTGTCCAGCAACGCGTCGACGCTGCGCTCCAGGTCCTTGGGCCCGCGGCGCCAGATGGCCATGATGGCCTTGCCCAGGGCCTCACGCGCGGTCACGCCGGGCTGCACCTCGGTGCCCGCCTTGGCCTGGACGCGGAAGTCCTTCAGCAGGTCATTGAGTTTGTTGGTCCCTTCCGGCGTGGGGGCTCCCTTGAGGAGCTCGTGGAGCTGGGCGGCCAACTGCTCGCGTGCGGTGGTCATGTTCGGGCGAATCCTGGAGTCAAGGGAATTGAGGTGGGGGGGCCACCAAGGGGGGGTGGGAACATAGGCAAACCTGAAAGGTTGGCAAGTGCACCGCACCCCGCCCGTCGCAAACGGCACCACTGACGACGGGCTACCGCACCACATAGCGACGGAAGGCCGCGGATCAACCGCCACAAGCTTGTTGCGCGCGCTGCTTGGCCGCAGGATGCGGTTTCCCAGGCAACCGGAGGGACCATGGGCAGGCGCGGCAACAAGGACAAGGACTCAGCGCCCGAGCGAAAGCGTGGACGGGCCGCCATCTTCGCCGCCCGCCTGGAGCTGGACCGGCCCGCGCCCCCCTCGCCCGCCGCCGTCGAGGAGGACGACACCACCTTGAGCATCGAGGTGGCGCCCGCGCCCGCCGCGGCGGAGGCGGCACCGGGAGGGTGGCAGAACGTGCTGGGCCTGCTGGATGAGGTCCAGGACGCGCTGGCCCGTTCCGGCAAGGCCCTGCAGGTGCAGGTGGAGGCCATGGCGGCGGAGCGCGCGCTGCGGCGCAGGCTGCAGGAGCTGGGTGATGCCCTGGCCCGCCGCGCCAGCGCGGACGACAACCTCCAGCTCCCGGAAGATCTGACGCGCATGGTGGAAGAAACAGAACAGTTGCGTTTGTCGGCCGGTGCCGCTAGAGACGCTGCCCGCTCTTCGGAACAAGACACGGTGCGTGAGCCGCTGTCCCCGCCCGAGAGCACGTGAGGTGATGCGGAAGGTTGTGGGGCTGTAGCTCAGCTGGGAGAGCGCCTGAATGGCATTCAGGAGGTCGTCGGTTCGATCCCGATCAGCTCCACCAAGCACACCTCGTCGGTAGCAGGGCCTGGACGGCGTCAACCTCCAGGCCCTTTTTGTTTCCGCACGTTGGCGTTGCCGCCTGGGCTTCTCGTCGGTAAGCACGGGCCATGGCCTTCCGTCGCCACGCGCTGCTTCCCGTGTTGCTGGTGATCCTGGCCTGCCCGCGCGAGCCCGCGTCCCCGCCCTCCCCGTCCGACGCGGCGCCCACGCTGGTGGACGCGCAGCCGGTGTCGGACACCGCGGAGATCACGCCGGGCGCGCGTTTCCACGTCGGGGTGCGCTTCCGGATCGCCCCCGGTTGGCACATCTACTGGAAGAACCCCGGCGACAGCGGCCTGGCCACGCGGATCACGCTGGATGCGCCACCCGGCTTCACGGTGGGCGAGGCGCTCTACCCCGGGCCCACGCGCTTCACCTCGCCCGGCAACCTGGTCAGCTACGGCTACCACGACGAGACCATGGTGCTCCTCCCGGTGCAGGCGCCCACGCCGCTGCCGGCGGCTCCGTCGCTGCAGATCACTGCGCGCTGGCTCGTGTGCAAGGAGTCGTGCATCCCGGGGAAGGCCACGTGGCCGCTCAGCTTCCCGCGCCCGTCCGACGCCAACGCGATCGCCCCCTACCTCGCCCGCATGCCCCAACCCCTCCCGCCCGACGTGCGCTGGCAGTGGGAAGGCATGACGCTGCTGCTCACCCTCCCCAACGTGAGCGACGCCGAGCTGTTCCCCAACCCGCCCGAGGGCGTGGAGTACGCGGGACACGCGGTGACGCCGGACGACGCGCTGGCGGCGCATTTCACCCGCGCGGGCACGACGCCACTCCAGGGTGGCCAGGGCGTGCTGCGCCTGAAGGATCGCTACTTCAACGTGCAGGTGCCCTGGCCCCAGGGCGTTCCCTGATCACCCGGAGGAGATGCCATGCCGTCCAAGTCGTTGTTGCTTGCTGGTGCCGCGCTGTTGCTCGTCGTGGGAGTGGCGGGAGCGGGTCCGGCGCCTGCCGCCAAGGCGGAAGTGGGACAGCCCGCGCCCGACTTCACGCTCACCGACCTGCAGGGCAAGTCCGTCACGCTGAGCCAATTCAAGGGCAAGCGCGTGGTGCTGGAGTGGTTCAACCCGGAGTGTCCCTTCGTTGTCTACGCGCACACCAAGGGACCGCTGAAGGAGCTGGGGAAGAAGTACACGGCGCAGGGCGTGGTCTGGCTGGCCATCAACTCCGGCGCACCGGGCAAGCAGGGCGCGGGCAAGGACAAGAACGTGGCCAAAGCCAAGGAGTACGGCATGGACTACCCCGTCCTCCTCGACGAGAGCGGCACGGTGGGCCAGAGCTACGGCGCCCGGACCACGCCGCACATGTACGTGATCGACGAGAAGGGCGTGCTGGTCTACCGCGGCGGCCTGGACAACGCGCCGCTGGGGGAGCCGGAGGGCGGCAAGCTGGTGAGCCACGTGGAGAACGCGCTGGGAGACCTGGCGGCGGGCCGGCGCGTGGCCACTCCCGACACCAAGCCGTACGGATGCAGCGTGAAGTACGGCGGCTGATTCAGCCGAACGCCGACGGGGAAAGCAGCACCACCGCAGCGATCACGATGCGATAGAGCGCGAAGGGACGCAGCGTGGTGGTCTGCACCAAGCGGATGAAGCCCTTGATGGCCAGCCAGGCGGACACAAAGCTGACGACGAGACCGACGGAGAAATGCGGCAGGTCCGCGGCGCTGAGCAGCCCGCCCTTGATGCCCTTGTAGAGATCCAGCGCCGTGGCCGCGCAGATGATGGGCACGGCGGCAAAGAACGAGAACTCCGCCGCCGCCGCCCGCGAGAGCCCCACGCCCATCCCGCCCAGGATGGTGCACGCGGAGCGCGACATCCCCGGCCACAACGCCAGGCACTGGCACAGCCCCACGCCCAGCGCCTGCCGCCAGTCCAGCTCGTCGAGGCTGTGCGTGCGCACCTTCAGCGGCAGCGCCTCCACGACGAAGATGGCCACCGCGCCCACCGCGAGCCCAAGCGCCACCGTGGTGGGATTGAACAGGTTGCGCTTGATGAAGCCGTGCAACAGCGCGCCCATCACGAACGCGGGCAGCGACGTGAGCGCAATGAGCCCGATGCCCCGCACGCCGGCAAATCCGCTGTCCTGCGGCGGTCGCACCAGGCCCCAGAAGCGACGCCAGTACAGCACAACGACAGCGAGCATGGCGCCAGACTGGATGGCCACCTCGAAGGTGTCGGCGGCGTCGCCTTTGAAGCCGAGCGCGTGCCCCGCGAGGATGAGGTGGCCGGTGGATGAGACGGGCAGGAACTCGGTGAGGCCTTCCACCACGCCCAACACCAACGCCACCAGCAACAGGTCCATGCGCGCTCCAAAAGCCCAGCAGGGACCGGCGTCTGACACACCGCCCGCCGCGCCGGCAAGGATGTGCGCGGTGGACAGCGCGCCCCGGGTCAGCCCATGGTCATCCGACGCGCCGCCACGTCCTGGGGTCCCCTGGCGGCTCTGGTTGAGGCTTCCGAATGCGAATCTCACGCGCGCTCGTCGTGATTGCCGTGTGTCTCCCGCTCCCGCTGATGGCCTACGTCCGCGTCAAGGACGCCGCGGGCCGCGTGAACCAGTGGGACGCCTTTGACGGTCCCGTCGAGTACTGGGTGTCCAGCGAGGGCACCATTGACGTGGAGGACCACAACCAGACCATCAGTGCCGTCGAGAACGCGTTCCGCACCTGGGAGTGCGTGCCCTGCTCCACCATCCAGTTCCGCAACATGGGCGCCGGCCCCACGCGCGTGGACCAGGACGGCAAGAACGCGGTGGTGTGGATGGACAACCGGACCCAGCTGCAGGCGCTGCTCGGCGCGGACCCCGACGGGATGCTCGCCACCACCATCAACTTCGACCCGGACGCGCACCCGTTCTTCGAGCAGGACATCGTCTTCAACGACACCACCTTCCACGGCGACGACCTGCGCTGGTCCAACAGCCCCGGCCCGTACGTGCCCGACGCCGGCTACATCGAGGTCGACATCGAGACGGTGATGGTGCAGCAGGTGGGCCTGTTCCTGGGCCTGGACGTCAACTGCGACCCGCCCGGCAGCGACAACTGCGCCTCGCTCTCGACGAGCGTCATGGCTCCCGCGTACGGCGGCCCGCAGCACCAGCTCCGCCAGGATGACATGGACGGCGTGTGCGCCATCTACCCCAACGACGCGGGCATGGCGAAGTGCCAGGGCGCGCGCCTGCGTGAGTCCTGTGAGCGGGACTGTGACTGCGCTCCGGGCCTGGTCTGCGTTCCCGACGGAGATCGTCGCATGTGCAGCCAGAAATGCACCGCGGATGATCCGGTGTGTCCCAACCAGACCGGCTGCGTGCTGGCGCCCAAGGATGGCGAGGGCGCGGGGACCGGGCTGTGCCTGCGTCGCAACGAGGACAACGCCAACCTGGACGGCATGGTCTGCGTCTCCGACAGCAACTGCGAGTCGCTCTCCTGCACGCGCGTGGCCAGCATTGGCAAGCAGGTGTGCGTGACGCGGTGCTCGGACGCTTCGCAGTGCCAGGGCGGATATTCCTGCGTGGATGGCGTCTGTCTGTTGCCCACCGCCGGAGCCACGGTGAGCTGCGACCCGCCACCCGCCGCCCAGGAGCCTCCGCCCGAGGACAAGGGCCCCTTCGGCTGCAGCAACGCGCCGCTGGCCACCCTGCCCGCCTCGCTGGTGCTGCTCGCGCTGTGGCGCCGGCAGCGCCGCTAACGACGACGACGTCCCACCAGCAGCAGCAGGGCACCCAGCAAGGTCACCGGCGCGGCTCCGCCATCCACGGCGTGGTGCGCGCACGTGGCCTCCGCTGCTTCCTCGGCGCCCGGGTCCACCGGGTCCCCCTCCTGCACCTCCTCCGACGCATCCACGCCCTCTCCGCTCGACGCGTCCGTCGTCACCACGGGTGTGGCCGCGTCGGGGCGTACGCCGGAGTCGGGGGTCGGGGGGAACGCGGCGTCGGGCAGCGGTGGAAAGCGGACGTCCACGCCCACCGCGGCATCCCGGCCTGCGTCTGGCGGTGACGTCGTGGCGGCATCCCCCGGTGAACCCGCGTCGACGAGGCTGGGGCCCCCGTCAACACCGTTGGCATCCACCGGGCCGGTGCCCGCGTCGACGGGAGGGGCGGCGTCGGGAGCTGCGCCGGCGTCCACGGTGTCGTCGGGGAGGAGGCCGTCCACGCGGATGCAGAGCTGGTGCACCCGGTAGCCACTGAACCCGCCCCGACGGGAAACCGACCCGCCCATCACCCCGCGCTGCAGATTGGGCGCGGGAAACACCGCGGTGAACAGGCTGTACTCGGCGTCATTCTGCGGCTGCTCCGTCGTCAGCGTGTCCACCGACGCGCCGGCCAGCGCAATGAATCCCTCCGACTCCCCACCCTCGAACGAGTCCGCGTCCCACAACACCGCCAACGCCGTCGCCGTGCTTGCGGCCGAGGGCGCGCGATCCAGAACCACCGTGATGGGGATGTCCAGCGCCGCCGTGCCGTTGACCGCCAGATTGGCCGGCCCCTCGGTCAGCTCGTCGGGACAGAAGGACTCGACGCTTGCCGTGCTGGTGCCACCCGCCACGCTCCCCACGGGCGGATTGGCGTACGTGAGCTGCACGCAGGCCTGGTAGAGGCGGAATCCGTCACCGTTGGCGCCGAGCACCACCTGCACGGGATTGGCGCCCTGCACCAGCGCGCCCGCGGGCAATACCCGACGCACGTGGTTCAGCTCGTCCTCGCCGCCCTCCACCTGCGCCTCACCCTGCTGCAGGAAGTTGAGCGAGGTGTTGGTGGCGGTGAAATTCAGCGTGCCTTCGTTGTTGTTGTCGGCGTCGCCGAGCACCAGGTAGACGCGAGCCTCCTGCGCCTGCGCGGGGTTGCGCTCCAGGACCAGCGTGTCCTCGAACGGCACGGCGAAGTTCCCGGCGAAACCCACGCCCTCCGGCGGGATGTTGGCGCATGTCTGCACGGTGATGGCGCGCGCGTTGGACGCAAGAAGCAGGAGGGCCGCCAGGGCCCCAAGCGTGGCAGGTCGCACGGGTGGGGAGGATAGCGGAGGGAGCGCCGGGGGGCGTCCGCCTACTTACGTCCCCGACGGATGTCGTCGAGGAGCTGCCGCGCGCGCTCCGGTCCGAACCGCTGCACGTTCTCCAGCCCGGTGCGGGCCACCGCGTCGGGGACGCCGCCCGGGCCAAAGCCGGTGCCCTTGCGCGCGGACTGGATGACGCTCGCGCGCGCCACCTGGATGGACGGGTGCGGCGTGCGACGCATGAACGCCACCGCGCGATCCGGGTTCGCGAGGTCCATGGGTGATTCGGGGTGCATGGCCACCAGGTAGAACTCGCCGGGTGGCGTCGTGCGCGGGGTGAAGGCTTCCCGGATCCGGCCCACGTAGCGGTTGAACGACGACCAGTCCGCCTCCAGGCAGGAGAAGATCAGCACCGCCACGTCCAGGCTCTCCCGCGGGCGCGCGGCCAGCTGCAACAGGCTCTGCACCGCGGCCTCCACGTCGGGTGTGGTGACCTCACAGACCATGCGCGCCAGCCGGCCCTCCTCCCGCGCCTTGCGCGCAAAGGGGCAGACGTTGAGCTCCTCGACGAACTCCTGGAGGTACCGGTCATACCGGGCAATGGCCTCTTCCGGACTGACCTTGCCCTCGCTCATCCCACCACGGCTTCCCGGGGCAGCTTCATGCGCAGCCCCCGACGCGCCATCTGCTCCTCGAAGTGCTTGCGCATCGCCGGGGTGTTGATGATCACGCGGTGGAAGTCGGCGGTGGGCAGCTTGATGAGCGTGCTGGGCTCCCGCGCCACGGCGGGAACCACGCGCGGCCGGCCGTTGCTGCCCCCGAACTCACCCACCACCTCACCCTGGAAGACCACGGCGGCGGGCGGCGCCAGCACCTGCACGCTGCCCCGCGCCACGACGAGGATCTCCTCCTCCGCCCGCGTGGGTACCTGCACCGGCGCGCCCGCGGCGAGGTCCACGCTGGAAGCGCGCGCGGCCAGCGCCACCACGGAGGCCTGGCTCAGGCGGTTGCCGAACGCGTCGCAGATGAGCTCACGCGTGGCCCACAGGCGCTCCAGCCGTTCCCGCACGCTGGTGGGCCCCTCCCGACGACGATGCAGCGGCATCCGCGCCGTCTCCTCGTCATCCTCGGCAATGAACTCCAGGAACAACGGGCCGGGCACGGCCAGCACACGCAGCGGAGAGAGCGCCACCACGGAGGCATTGCGCGGCGCCTGGCGCAGGAACGCCTGCTCACCAAAGAAGCTCCCGCGCTCCAACGTGGCCACGCGCCGCCCGTCGACGCGCACCTCCGCGCTCCCGGCAACCAGCAGGTAGACGAACTCCGGCTTGGGGTCGCCCTGCTTCACCACCGACTCCCCGGCGGGGAAGCTGCGTGGGTTGCCTTCCTGCATGAACCGGTTGACCCAGTGCAGGCGCCGGCTGCCCAGGTTGGTGATCACCTCGCTCACCACCGCCGCGTCCATGGCGGTCTGGTTGCTCTCGATGAAGCACTTCTGGAACAGCGGCCCGGCCAGCTTCAGCCGCTCGTTGAAGGGCGCCGGGATGTCGGAACGGTGCGCCAGGGCGATGCAGTCGGCGTCAAACGCGTCAAAGTCCTTCACGAAGCCATGGATGGTGGCCTCGCCCGCGTCGCACAGCGTGTACTGGCGGGCGGGGAAGGTGCTGAGGAACTCATGCCGCTCCGGCGTCATGAAGCCCTTCTCCAGCTGCTTGTCCAGCCCCACCGGGCCGCCGCGGCTGGAGGTATCCCCCGTCACCCCAAAGCAGAACTCGCGGTACTCGAACCGCCCGCCAAGGGACGGGATGGGATGCGCGCCGTAGTGCACCGTGATGGACACGCCGTTGATGAGGAACGGCTTGTTGGGCTGCACCAGGCGCCAGGTGAAGGCCTGGTCCACCGCCTCGCGGTCCACGCCCCACAACGCACTGAACTTGCGGAGCACCTGCTCGCGGATCTCCGCGGTGGTGATGAGCTCGATCCGTCGGTACGCGTTCCAGGCGAACTTGTAGAGGTCCACCACGTGGTCGTCGTGGATGTGGCTCACGAAGATGCCGCGGATGTCACCAATGGAGACGCCCAGCCGGCCGAGCAGCCACGCCGTGAAGGGGCTGCAGTCCCAGAGGAAGAACTCACCGCCCAGGCTCAGCAGGTTGGTGGTGGTGGGGCCGCTGGTGGAGAAGGCGCTGTCGCTGCCCAGCACGGTGATGCCGAACAGCAAGGGGCGCATGGGCTCGGAGCGCTTGGGATAGCGGTCCGCCCACATGGGCACTTCCACGCCCGTGTAGTCGAGCCGGACCTCCTGCCGCTCACCCTGGTACTCGACGATGAACGTGTGATCCTCGCGGTGATCCTCCACGCGCACGCCCTCGGCCAGCGTCACCGAGGCATGGTCCCCGTAGGGCAGCATCTCGCAATAGTGGCTGAGGGGATGCGGCTCACCGTTCTTGGCGGCCAGCGCGAAGAAGTGCTGGTCCTTCAGCAGCATCTCCCGGATGGCCTTGTTGGAGCGCACCCGGGTGCGGAGCTCCCGCTCATCCACGCCCAGGAAGCACTCCTTCATGACGGTCTGGAGGTCCTCCAGCTCGTCCTGCGTGCCCACCCAGCGCAGGGGCGCGGTCATGCGTGCTTCCGCCCAGTTGTAGCGGCCCCCCAGGAACGCGGAGGCGAACAGGATGAACTCCGGGCAGAGGCTGGGGGTGTCGTTCACCACCCGGACGCCGGGGCAGACCACCACGTCGGGGAAATTGCTGATGGGCTTGCCGTCGGGGCCGGGCTTCTGGTCGTACTTGAGGCGACGCGAGACTTCCGGTGGGGCGCCAAACAGCAGTCGGAGCGGCTTGCCACCTTCCAATGTCACCGTGACCAACACGGCGCCGGGATATGAGACCTGGGTGATGAAACCCATTCCGACCTCCCAGGCACCCTACTGGTCCAGCTTCAGGTGCCCTGTGGACCCGGCCCACGTCCCTGGGAGTGTGCTGTACGGCTTACTGCGCGGATGACTCCGCTTTTCCGCCGCGTGGTGGCCGCCACCCGAATGCCTTCGGGGATCCACCCACTCCCTGCGTCGTCGACCGTGGATCAACCTCCACGCCGCCTGCCTCCGCGCCATTGCGGATCCTCAGGACTATCCCGCACAAGCTGCGGATCCACAAGGAAACAGCCTGGGCGCGGGCATGAGCAACGCAGCTTGTCAAGCCTGCTGGGAGGCTCCCTCGGATACCTGGCGCAGCAGCGCGGCGGGCGCCGGCACCGCCATGGCCTCCCGGGCCAGCTGGGCCACCGCACGCACCCACCCGGGGGTGGAATTCAGGGACGGCACCAGTCGCAGCTCCCCGCCGTGCGCCGCGTAGTCCTCCCGCGCGCGCATCCCGATCTCCTCCAGCGTCTCCAGGCAATCCGCCACGAACGCCGGGCAGATCACCGCCAACCGCTTGATGCCCCG
This sequence comes from Myxococcota bacterium, assembly GCA_040752415.1. Classification (GTDB taxonomy): domain Bacteria; phylum Myxococcota; class JACRCW01; order JACRCW01; family JACRCW01; genus JBFMGU01. Next base: position 26,253 of record JBFMGU010000072.1, read on the forward strand.
TTTGGCCAGCTCCGGGAGCACCTCGTCGGTGTAGGGGCGGATCCACGGCGTGCGCCCCAACCGCGACTGGAAGCTCAGTGAGGCCTTGTCCTCCCCCAGCCCCAGCGCCCGGGCAATCAGCCGCGTGGTTGCAAAGCACTGCGCGCGGTAGCAGCCGTGGTTGGCGTGCCCCAGGGTGGCGCAGCACGCCTCGGACTGCAGGCAATGCTCGCCGGTCTCGTCGCTGCGGGTGACGTGGCGTTCCGGGACGCCGTGGTAGCTGAAGAGCACGTGGTCGGGCTGGAAGTCCTGCAGCACCGGCGCGGCCACGTCGCGGAAGGCCTCAATGAACGCGGGATGCGCGAAGAACGGCGGCACCACGCTGAGGTTGGGCACGTTCCACAGCCGCGCGCTGATCCGGTAGACCTCCTCCAGGGAGGACCCACCCGACGACGACGCGTACTGGGGATACAGCGGAAACACCACCACGCGGGAACAGCCCGCGCGTCGCAGCAACGTCAGCGCGGACTCAATGGAGGGGTTCCCGTAACGCATGCCCAGGGCCACGGGGATGTCGGGTCCCAGCTCGCGCTGCACGCCCTCGCGCAGGTCCATGCTGTGGAACAGCAACGGGCTGCCGCGGTCCGTCCAGATCTTGCGGTACGCGTGCGCGCTCCTGGCCGGGCGCGTGGGCAGGATGATGAGGTTGAGCAGGAGCCAGCGCGGGATGGCGGGGAGGTCCACCACGCGCGGGTCGCTGAGGAACTGACGGAGATAGCGACGCACCTCGGGAGTCTCCGGTTTGTCCGGAGTCCCGAGGTTGATGAGCAACAGTCCCGTCTTGGGGCCGGCAGGCAAGCTCACGAAGCGCCTCCCGCCTGGTCAGGGAGGAGCGCCGCGCCCGGCGTTAGAAAGCTCGAGCGCGGCGGACTCCCGTGGAGCTCAGGCGCTCTCCGCCAACTCCTGGCGGTACTCCTCGGTGAGAGCGCTCTGGTCCTCGCGCTCCCCCTCCTCCGCCACCACGTTGAGGAAGCGGTAGTTGGAGATACCGGTGCCCGCCGGGATGAGGCGGCCCATGATGACGTTCTCCTTGAGGCCGCGCAGGTAGTCGACCTTGCCGGAGACCGCCGCCTCGGTCAGCACCTTGGTGGTCTCCTGGAACGACGAAGCCGAGATGAAGCTCTCCGTCGAGAGGGAGGCCTTGGTGATGCCCAGCAGCAGCGGCTCGGCCACCGCGGGACGGCCACCCTCCGCCATCACGCGCTCGTTCTCCGCCTCGAAGACGTGCTTCTCGCAGTGCTCGTCCGCCAGGAAGCTGGTGTCGCCCACGTCCTTGACGCGGACGCGACGCAGCATCTGACGCACAATCACCTCGATGTGCTTGTCGTTGATCTTCACGCCCTGGAGTCGATAGACCTCCTGGATCTCATCCACCAGGTACTTGGCCAGCGCCTTCTCACCCAGCACGCGCAGGATGTCGTGCGGGTTCTCGGCACCGTCCATCAGCGGCTCGCCGGCGCGGATGGTGTCGCCGTCGTGGACGCTGATGTGCTTGCCCTTGGGGATGAGGTACTCCTTGGCGTCGCCCAGCGGCGGGGTGACCACCACCTTGCGCTTGCCCTTGGTGTCCTTGCCGAAAGACACGCGACCGTCGATCTCGCTGATGACCGCGAAGTCCTTGGGCTTGCGGGCCTCGAACAGCTCGGCCACGCGGGGCAGACCGCCGGTGATGTCCTTGGTCTTGGTGGTCTCACGGGCAATCTTGGCCAGCGCGTCACCGGGCTGCACCACGTCACCGTCGCTGACGGAGACAAAGGCGCCCACCGGAAGCATGTAGCGCGCTTCCGCCTGCATGGGGCCAATCTTGACCGGCTGACCGTTCTCGTCCTCGATGATGACGCGCGGGCGCGCCTCCGCATCCTTGGACTCGATGATCACGCGGTGGCTCAGACCGGTGGTCTCGTCCAGCTGCTCGGTCATGGTGACGCCGTCAATGAGGTCACCGTAGCGGACCGTGCCGCCCACTTCCGTGAGCAGCGGAACCGCGAACGGATCCCACTCCGCCAGCAGGGTGGCCGCGGGAATGCGGCTGCCCTCGTCAACAAAGACGCGCGCGCCGTAGGGGACCGGGTAGCGCTCGAACTCGCGACCCGAGTCATCCACCATGACGATCTCGCCATTGCGGTTCATGGCAATGGTGTAGTCCTTGTTGCCTTCCTTGCGCTTGTTGGCGGTGACGGTGAGGTTGTTGAACCGCACCCGTCCCTCACGACGGTTCTCGTGGCTGGACGCCTCCGCACGACGGCTGGCCGTACCACCGATGTGGAACGTTCGCATGGTGAGCTGCGTGCCGGGCTCTCCAATGGACTGCGCGGCAATGACGCCCACCGCCTCGCCCAGGGAGATCTTGTGGCCACGGGCCAGGTCACGGCCGTAGCACTCCACGCAGATGCCACGCTTGCTCTGGCAGGTGAGCACGGAGCGGATCTTGACGTGCTGGATGCCCGCGTCCTCGATCTTCTTGACCAGGCCTTCGTCGATCATGGTGCCGGTCTTGACGATCACCTCGCCGGAGACCGGGTCCATGACGTCATCCAGCGCCACGCGACCCAGCACGCGGTCGCCGATGCCTTCAATCACCTCGCCGGCTTCAATGAGCGGGGTGATGTCCAGGCCGTCCAGCGTGCCGCAGTCGAACTCGGTGATGATGGCGTCCTGCGCCACATCCACGAGACGACGGGTCAGGTAGCCGGAGTTGGCGGTCTTGAGTGCCGTGTCCGCCAGACCCTTGCGAGCGCCGTGGGTGGAGATGAAGTACTGCAGCACGCTGAGGCCTTCACGGAAGTTCGCCGTGATGGGCGTCTCGATGATTTCACCGGACGGCTTGGCCATGAGGCCACGCATACCGGCAAGCTGACGCAGCTGCTGGGCCGAGCCACGGGCACCCGAGTCCGCCATGATGAAGATCGGGTTGAAGCTCGGGGTCTTCTTCTTCTGCCCGTTGGGGCCCTCGAGCTCCTCCGACGAGATGTTCTTCATCATCTCGTTGGCGATGTCCTCGGTGGCCTTGGCCCAGATGTCGATGATCTTGTTGTAGCGCTCACCGTTGGTGATGAGACCCTCGGTGTACTGGTTCTCGATCTGCTCGACCTCGCTCTGCGCCTTGCCCAGCAGCTCACCCTTGGCGGCGGGAATGGCCATGTTGTGGAGGGCAATGGAGATGCCCGCCTTGGTGGCCTCCGTGTAGCCGAGGGTACGGATGCGGTCGGCCAGGAGCACCGTCTCCTTCTGGCCGCTGGCACGGTAGGTCTGGTCAATGAGCGCGCCCAGCGCCTTCTTGTCCATGACCTTGTTGACCAGCTTGAAGGGCATGCCGCGCGGGAGGATCTCCCACATGAGCACGCGACCCACCGTGGTGGACTCGCGCTTGAGCGGGAACTTCGGGTCCTTCTCGTCACGGATGCGACAGGTGATGGCGGCCTGCAGGGCAACCTCGCCCGCGTCATACGCCGCGCGCACCTCCTCCGACGACGAGAACACCATCCCCTCACCCTTGGCGAAGGGACGCTCACGCGTCATGTAGTAGCAGCCCAGCACGATGTCCTGGCTGGGGACGATGATGGGCTTGCCCGACGCGGGGCTGAGGATGTTGTTGGTGCTCATCATCAGCACGCGCGCTTCCATCTGGGCTTCCACGCTCAGCGGAACGTGCACGGCCATCTGGTCACCGTCGAAGTCCGCGTTGAAGGCGGTGCACACCAGCGGGTGCAGCTGGATGGCCTTGCCTTCAATGAGCACGGGCTCAAAGGCCTGGATGCCCAGACGGTGCAGCGTGGGGGCGCGGTTGAGGAGCACCGGGTGCTCGCGGATGACCTCCTCGAGGATATCCCAGACCTCCGGCTTCTCCTTCTCCACCATCTTCTTGGCGCTCTTGATGGTGGTGACGTAACCGCGCTCCTCCAGCTTGGAGTAGATGAACGGCTTGAACAGCTCCAGCGCCATGATCTTGGGCAGACCGCACTGGTGCAGGCGCAGCTCGGGGCCCACCACGATCACGGAGCGACCGGAGTAGTCCACGCGCTTGCCAAGCAGGTTCTGACGGAAGCGACCCTGCTTGCCCTTCAGCATGTCACTGAGGGACTTCAGCGGGCGCTTGTTGGGGCCGGTGATGGTCTTGCCACGACGACCGTTGTCGAACAGCGCATCCACCGCCTCCTGCAGCATGCGCTTCTCGTTCCGGATGATGATCTCCGGAGCGTTCAGCTCCTGCAGGCGCTTGAGGCGGTTGTTGCGGTTGATGACGCGACGGTACAGGTCGTTGAGGTCGGACGTGGCAAACCGGCCACCGTCCAACGGGACCAGCGGGCGCAGGTCGGGCGGGATGACGGGGATGCAGTCCAGCATCATCCACTCCGCCTTGTTGCCGCTGCCACGCAGCGACTCCACCACCTTCAGGCGCTTGCTGATCTTCTTGCGCTTGGCCTCCGACGTGGAGGCCACCATCTCTTCGCGCAGCTCGCGGGAGAGCTTCTCGATGTCCATGCCCGCGAGCAGCTCCTTGATGGCGTCGGCGCCCATGGCGGCCTTGAAGGAGCCCTCACCGTACTCGTCCAGGGCGCGCTGGAACTTCTCCTCGCTGAGGAGCTCGCCCTTGGCAAAGGCGGTCTGGCCCGCGTCAATGACCACGTAGGCCTCGCAGTACAGCACCTTCTCCAGGTCCTTGAGCGTGATGTCCAGCAGGTTGCCAATGCGGCTGGGCAGGCTCTTGAGGAACCAGATGTGGGCCACGGGCACGGCCAGGTTGATGTGACCCAGGCGCTCACGACGCACCTTGCTCTGGATCACCTCCACACCGCACTTCTCGCAGACCACGCCGCGGTGCTTCATGCGCTTGTACTTGCCGCAGTTGCACTCGTAGTCCTTCACCGGTCCAAAGATCTTGGCGCAGAACAGGCCATCCCGCTCCGGCTTGAAGGTGCGGTAGTTGATGGTCTCGGGCTTCTTGACCTCGCCGTGGGACCACTGACGAATCTTGTCCGGGCTCGCCAGCGCAATGCGGATGGCGTTGAAGGACAGCGGGTCCTTGGGCTTGTCAAAGAAATTGAAGATATCCCGCATGGCAGCTCCTGAAGACTTTCAAACAGCAAAAAGGGTTGGCGCGGGGCATTGAGCCTGGGGCCCAACGAGGCCCGCGCATCTCAACTTGTCAGAGGTCACTGCACGGTGATGGCGCCCGTCTCATCCTCCTCGATGAGGGTGACGTCCAGGGCAAGGCTCTGCAGCTCCTTGATGAGCACGTTGAAGCTCTCGGGCACGCCGGACTCCAGCACGTGCTCGCCCTTCACAATGGCCTCGTACATGCGCGTGCGACCCACCACGTCGTCGCTCTTCACCGTCAGGAACTCCTGCAGGCTGAAGGCGGCGCCGTAGGCCTCCATAGCCCAGACCTCCATCTCGCCCAGACGCTGGCCACCGAACTGCGCCTTGCCGCCCAGAGGCTGCTGGGTGACCAGGCTGTAGGGACCAATGGAACGCGCGTGGATCTTGTCGTCCACCAGGTGGTGGAGCTTCAGCATGTACATGACGCCAACGGTGACGTCCTGGTCAAAGGCCTCACCGGTGCGACCATCAAACAGGATGCTCTGGCCGTTGGTGGGGACGTCCGCCTGGTCCAGGAGCTTGCGGATTTCATCCTCACGCGCACCGTCGAACACCGGCGTGGCGACCTTGATGCCCTTGAAGAGGCGCTGGGCCAGTCGGTAGAGGTCGGGGTCGGACAGCTTGTCCACGAACTCCACCGTCTTCTGGTCGTCGAACACCCGCTTGACCTCCTTGCGGATGGCGTCGGGACCGTACTTCTCGTCCAGCATCTTCTGGATCTTGTTGCCCACCATCTTGGCGCCCCAACCCAGGTGGGTCTCCAGGATCTGGCCCACGTTCATGCGGCTGGGCACGCCCAGCGGGTTGAGCACGAAGTCCACCGGGGTCCCGTCCTCCAGGTACGGCATGTCCGCTTCCGGCAGGATGCGGCTGATGACGCCCTTGTTTCCGTGACGGCCGGCCATCTTGTCGCCCACGGCGAGCTTGCGCTTCACCGCCAGGTAGACCTTCACCATCTTGATGACGCCGGGGGGAAGCTCGTCGCCCTTCTTCAGGCGGGCGATCTTCTCGCCGAAGGCCATCTGCACCATCTCGGTCTGCTCGCGGACGGAGTCCAGGTGCTTGCGCACGCGCTCCAGGATCTTCTCGTCGGAGACGGGCACCTCGGGGAGCAGCTTCTCCGGGACCTCCTTGAGGTTGGCCTCGTTGAGCTCGTCGCCCTTCTTGAGCAGCACACGACCCTTGTCGTCCACCAGCTTGTTCACGCACACCTTGCCAACGAGCATCTTGTGCACCTTGGCAATGGCGCTGTCCTTGAGGATGCGGATCTCGTCGTTCTGATCCTTGAGGAGCCGTGCCTCCTCCTCGTCCTCGATCTGCTGGGCGCGCTCATCCTTGTCCACGCCCTTGCGGGAGAAGACCTTGGCGCTGATGACCGTGCCGGTCACGCCGGGAGGAACGCGCAGGGAGCTGTCACGCACGTCTCCGGCCTTCTCACCGAAGATGGCGCGCAGCAGCTTCTCCTCGGGGCTGAGCTGGGTCTCACCCTTCGGCGTGATCTTGCCCACCAGGATGTCGCCCGGGCCCACCTCGGCGCCGATGCGGATGATGCCGCTCTCGTCGAGGTCCATGAGGGCCTCTTCGCCCACGTTCGGGATGTCGCGCGTGATCTCCTCCTTGCCCAGCTTGGTGTCGCGCGCAACGCACTCGTACTCCTCGATGTGGATCGAGGTGAAGAGGTCCTGCTTGAGGATGCGCTCACTGACGAGGATGGAGTCCTCGAAGTTGTAGCCACCCCAGGGCATGAAGGCCACGACGACGTTGCGGCCCAGGGCCAGCTCACCGGTCTCGCACGAGGGGCCGTCGCCGATGATGTCACCCGCCTTCACCTTGTCGCCCTTCTGCACAATGGGCTTCTGGTTGATGCAGGTGTTCTGGTTGGAGCGCTGGTACTTGATGAGGTTGTAGATATCCACCTCGGAGCCAACGTCCTCGCTCTCCGTGTCCGCCTTGACGACGATACGGGTGGCATCCACGTAGTCCACCACGCCCGGCCGACGCGCCACCACGCACACGCCGCTGTCCCGGGCCACAATGGCCTCCACGCCGGTCCCGACGAGCGGAGCATCCGTGCGCAGCAGCGGAACCGCCTGGCGCTGCATGTTGGAGCCCATCAGTGCGCGGTTGGCGTCGTCATTCTCCAGGAAGGGGATGAGCGAGGCGGCCACGCTGACCAGCTGGTTGGGGCTGACGTCCTGCAGGGTCACATCTTCCGGACGGGCCATCACGAACTCACCGCCCTTGCGCGCGGGCACCAGCGACTCCGTGAAGTAGCCCTTCTTGTCGGTGGGCGCGGACGCCTGGGCAATGATGTGGTTCTCCTCCTGCAGTGCGGAGAAGAACTCCACCTCCGGCAGCACGCGACCACCCTCCACCTTGCGGTACGGCGTCTCGACGAAGCCGTACTCATTCACGCGCGCGTAGGTGGAGAGGTTGGCAATCAGGCCGATGTTCGGACCTTCCGGCGTCTCGATGGGGCAGATGCGGCCGTAGTGCGTGGGGTGCACGTCGCGCACTTCAAAGCCGGCGCGCTCACGGGTCAGACCGCCCGGTCCCAGCGCGGAGAGACGACGCTTGTGCGTCACCTCGCTGAGCGGGTTGGTCTGGTCCATGAACTGGCTGAGCTGGCTGGAGCCGAAGAACTCCTTCACCACCGCGGAGACGGGCTTCGCGTTGATGAGGTCGTGCGGCATCAGCGTCTCGATCTCCTGGAGGCTCATGCGCTCCTTGATGGCGCGCTCCATGCGGACCAGACCGATGCGGTACTGGTTCTCCAGCAGCTCACCCACCGCGCGGACACGACGGTTGCCGAGGTGGTCGATGTCGTCGGTGGTGCCCTTCCCGTTCTTCAGGTCGATCAGGTAGCGGACCACCTCCAGGATGTCCCGCTTGGTGAGCACGGTGTTCTCCAGCGGCTCATCCAGGTTGAACTTGTGGTTCAGCTTGAGACGGCCGACCTTGGAGAGGTCATAGCGCTCCGGGTTGAAGAACAGGTTGTTGAAGAGGTTCTCGGCCGTCTCCATGGTGGGCGGGTCGCCCGGGCGCAGACGACGGTAGATCTCGAGGATGGCCTCCTCGTGCGTCTGGACCTTGTCCACGAGCAGCGTGTCACGCAGGTAGGGACCCACGTTCAGGCCGTCAATGAAGAGGACCTTCACGTCCTTGAAGCCGGCGTCAATCAGGGAGTCCAGCTTGGCAACGGTGAGCTCCTCGTTGGACTCCACCAGCACCTCGCCGGTCTCCTCGTTGACGAGGTCCTCGGCGCAGATGAGGCCTTCCACGTCCTCGGGAGCCACGGGCAGCTCCTTGAGGCCCAGCTCCTCCAGGCGCTTCAACGCCTGCCGCGTGAACTTGCGGTTCTTCTTGACGATGATCTCCTTGCTCTTGGGGTCCTTGATGTCGCGCGTGGCGCGCTGACCGAGCAGGAGCTCGAAGTTGATGACCTTGGCGTACTTGCCGTGGCCCTCCAGCTTCAGCACTTCCTTGTCGTAGTAGTAGTCCAGCAGCTGCTCGGCGGTGTAACCCAGCGCCTTGAGCAGCACCGTGGCGGGCAGCTTACGCCGACGGTCAATGCGGACGTACAGGATGTCCTTGGGGTCGAACTCGAAGTCGATCCAGCTCCCGCGGTACGGGATGATGCGCGCGTTGTAGAGCAGCTTGCCCGACGAGTGCGTGCGGCCCTTGTCGTGGTCAAAGAACGCGCCCGGGCTGCGGTGCAGCTGGCTGCAGACCACGCGCTCGGTTCCGTTGATGATGAACGTGCCGTTCTTGGTCATCAGCGGGATTTCGCCGAAGTAGACCTCCTGCTCCTTGACGTCGCGGATGGACTGCGCGCCGGTGACCTCGTCCTTGTCCCAGACCACCAGGCGGATGATCACCTTGATGGGCGCGGAGTACGTCATGCCACGCTGGTGGCACTCATCCACGTCGTACTTGGGCTTCTCCAGGTGATAGCTCACGAACTCCAACGAGCTGGTCTCGTTGTAGTCCTTGATGGGCATCACGCTCTTGAAGACGCCCTGGAGACCCACGTCCTCCCGCTTGTCCGGGTCGACGTCAGCCTGCAGGAACTTGTCGTAGCTCCGCTTCTGGATGTCGATCAGGTTGGGGATGTCAATGAGGGGCTGGATGCGCGCAAAGGACTTGCGGATGCGGTAGTTGTTCTGAATCTGGCTGGTCATCGGGCTCGCTCCGCGCCTGCGCTGGTGTTCCCCGCTGCCAGGGGCCCACCGCGCGAGTGGCCGGGGTGATGTTGAGCTGCGGAACGCGCGTCCCAGCAGCATGATGATGGCGGCACCCCGGGGCTCCCCATCATCACGGCGTTATCCCCGCCACGGGGCGACAGCCACCCGAACAGGCGCTGCCACAAGAAGACCCGGGAGGCGACGAAAGGTTCTGTTCCCGTCGTCGCCGTCCCGGAGGGTTCCGGAGCAACCCAACTGGGGGGTCGTCCGGAAATGACACAAACCCGGCCGCGACGGAGACCCTCCTCCGTCGCACCGGGTTGTGCCGCCGCGAGGCCGGCTTACTTGATTTCCACCTTGGCGCCCTGCTCCTCGAGCGCCTTCTTCATCTTCTCAGCCTCGTCCTTGCCCACGCCGCTCTTAACGGTCTTGGGGGCGCCGTCAACCAGATCCTTGGCCTCCTTCAGGCCCAGGCCGGTGAGCTCACGGACCACCTTGATGACCTGGATCTTCTTGTCGCCGGAGACGGCCAGGACCACGTCAAACTCGGTCTTCTCCGCCGCCGCAGCGGGAGCTGCACCGCCAGGACCACCGGCCGGCATGGCCATCATCATCCCGCCGCCCGCGGCCGCCTTGACGCCCCACTTCTCCTCCAGGGCCTTCACCAGCTCCGCAGCCTCCAGCACCGTCAGGCCGCTCAGGGTATCCACCAGCTTGGCAATGTCTGCTGCCATTGTTCAATCTCCACTCGGCAATTGCGTCCACGTCGGGAGCGCAGGCCGAAAATCAAAAGTCAAAGTTGAAAGACCAGAAATCATCCGTCGGGTGTTGAAGCCTGAGGTCAGGCTGCCTTCTCCTGCTTGTCCTTCCACGCCTGGACCACGCCAGCGAGCTGCTGTCCCGGCGCATTGATCTGCGCCAGCAGCTTCTGGGCGGGGGCGTTGATGGTGCCAAGCAGCGTTGCGCGAAGCTCCGGCAGGGTGGGCAGGTTGGCCACGGCCTTGATGCCGTTCATGTCCAGCTTCTGGCCGGTCATGTACCCGCCCTTGACCTCCAGCTTCTCCATCTCCTTCTTGACCTCCACCACAACACGGGCCGCTGCGGTGGCATCATTGGGATGCCAGGCAATGGCGGTGGGGCCCACAAAGAGTTCGGAGATGGCCTTGAGGTCCGAGGCCTGGCTGGCAATGCGCGCCAGCGTGTTCTTCACCACGCGGTACTGCACGCCGGCCTGGTGGAACTTCTTGCGCAGGGAGGTCGTCTCCTGCGCCGTCAGTCCGGCCACGCCGGTGAGGACAGCACCTTGCACGGTGGCGAACGCTTCGGTCAGCTCCTTGACCTGTGCTTCCTTCTCATGTTTCTCCACGCGTCTGTCTCCTCCTTTCTTTCATTCGTCTGTCCGCACCTGCATTGAGTGACGACGCGTGAAACAAACCCGACATCTGGGCTCTCGCGCTTCGTCTCGGCCGGCATGGGGTGTCACCTGCTTGACCCGGCACCCCAGGATTGTGTGACGGCGTTGGGCCTACCCGTCTCCGCCGGCTTTCTTTGACGACAACCACCAGGGCGGACGATCCCGGTGGTCGGCGCAAAACGAAAAGTGGCTTACTCGCGGAATGAGGCGGTGAGGGCCGCGGTGTCCAGCTTGATGCCGGGGCCCATGGTGCTGCTCACCGTCACGCCATTGAGGTACGTGCCCTTGGCGGTGGACGGCTTGAGGCGCATGATGTCCGCCATCAGCGCGTTGAAGTTCTCGACGAGCTTCTGGGCGTCAAAGCTGACCTTGCCCACGCGCGCGTGGACAATGCCCGCCTTCTCGACACGGAACTCGATCTTGCCGGCCTTGGACTCACGGACGGCCTTGCCCACGTCCATGGTCACCGTGCCCACCTTGGGGTTGGGCATCAGGCCGCGGGGGCCGAGCACCTTACCCAGGCGACCGACGAGACCCATCATGTCCGGAGTGGCAATGACCTTGTCAAAGTCCATGAACCCGCCATTGATCTTCTCGAACAGGTCGTCGGCGCCCACCAGATCCGCGCCGGCTTCCTTGGCCTCGCGCTCCTTGTCGCCCTTGGCAAACACGGCCACGCGCACCTTGGCGCCGGTCCCGTGCGGGAGCAGCACCGCGCCGCGCACCATCTGGTCGGCGTGCTTGGGGTCCACGCCCAGGTTGATGGCAACGTCGACGGTCTCGTCGAACTTGGTGTGGTGACAGGCCTTCACCAGGCCCATGGCCTCCTGGACGGAGTAGCGCTTGTTGCGGTCGACCTTCTTGACGGCGGCAACGTGCTTCTTTCCAACGTGCGGCATGTTCTTCTCCCGGGTGGTTCAAGGCGGCGCCGGTATCCGCAGCGCCTCCCACCTCAGAATGCGTTGAGGTTTCTGCTCGGTTCCTGACGACGTGAAATCAGCTCAGACCACGTCCACGCCCATGGAGCGCGCCGTGCCCGCAATGGAGCGCATGGCGGTTTCCACGTCATAGGAGTTGGTGTCCGGCAGCTTCATCTCCGCCACCTTGCGGAGCTGGTCCTTGGTGATCTTGCCCACCTTCTCCTTGCCGGGGGTCTTGGAGCCGCCACCGGGCTTCTTGTCCATCTTCAGTCCGGCCATCTTCTTGATGAGCACGGACGCGGGCGGCGTCTTGGTGATGAAGGTGAAGGAGCGGTCGGAGTAGACCGTGATGATGGCGGGGATGGTCATCCCCTCCTGGCCCTGGGTCCTGGCGTTGAACTGCTTGCAGAACTCCATGATGTTGATGCCGTGCTGACCAAGCGCCGGACCAATGGGCGGGCTGGGGTTGGCCTTGCCGGCAGGTGCCTGGACCTTGACGTACGCCTGAATCTTCTTGGCCATGGGGATGCTTCCTTTGAACGTGGTGCTAGCGGGCCAATGACCCTTCCACGGAATTCACGGGGGCCGGGCGCAATACACGACTCCATGTCCACATGCAAGTGGCGGTTTGGCCCCCGGGTGGGACACGGTGGGAGCAGACATCCAACGCCATGAATTTCATGGGTTTTTGCGCAACCGGCCCGCCGCGAAAGACTCGTGCCAACCCAGATCCAGGGTGGCCACCGGGGCCCGGACTGAGGTGCCCGATCACCGTCGTTGGGGAGCCCTCAGGGATCTTCCCATTCGCAGTCCGCGGTCGCGATTCCAACGTTGCCGGCGACGGACGGTGCCCAAGCGGCGCCGCGCTCAGCGACGCAAGACCGCGCCCACGTCGAGGGTGAACCCCGCCATCTCTTGCGAGGGTGCACGCTGGTCCGCGGCATACGCGCCAACGAGCCGGTAGGCCCGGCCCTCCAAGGCAAAGACGTTCACCCGCCCCAGCTGGGAATCCAGGGTCCAGTGCTCGCGGATTCCGGCCAGCGCATATTCCTCGGTCTTGACCCCGGTATCCGTCACGGAGGTGCTCGGGGAAAGAACCTCGACCAAGACAGTATGCGGGCCGCTCTCCCTCTCGCCGATGTGCTCCACGTCGGCTCCGAGCCAGATCATGACGTCGGGCACCCGCCCGTCGCCATGTGGAAGACCTAGCAGTCCGCGTGCAAACGACGCGAGCGGCCAAATGAAAACGCCGCACCCTTGCGAGCGCGGCGTCGTGGGAGCGGGAGCTCTTCTCTTCAGCTCAGCCGCACTTCTCCACCTGGTTGAAGTCCAGCTCCACTGGCGTGGGACGACCGAAGATGCTGACCGTCACGCGCAGCTTCGCCTTGTCGGTGCGCACGTCCTCGACGGTGCCCGTGAAGTTGGCGAACGGCCCCTCGGTGACGCGCACCGTGTTGCCTTCCTCGAACACCACGCGGGGCTTGGGCTTGAGGACGCCCTCGGTCATCTGGCTCGTCAGGCGACGCACCTCCGCCTCCGGCACAGGCGGCGGGTTGGTGTCGTTGCTGCCCACGAAGCCGGTGACCTTCGGCGTGTTCTTGACGGCGTAGAAGGTCTTATCGCTCAGCACCATCTGCACCAGGATGTACCCGGGCATGAACTTGCGCTTGGTGGTGCGCTTGGTGCCGCGGACCGTCTCCTGCACCGTCTCGGTGGGAACCAGGATCTCGCCAAAGACGTCCTGGAGGTTCTCCATCCGGATGCGGTCTTCCAGGCTCTTCTTGGCCTTGTTCTCGTAGCCGCTGTACGTGTGGACCACGTACCACTTCATCTTGGAGGCGGTGGGAGAGGCGGCCTTGCCGGCGTCAGCAGCAGGGGTGGCGGGGGTGTCTTCACCGGTAGCGGGGTTGGTCATGGCCTAGCCTCATCCGTTCTCTTCAGAAGATGCGCTCAATGACCCAGTTGAAGCCCAGGTCAAACGCGCCCAGCACCAGGCTGACCGCCACGCTGGTCACAATGACCACCACGGTGGCCGCCCGCGTCTCCGCGGCGGTGGGCCAGGTCACCTTGCGCAACTCCGCCACAACCTCCTGCGCCAGCGTGTTGATGCGCGGGTTGCGCCACGTGAAGAACGCAGCGCCAAAGCCAATGGCCGCGGCAATGGCGGTGGTAACGGTGAACTGGTCGCCCAGCAGCGGCTGGTCAAAGATGCCGAGGGTCAGGAACGTCCAGTGCAGCGTGTGGCCCAGCACAAAGCTGACCAGCAGCGCCGCGATGATGAACGCAATGGCAACAATTCCAGCCGCAGACTGCATGGGAACCACCGCCCTCGTGCCCGCTTGGGCTCTCCCCGCAGGCACGGGGAAGAAATTGGCAGGACAGGAGGGAATCGAACCCCCAGCCTACGGTTTTGGAGACCGTTGCTCTACCAATTGAGCTACTGTCCTAGCTGAACCTTCCAGGCCCGCCTGCCATCACGGGCCCGTCACCCAAACTACTTCTTCTGCTCCTTGTGTTCATGGTGCGTGCGGCACCACGGACAGTACTTCCGGAGCACAAGCTTGTCCGTCTTGCGCTTCTCCGGCTTGGTCGTCGCGTAGTTGCGACGCTTGCAGTTGGAGCACTCCATCAACACCACGGTGAATGCCATCTGAAACTCCGGTGCAATGCAAAATTGCGTGGCGGCCCCACACCCCCGCGGGACCGCCACGCCCCCCCAGCAAGCTCACTTACTCAATGACCTCGGCCACCACGCCGGCGCCCACGGTGCGACCACCCTCACGGATGGCGAACCGCAGCTCCTTCTCCATGGCCACCGGGGTGATCAACTCCACCGTCATGGTGATGTTGTCGCCCGGCATCACCATCTCCGTGCCGGTGGGCAGCGTCACCGTGCCGGTCACGTCCGTGGTGCGGAAGTAGAACTGCGGCCGGTACTTGTTGAAGAACGGCGTGTGACGGCCGCCCTCCTCCTTGGTCAGCACGTACACCTCCGCCTTGAACTTCTTGTGCGGGGTGATGCTGCCCGGCTTGGCCAACACCTGGCCGCGCTCAATCTCTTCCTTCTTCGTGCCACGCAGCAGCGCGCCGATGTTGTCGCCCGCGCGACCCTCATCCAGCAGCTTGCGGAACATCTCCACGCCCGTCACCACCGTCTTGGTCGTGTCGCGGAAGCCGATGATCTCGACCTCGTCGCCAACCTTGATGATGCCGCGCTCCACACGACCCGTGGCCACCGTGCCGCGGCCGGAGATGGAGAACACGTCCTCCACCGGCATCAGGAACGGCTTGTCAATGGCGCGCTCCGGCGTGGGGACGTACTCGTCCACCGCGTTCATCAGCTTGACCACCGACTCCTCGCCCAGCGGGCCCTTGTCGCCTTCCAGGGCCTTCAGCGCGCTGCCGCGGATCACGGGCACCTTGTCGCCGGGGAACTTGTAGGTGTTCAGCAGCTCACGCACCTCGAGCTCCACCAGGTCCAGCAGCTCGGGGTCGTCCACCATGTCGCACTTGTTGAGGAACACCACCAGGAACGGCACGTTCACCTGGCGGGCCAGCAGCACGTGCTCACGCGTCTGGGGCATGGGGCCGTCGGCCGCGCTCACCACCAGGATGGCGCCGTCCATCTGCGCCGCGCCGGTGATCATGTTCTTCACGTAGTCGGCGTGACCCGGGCAGTCCACGTGCGCGTAGTGACGCTTCTCCGTCTCGTACTCCACGTGCGCGGTGTTGATGGTGATGCCGCGCTCCTTCTCTTCCGGAGCGTTGTCAATGGAGTCATAGGCGCGGAACTGCACCTTGGGGTTGCGGGACGCCAGGACCTTGGTGATCGCCGCGGTCAGAGACGTCTTGCCGTGGTCAACGTGGCCAATGGTGCCAACGTTCACGTGCGGCTTGCTGCGGTCAAATTTCTCCTTGCTCATGTCCGTCTCC
>JBFMGU010000073.1:0-41797 GCA_040752415.1 Myxococcota bacterium
TGGCGTGATGGTGTTGGCGCGCCGCAAGGGCTGCGCATTTCCCGGGACGTGGGGAGATGGGCCCACGGCACAACGCGTGCAGTCCCGCTGCGGCAACCAGAAAGCGGTGCATCATGGACAACACGCTGTTGAGCTACCGCAGGGTTCGCGGCCTGGAGTTTGCCGAGCGCTTCTACCGTCGGTTCCTGGCGCGCTCGCCCGAGATCCAGGAGGTGTTCGCGCGGACGGACTTCAACCGCCAGCGCGAGATGCTGCTCCACGGGGTCTCCATGTTGTTGGAGCACGCGCATGGGCGCGCCGTGGGCACGCTGGCGTTGCAACGGTTGCGCACGGTGCACGAAAAGATGCTGCTGCCCGCGTGGATGTACGACGTGTGGTGTGAGTGCCTGCTGGCCACGGTGCAGGAGATGGACCCGGAGTGGACAGAGGAGCTGGCCTCGCAGTGGCGTCATGACCTGCAGTCCGGCGTGGAGCTGGTGCGCGGGCCCCTGCGCGAGGCCAAGGCCCCAGCCGTGCCTCCCAAGGCCCCATCCGTGCCTCCGGGGAACACCGGCCGCACCCGGTGACGACGGAAAGCGGGAGCGCGGACACCCACGTCCCCTTTGCCGCGACGTCGTGGCGGGCCTACATCCCGGTGCGGAAGGGAGGCGGCCATGCGGGTGCGTGCGCGCGTGGGTTGGACGGCGCTGGCGGTGGCGTTGAGCTGGAGCGCGTGGGCCGCGGCGGCGCAGGATGACAACGAGGCCTCACGCTGGTCCCTGACCGTGGTCGACGAGACCCGGGGGCCGGTGGCGCTGCGGGAGGTCCGCTGGAGCGTGGACGGTGGAGCGGAGGAGGTGCGCGCCGTGACGTCGTCCGCCAAGGGGGAGCCCATCACCGTCCACCAGGCCGCGCTCCCGGTGGGCGGTCACGCGCTGCACGTGACGCTGGTCTACGAGGGCACCGGCTACGGCCTCTTCTCCTACCACCGCGGCTACCACTTCCTGGTGCAGCGCGACCACGGCCTGGTGCTCGACGAGGGACAGCACACGCGGGTCACGGTGGTGGGGCGGGATGCGGGTCCGCTGGGCCAGCCCTTCCCGGAGAAGGCCGCGTTGCAGGTGCGCACCACGCAGGAGCCGCTGCGCTGAGGCGCAATCCTTGCCGCGCGCGCCCGGTGGGGAACATGGCATCCCCGTTGCTCACGGTGGGCGGGAGGACACGCGCCCAGGGCGCCACGAGGTGTGAGCATGGAGTCCGAGAACCCGACCTCGCCCGTCACGCCCGAGGCGGTGCGCGCGGCGTTGCGTCACGTTGTGGACCCCGAGGTGGGGCTCAACGTGGTGGACCTGGGCCTGGTGCACGAGGTGCGGGTGGCGGAGCACGGCGTGCGCGTCCTCATGACCATGACCACGCCGGCCTGCCCGCTGGGGCCCTACCTGCGCAATGAGGTCACGCGGGCGGTGCGCGACGCGTTTCCCGGCCTGGCGCACGTCGAGGTGGAGCTGGTGTGGGAACCGCGCTGGACGCCGGACCGCATCTCCCCGGAGGGACGTGTGCAGCTGGGCTGGTCGTCCTGAGGAACGCATGGGCCTTCTCGTGGAACGACCGCTGCTCACCCGTCTGCCGTTGTTGCTGCTGGCCGCCGCGTGCCTGGTGTCCGGGCTGTGGGCGGGGCTCGCGCGCGCCGGAATCCCCACGTCACCACCGGCCCTGATGACCGCGCTGCACGGGGCCTTGATGGTGCCGGGCTTCTTTGCCGCACTCATCAGCCTGGAGCGCGCGGTGGCGGTGGGATTGCGCTGGGCGTACCTGGCGCCGCTGCTGGCCGCGGTGGGATGCCTGTCCGCCGCGCTGGGCGCGCCCGCCACGGTGGCCCTGTTTCTGGTCGGAGGAGCGTCGGCGGTGCTGACCGCGGCCTCGACGGTGGCGCTGCGGCGCATGCCCGAGCTGTTCACCGGCGTGATGCTGGCGGGCGCGTCGGCCCTGGTGGGCGGGAACCTGGTGTGGCTGCTGACCGGCGCTCCCACTCCCGCCACGTTGCTGTGGATGGCGTTCCTGGTGCTCACCATTGCCGCGGAGCGCCTGGAGCTCTCCCGACTCCAACCGCGCACGCGTGGCGCGGAGCGGCTGTTCCTCGTCGCGGTGGCGCTGGTCTTCACCGGTGCCGTGATGCACGTGGTGGCCGCGGATGCGGGGGCGCGGTTGGTGGGGGTGGGGCTGCTTGCCACGTCGTGGTGGTTGGTGCGCCATGACCTGGCCCGACGGACGGTCCGCCTCTCCGGGCTGCCGCGCTACACCGCGGTCTGTCTGCTCAGCGGCTACGCGTGGCTCTTCCTGGGCGGCGTCATGCTGCTGGCGACGGGATTGCCGCCCGCCGGGCTCCTGCGCGACGCCACGCTCCACGCGGTGTTCCTGGGATTCGTGATGCCCATGGTGTTCGGGCACGCACCCATCATCCTGCCGGCCATCCTGCAGGTGGCGGTGCCGTTCCACCGCGCGCTCCACCTCCCGCTCGTCGTGCTGCACCTCTCCGTGGCGGCGCGCGTGGGCGCGGACCTGGCAGGGCATCCCGGTGCGCGCACGGTGGCGTCGGTGGCCAACGTGGCGGCGCTGGGGTTGTTCGTGGTGACCGTGCTGGTCTCCCGTCGCGTGCAGGCGGCGCGGCCGGTCAATCCGGTGGACGCGTGGCGGCCGGGCGCGGGAGCAGCTCGCGGATGACCCGGCGTTGACCCTCGTCCAGCGCGTTGAACTGCAGGCCGGCGCCGCGTGGGGGCGCGGGCTGGTAGCGACGCACCTGGCCCTCCAACGTGACCGCCAGCAGGCGACCCGGGGGACGCATGCGCATCTGCACCGCCGTCCCCACCTCCAGGTTGGCCTCGGTGACGACGAACAGCCCGCCCTCGCTGACATCCAGGGTCCTCCCGCGCAGCTGCATCGAGGGCAGCTTCAAGATGACATCCACCTGCAGCGGTGCGCGCTCGTGGAGACGCGGGGGCACCGGGTCCTGGTCCGCGGAGGCCAGGGCCAGCAGGCGCAACGCGCCGGCCTCTCCGTCGGGAAACGCGACGCCGAGGCCGGGGGCCAGGACGTTGGAGCCCGCCTTCCGTCGCCACGCCACGGCGCCCTGGAGCACGTAGTCGCGCACGCCCAGCTCCAGCACGTCCACCACCAGGCGCACCGTGGCGCCCAACCCCAGCTCAACCCACGGAGGCAACACCAGCTCCACGTGTTGGTGGCGGGGATGGAAGTCGCGCAGCAGGATGGCGGCGTTGCGGTAGCGCAGCTGGACGGTGGGAAGGCCGTCGACGACCCGCGCGGAGATCTCCCGCGGCGGTGCCATCACCGCGGGGTGGTGCTGGGGTCCCCAGACCGGCTCGGTGTCGACTTCGAACGGTGCTTCCCGGGACAGCGGCGCGCGACGTGACCCGCAGCGCACCACCGTTTCCGGCAGGGAGACGCCCCGGGCGGAGGAGATCCGGTGGCTCAGCGCTTCCAGGATCCGCCCGTTGTGGGTGCCGTCCTTGAGCTCGGCCAGGAAGGCCACGTGCTGCGTGGCGGCCTCCAGGCGCACGCGCTCCGACGGCAGCTCCGCCCTGAGCACCAGGCTCCGCTCCAGCAGGGTCTCACCGTTGTGCAGCAGCGCGGTGTTGACGTGGGGCGCGGGAACGCGACGGACGCGGGTGGCCAGGCGGCAGGCGCAGCCCAGGTGGACCAGGTTGTCCTCGAGCGCCAGGGTGTCCGCCTGGTCGCGCGTGATGGCGTCACTCACAAGGGGTTCCCGCGCGGCACAGCTCGCCGCCAGTCCATCATGGCAACGGGCTCGGGTGATCGCAGGGGGTGAACGGATTCGCCCTCGTCGGGAACGGCGCTCATGTTCGCCGGGAATCCGTGCGGCGCTACAGTGCGGTCCCTCAGCTCAGGAGGCGCGCGGATGGCCAGCAGGGTTCCACGGGACAGCGGTCCCATCACCGTGCGGCCCGCGCGCGTCGACGATCTCGAGGCCATGGGGCGGCTGGGCGGTGACCTGGTGCGCACCCATCACGCGCTGGATGCACAACGCTTCATGCTCCCCGACGACGTGGACGAGGGCTACCGCTGGTGGTTTGGCAAGGAGTTGGCCAACCGCAAGGCGCACCTGCTGGTGGCGGAGGCGCCGGATGGGAGCCTCGTGGGTTACGCCTACGCGCGCATGGAGCCGCGGGACTGGGCCGCGCTGCGCGACCGTTGCGCGGTGCTGCATGACATCCTGGTGGTGCCCGGGGCTCGTCGTCACGGCGTGGCGCGCCTGCTGCTGGACGCGGTGGCGCAATGGGCCCGGGAGCGTGGTGCGCCCCGCCTGGTGCTGCACACCGCGTCCGGCAATGAGGCGGCGCAGGCCCTGTTCCGCGGCGCGGGGTTCCGGCCCACCATGGTGGAGATGACCCTGGAGCTCGACGAGGAGTGACGCCTCAGGCGCGTCGCCACGCCGTCTCCGGGAGGAAGCCCAGCGCGCGCACGTCGCCACGGCCGCCGCGGGCGCGGGACAACATCCGCTTGAAGCGCGCGTAGAGGGCGAAGAAGCGCCGGAGGTCACGTGCGTCGGAGGCGGACAGGCCGCGCGGGCTGCAGATGACCTTGGGGTCGGCCGCGCCCTCGTCGTGGAAGTTGAACACCGCCACCACCGGGACGCGCAGGCGGGTGCCGCGGGGCAGGCGTGGGCCCAGCACCAGGGCGTCCAGCGGGTCGCCGTCGCCCGAGGTCAGCGCGGGGATGCACCCGTAGTTGAAGGGGCAGGGAAAGGGGGAGATGAAGTCCACCGTGCCGTCGCTGCGACGCTTCACCACCGAGAAGCGCGGCAGCTCCACCAGCACCTCCGGGGTGTCCTCCAGCAACGCCAGCACCGACGGTTCCATCATGGGCCGCGCATCATACGGGCCCACCTCCGCGCGGGCGACGCCCCTGTTGGTCCTCCGTGCGCCGTGCTACGGACGTCGCGTTCCCACGCTCCCGGAGGCGCACCATGCTCGAGACCCTGCTCAACCTCATCCCCTCCAAGAAGGCCCGCAACGTCGCCATGACGGCGGGCGGCATGGTGGCCCTGCTGGGCGGACGGAAGCTCGTGGGCCTGGGCCTGTTCGCCAAGGGCGCGCACGGGCTGGAGCAGTGCTGGCGTGAGGAGCACCCCGACTTCCAGGGCGGCCTCGCCGAGCGTTGGCAGCGCGCCATCAAGTTCTACGAGGCCACGCACAGCGACCCGATGAACCGCAAGCTGCACATCGTGGGCATCCCCATCATCCTGGGCGGCACCGCGGGACTGCTCATCTTCCGTCCCTACCGGCCGCTGTGGTTCATCTCGGCGGGCGCGTTCGCGGGCGGGTGGGCGCTCAACATCGTGGGGCACGCGGTGTTCGAGAAGAATGCGCCTGCGTTCGCGGATGACCCGCTGAGCTTCCTTGCCGGACCCATCTGGGATTGGCAGCAGGTCAAGGGCAAGCGCCAGCGCGCCCCCGCCGCCTCCGACGAGGGCGAGGTGGTGAACATGCCCCCGGCGGAGAGCCAGGTGGTCTGAAGGGTTGTCGGGGATTCCCAAGAGGAAGTCAGAATTCAGAAGTCAGAATGTGGACCCGTCGTCGTCACGGGACCTTCCTCTGGCTTCCGCCCGTTTCTCCCGGCTTTCCATGAAAGCTCCGCCGCCCGACGGATGCGTGAGGCGCGCACCTGCACCGGGAATGCGCGCGGCTGTCCCATCCGTCGGATCAACGTACCGGCGGGCGTGAGCTGGAGCGAACGTGTGGCACGTCTGATTGGCGCACGCCGCGCCGCACAGGTGCAACATGGAGACGCACGTCCAACCCGGCCCCAGCAACGAGGTTGACGTCGACCGCGAGCTCGAGGGCGCGTTCGAGGGATTGTTCCGCGCCGCGGAGGCTCCGCGGGCCGTGGCCGCGCCGGAGCCGTCGGGGAAGCCCGCGGAATGGGTGGCGCCTCCGCCCACGCCGCCTCCCGCGCCGCCCAAGCAGCCCCTGGCGTGGTTCGTGGAAGCGGGGATGGAGCGCGAGGGACCGCTGACGCTGCAGGAGGTGGAGCAGCGCTGGATGGACGCCGACATCAGCTCCGACACCCTGGTGTGGCACGAGGGCATGGGGGATTGGCAGCACGTGCGCCTGGCGCCAGAGCTGGCCTACCTGGTGCGCCTGGTGCCGCAGCGCAAGGGACGGGGACAGGGCGCCAGACTGTCTCCGTCACCGGCGGGCGCGGGGGCCGCCACCAGCCTTGCCACGCCCAAGGGCTCCGACGTCAGCAAGGAGATGTGGTTCCCGCGTGGTCAGACCGGCGTGTACGTGGCCACCGACCCCGCGCCCGCGCCGGTGGGCGACGCGCTCTCGGCGTCGATTCCCCTGCGCAAGCTGATGGCGGAGAGCGCACCCCGTCGGGTGTGGCCGTGGGCGATGGGCACGGGAGTGGGCGGCGCGGTGTTGGCGGCGGCGTTGGTGTTGGTGCCGGACCTGCTCGCTGCCGCCGCTTCCCCGACGACGCCACCCGCGCCCGCCGTCGTCACTGCGCCCGTGGCCGTGGCGCCCGTCGGGGTCGCGCCCGTTCCCGCGCCCGGGGTTCCCCCGCCTGCCGCGGCGCCGACGGAAAACGCGCCCGCGCAGACCGTGGCGCAGGCGGAAGTGGGCCCGCCGCCACCGCCGGTCACGACGACGGAACCCGCGCCGAAGGAAGAGCCCGAGGCGCACGCCGCCGTCGAGCCCAAGGAGGAGCGCGTCAGGGCCCGCACGGGACGACGTGGTCGGGTGCAACAGCGTGAGGCGGCTTCCCGGCCGGTGCGTCGCGCGCGCGGTTCCCACGCGGAGTGCGACCCCATTCTCTACCCGGATGGCTGTGAAACGCGCCGCGTGACGACGGAGAGCTCCACCCGTCAGACGCTCTCCAAGGCCGACGTGCTCAGGGTGGTGAAGGCCAACCGCGGCGAGGTGGCGCGCTGTGCGGCGCAGCATGGAATCCCTGCCGGAGCACCGGCGGCGGGCGTGATGTGGCTGAGCTGGACCATCCGTCCCGATGGGAGCACCACCGGCGTGAGAGTGGAGAGCCCGGAGATCAACGGCACCGGTCTGGGGAAGTGCGTGGCGCGCGCGGTCGATGCGTGGAAGTTCGACAGCTACGACGGGCCGCCGCTCAAGCCCATCCGCTTCCCGTTCAAGCTGGACCAGCTCTGACGAGGCCCCCGCCCGCCCGTCCACTGCACCCAGCCCGCCGCTGACGTCGCGAACTTTCGCATGCCCGGACAGCTGGTGACCCGTTGCTCTGGGACAGACACGGAAGACTTGGCGACGTCAGCTGCGGGCCTCGCACTGCTGCCGCCGGGAAAGAGCCAAACCGGACCGGCTCGTGGTCGTCGGGTCGGATTTGACACGGCGCGTCGTGGCAGCCCGTGGATCTGGGGAGTGCAACTTTTGTTGCGTTGACTCTGGTGGAGGCGCTCGGGGGTCGCGCAAACTAAGTTTCTTCGCCTCCACCGCCGCGCATTTCGGGGTGGGTTGAAGCGCTCTGACCTCGCACTGCCTGTCCCGTAAGTCGTCGTGGCGCGCAGACTTTCCAGGGCATCACCCCACACGACATCCGCAGATCTTCGGCTAATCCGGCGAAGCCGATTTTGCTTGCCTCCAAAGGGCGAGCAAGCCCAAGCTCCCGCTTCAAACCGTTTGGGGGGATTCCCTTGCGATGGGTTCCGTTCCGCTCCGGCATTCGCACCTTGGGTCGCCTTCACGGGGGCCCCACACGGGGCTGTGTCTTCCGACTGACGACGGTTGGCGCTGCGCTGGCGTTGGCGGCCGCCTGCGACGCGCCCTCAGCGGCGGTGCGCCCGCAGAGCGTCGTGGCCCCCTCCGGTAGTGCCCATGGCGGCGTCAGCGAGGTTGGGGAGATGCCGACGCGTGCGGAGGTGCTCGAAGAAGTTCGCCGCCTTCCACCGGTCCTTCGGGAGCAGTTCGAGACGGAGAACGGACAGCGGGAGTTCCTGCGAGCGATGCAGGACAAGCGACTTCTGGCCGCGGAAGCACGCCGTCGGAACCTCGCCGCCGAGCCGACCATTGCCAAGCAGGTCAGGGAACTCGAAGAGAGGCTCATCATCCAGAAGCTCCTGGAGATCGAGGAGAGCAAGTCGCCGGTCACGGAGGAGGAAGCCAGGACGTGGTTCGAGGCCAACAAGGAAATGCTGAAGCAGCCCGAGCGCGTGAGGGTGGTGCGCGTGCTGGCTGCGGCAAAGGGCGCCTCGTCAGGAGACCTGCAAACCGCGCGCACCAAGGCGGAGCGGTTCCGGCGTCGCCTGACCTCCGGTGAAGCGACCCAGAAGGTTGCTCCGGATGGTGACGGGCCTGAGAGCGCGCGGGGTGGGGACCTCGGTTTCATCCAGGCGGGCGACCACCCTGACAAGGCCTTGGAGGCCGCCGCCTTCTCACTGAAGAACCGCGGCGACGTCTCCGAGGTGGTCAAGACGCAAGACGGTTACGCGGTGCTGGTTCTCACCGACCGCCGGGAAGCGCGAATCCCGAGTTACGACGAGGTTCGGTCCGACGTGATTGCGAGGATGGAACCTCAACGCAAGCGCAAGGTCTTCAACGAAGTCATTCGCCGTCTGCGCGAGGCGAGCAGCAACCAAGCGGCGCTGACGCCGTGAAGTAGGGGAGAGCAGCCGTGCTTCGAGTTTCTTCCCCGGCCAGGATTGTTGCGTTTGGCATGCTCACGCTCGCGCTCACGCCGGCAATGGCCCGTGCGGAGGCGGTGGTCACGGCGATCAATCCCGGCACGCCGCTGCGGGTTGGTGGGCAATCCGGTCAGTTCATCTTCGACGTGTCGGGGCAGGCCTCCAGGTTGGTTCTGGACGTCGTCGGCACCTCCGAGTCTCACGGTGAGTTCGCGCGGATTACCGGCAAGGTGTTGCAGCCCGACGGAAGCGGGGCAGTTCCATTCCTTGTCACGGTGCCCTTCTCGCAGGCGTACCCCGAGGACGGCGTTCTCACCGTCACCGCCACGCCCTATGACGAGCGCAACGCTCCGGGAACACCGCTGACGGCAGATTTCGACCCGCGCCGCGCGCCACCTCGGGTCGAAGGCGACGCTGTGACTGTCAGGATGGTGGATGGAGGACTGCTGGTCGAAGTTGCATATGTCGGGCAGGCGGCGGCGGCCGAGGTTTCGGTCGTTGGTGTCTCCGCGAGCGCGCTCCGGCGGGTTTCAGGCAGTCTGCAGCGTGCCACGGCGGAGGCCTTCGCCACGGTTCGCGATATGAAGCGGCGGGCGCCCGGGCCCGGGGCTGAGAGCCGCGTCAGCTTTCAGATCCCGACGACGGAGGGCGTCACCATCCCGCTGGATGGCGTTGTTGTTGCCGACGTGGCGCTCCAGGATCCCTTTGGCCGGACCATCCACACCTCCACCGTCGAGTTCACGAGCTCCAGCGCATTCGACCAGCTCCTCGACCTCACGGTGCAGCCGTCGCCGCTGCTGTTGTCGGAGGGGTTTGGGCAGCGTGTGCCGTTGTTGGTCCGCGGACGCTTCATGCTCGCCGGAGAGGTGGACCTGACCAGTGCGCTGTACGGCGTCACCTACTCCTCCGACAACGAGGAGGTGGCGCTGGCTACACCTGACGGGCAGGTTGTGGCACGGGGTAACGGTACCGCGACGGTGCTCGTCAGCTATCTGGGCGTTCAGCGAAGCGTGCCAGTGATGGTGGATTCCACGGCACAGCTCGACCACGTGGAGCTCCAGCCGGTTGGCGCCACCATCCCCCGGGTCGGAAGCTCCTTGCAGCTTCGACTGGAAGGAGTGCTCACGAGCCTGGATGCGTCAGGGAATCCGAACCGCGTGGACCTGACCGCCGGGGTGCTCGGAACGGTCTGGACGTCGAGCGACCCTTCGACCATCCGCGTGGATTCACACGGTCGGGTTTCAACCCTGCGGGCGGGCTCGGCGCTAATCACGGCGGAGAACGCCGGGTTCTCGGACACGCTGCGGGTCGAGGCGCTGGATGCCCCACCCACGGTCCGCGTTGAGGTTGCGGCGCAGGTGCAGGCTGGAAGCACGTTCGAAGTCCAAGCCATCGCCGTTGATGACGTGGGGGTCGCCAACGCATCCATTCTCGTTGATGGCGTGCCTGTCGCGCAGCTTGACCACGGGCCCTTCGTCGTTCAGCTGCAGGCACCTCCGTACGGCGGCTCCTCCATGGTGCTCAGCGCCGTGGCGAGGGATGTCGCCGGCAACCTGGCCCAATCGCCCGAAGTCACCGTGTCCGTCGTGGGCGCCCCCGCGGCGAGCAACAAGCGCGTGGTCTATGACCGTCCGCCGCCCGGGACAATCCTGGTGGAGTCGGTTTCTGCCACAATCTGCGTGACAAGCGGTGACTGGCGACGACAGGAACTGGAAACCAGCGACTTCCGGCTGGTGCGGTTCTACGCGGATGGGGCTCTGCTTGGAACCACGCAGATTCCCAGGGTGGAAATGCGCGAGGGACCCAACCGTGACCCCATCACGGGGCGGCCCGAAGCGATTCCGGTTCCCGTCTGGGAGTTCAACTACGTTCCGCCGGTTGGCACCTCAGGCCGGAGCGTGATCATCCGCGCCGAGGCCATCGACCGCGACGGCGCGATGGCTCACGGAGAGGCTCTCATCCTACGCGTCGCCCAGGACACCTCGCCGTTGGTGCGACTGGACGAGCCTGCATTGGATCCCGCGAACGCCGCGATTGGCATCCCGCTGCCGTTCAAGGGCGTGGTGGTGGATGACACCGGCCAGCTGGGAGTGACCGTCGAGCTGCTGGTTCAGGATCAGCTCGTCGCGTCCGAGCGACTGACAGGGGAGGGCTCGCAACGGTTTGACCTGCAGTGGGTGCCGCCGCGGGGCTCCGCGAACACCCGTCCCCGGCTCTATGTGCGCGCCACGGACTTCGCGGGAAATGTCACCCAGGTCTCGCGGGATGTTGTGGTGGCGGGCGACGCTGCTCCCCAGGTTGCGGTGCTGAGCCCCACGCAAGGCTCCAATGTCGCCGCGGGGACGTCGCTGTCTCTCACTGCGGCCGTGCTGGACGACGGGCAGACTCCGCCGGAGATCCGCTGGCTGGTTGATGGGGTGGGCGTGGGTGTTTCCACCTCGCCCCCGTACCTCGTTCGCTACCTGGTGCCGCCATCCTCAGCCGGGCGTTCTTTTATGGTCGAGGCGGTGGCGAAGGACTCGGCGGGTCAGGAAGCGCGCGCGTCGGTGACCGTGAATGCGGTACCCGATGTGGCGACGCCGACCGTCAGTCTTGTGGTGCCCCACGACGGGGACACCGTTGTTGAGACGCAAGACGTGTTGGTGACTGTTGCGGGACTCGACGACGTCGGCGTTTCGCGTCTGGAGGTCCTGGTTGACGGCGTGGTGGTGGCCAGCGAGACGGACCCATCCCCCAACAATGGGATCACCGGCTCATTCATCAGCCATGTCGTCATCCCTGCTGCCCAGATTGCGGGCTCGCCGCTCCATCGCATCGGAGCGAGGGCAACGGACCGGTCCGGCAACGTGGGGATCGCGCCGGAAGTGACGATTCAGGTCACCCCGGACCAAGCGCCTCTGGTCGAGTTCGTGACGCCTGCAGAGGGCGCACGACTGACCTCGGGGCGAGCAGTGGACATCGTGGCGCAGGCCACCGACGACGTTTCCGTGACGAGCATTGCACTTCTCGCCGGGGGCGCGGAGGTGGGTACACTCACAAGACCACCCTATCGGTTCCCCTACACTGCTAACGGGGCGCCTCGCGTCCTCACGCTGCAACTCGTCGCGACCGACAGCGGCGGCAACCAAAGCACCGCAACCCGGCTCGTTGAGATCGTGTCCGACGTGGATGCGCCGCTGCTCGCATTCCGGCGGCCGGGTGCGTCGTCGCGGGTGTTTGGTGGCCGGCCGTTGGCCGTGGAGGTGCTTGCTTCGGACAACGTGGGCGTGTCCTCCGTGACGCTCCGCGCGAATGATGCGGAGCAGGGCGTGCCGGTGACAGTGGTTCCCGAAGGGCTGTTCGCGACCTACAAGTGGGAGGTCACCGTCCCGGCTTCCCTCGTGGGCCAGTCCCTCCACCTGCGCGCTGACGCAACGGATTCCGCGGGCAACACCGCGCGTCGCGACCTGGATGTTCTCGTGGTGCAGGACACACCGCCGCGCGTGTCGCTCCTTGCTCCCGCGGCGGGCGCCCACGTGATGGAAGGTGACTTGGTCACCGTCTCATACACCGTCGCTGACGATGACGGTGTCATTGGCGCGGTTCCGCTGTCAGGTGGCGTTCCGCAGGGCATCCTTCCGACGAGCGGGCCCGTGGTTTCGTTGAACCAGCAACAGGCTGTGAAGGTGACCGCCCCGATCATCTCTCAGGGCCTGCCGCCCAGCGTGGGCATTCGTGCGCGTGACACCGCGGGCCAGGACGGAGAGGCGTTGGTCCTGCTTGACGTGGTCCGGGACACCCACGCTCCGACGGCAATCCTGCTCTCGCCGCTGCCAAGCAACTCGGGGATGGTGTCGGCAACCCCCAACGAGTCCATCGGCGTGCAGGTGAGCACCAGCGACAACGTGCGCGTTTCCAGCGTGGTTGTGCTGATCGACGGCGTGGAGCGCGCGGACGTCCAGATGCGTGCGGTGGACGAAAAGGTTGTCGAGGAGCGGGCGGCCAACCCGCTTGCGCCGGGGGAAATCATCGTCACGCGGACCTACACCGCGACGTTCGCGGGGACCGTTCCGCTGATTGGGACGCCGGTCGGGCAGCACACGCTCCGCGCACGAGCCATGGACCCCGCCGGAAACACGTCCGCGACCAACGAGGTCACGCTGGACATCCAGGAGCGGGGGGACACCACCGGGCCGCTCCTGACAATGAAACTTGGAGGCACGCCGGACCCAACGGTCTGCGTCTCGGGGGCCACCGCGGTGGTTCGCCTGACAGCGTCCGACGACACGGCGGTGCAGGAGCTGTCGTTGTCGCTGGATGGCGTTCCCGTGTTGCTGCCGCCCTTCGTTCCCGGCCCCGGCGTGAAGCTGGAGGCCACCGTCAATCTGCCGCAGCTGGACGTCGCCGAGAGCTCGAGAACGCTCACGTTCACGTCGGAGGTCCGCGACCCTGCGGGCCATTTCCGCTCCGAAAGCCTGTCATGCGAGCTCCTGCCGGACCTGCCACCGGCGCTGTTCATCACGGAGCCAGCCGCGGGTGCGACGCTCACGGAGGAGGCGGCGACGCGTGTGCTTGTCGAGGTGCTGGACGATACCTCGGTGCGGCGCCTTCACCAGGTACTTTCCACGAAGCCGGCGACCGTGGTCGGCCCACGTGAGCTTCGAATTCCTGCCACCCTCCCGGCAGGCCCCTCGGCGCCAGCGATCGCGCTCGGTCTTGGCGACGACCTGACATTCCAGGCGTCGTGCACGGGCGAAGGGATCGTGGTCAACCCTCAGGTGAGCTCGGCGCTGGGCACCAACGCGGGGAACCTGACGCTGCAGGTCACTCCATCCGCCGCTGGAAACGGTGTCGACGCCAGGGTGCGCTATCGCTTCCGGGTGCTGGATGGCTTTTCGTCCGATCTGCGGGTGACGCAGTTCCTGGCCCAACATCCCGACGGCGTGCGGACGGTACGCGTTGGTGCTGCTCCCGTGGACCTGTCCTTCCCTTCTGCCGTCATCGCCGTGGACGACGTGGATGTGGAGCTCATGCCGGTCGAAGGTGGCGCGCCGGCAGCCATCACCAGGGTGGGTGTTCGCTACGCGTCCGCTGGCGCACTGCAGTCCGTCCGCGTGAGTGCGTTGAGTGAGTTGTTGCTTTCGCAGGTGACGCAGGCGACAAGCGCGTCGCCGGGCAAGCTTGTCCAGCTGCAAGACACTTTGCGGCTTCCGAAGGGCTGGGCGCCGCGTGACATGACGCTCACCGCGTTCGGTGTCGATGACGCCGACCAGGCCGGCGCGGCAAGTGTTGCGGTGAAGACCCAGACCGACGTGGCGCCGCCGTCCGTGCGGATCGTGTCGCCGGTGTCTGGCTCAACTGCCGTGGCGCGGTCCACAATTCCCGTCGCCATCCAGGCAACAGACACGGTCTCCGTCGCGACCGTCGAGCTGTTCGTCGACAACGTCCCAGTGGGAACGCCGACCATGGCGGACGGTGGAGTCGCAACGTTCATGATGAACACTCCGCGCGCGACGGGAGTGCCGATCATGCTCCAGGCGCGGGCGACGGATGCCGCGGGCAACGGCGCGACATCACCGCCGGTGTTTGTCCTCGTCCAGGAAGACCAGCCGCCGACGATCCAGTGGACCAGCTTGGAGTCATCGGTGGAACGGGTCTCTGCGGCGGAGCTTGGTACTGGTCTGGTCCGGCTGCTCCAGGAGGTGCCGGCGCGACTGCGCTTCCGGGTTGCCGATGATGTCGGCATCGCGGAGGTCGCGGTTGCGCTCGACGGAGCATCGCTCGTCACCCAGGCCATCTCGCCGCCCCAGCTCGCCTTGAATCAGGAAGTGACGTTCACGCTACCCCTGGCTGCGGAGCGGACGCCGGCCATTCTGGAAGTCACTGCCACTGATTCTGCGGGGGTGTCCTCGAAGGCGCGCCTCATCGTCGAGAGCCGGCGACCCCAGGCGCCGTTTGTAGCGGTCGCCGTTCCCGTGCCGCAGGCCACCTTGCCTGAGGGAAGCATCCAGTTCGTGTTCGCGGCGGTGGCGGGCGACGACACCCAGGTGGCATCTCTGGACCTGGACATCAACGGTCAGCCCGCGTTGCACCTTACCCAGTCCCAGGACGTTCCCCTTGTCGGCGTCGATGACGAAGGGCGCGGCATCGCGGAGGATCCCGCGGTGCGGCAGGCCATTGCGGCGTTCCCGGCCCCCTTTGATGAGCCGCGGCGCTTGCGTCTGTTCCAAAGGACGGTCTCACTGCCGCCCGGCTTCGTGGACCTCACTCCCGACAGCTCCAGCGTCGCGCTCGAGTTGCGCGCAACGGCAACGGATGCCGAGGGCAACCAGAGCACGGTTCAGCGGCTGGTCACGATTGTCGAGGACACCTCAGCACCGCTCACGCAGATTCTGTCGCCGTCCCTGAGCCAGGACATCATCGAACGGACTCCGGTGACCGTGGAAGTTGTGGCGCGTGACGACGTGTTCGTGCGCGAGGTTGAGATCTCGGCCGGTCCGGACCTCGCCTCCATGCAGGTGGTTCATGTCGCGGGTGGCTTTCCCCCGCAGAACGCTGTTCCGGGGGCATCGTTCGGAATCTACGCCCCGCCCGTCGTCTTTGATCTGACGGTGCCCTCACTGGCGGAGCTCGGGGGCGTGGAGCCGGCGCCGTACTTCATCTCCGTCCGGGCCACGGACATCAATGGAAACACCAGCTCGCCGACCATTCAGGTTATCGACGTCGTGAAGGACCGCGCTCCCTCCGTGTTCCTTGCCGCGCCCAGCGATGGCGAGCCGGTCGTGGAAGGCAGCGAGTTCGTCACGCTCGTCATCGCGCAGGACGACGTCGGGCTCAGCAGCGTGGAGATCCTGGTTGATGACGTCGTGGCGACCATTCTCCATGCGCCACCTTTCGCGGCATTCGTGCCGGTTCCGCCCGGGGCGGATGTGCTCTCGGTCCGTGCTGAGGTCGTCGATACCGCCGGCCATCGCGCCAGCAGCCAGACGGTCATCCTTCCGGTCGTGGGCGACAACCCGCCGACCGTGGCGATTGCCAGCCCGAGGATGGGCACGCAACTGGTGGAGGGGCGCGACTTCGCCCTGCAAATTGCCGCACAAGACGACGTCCAGATTGCGACAGTGGAGGCGACCGTGGAGGGCGGGGTCGGCGGGACCCGCTACCTTGCGAGCTCACAGCCTCCCTACACCTTCGTGGTGCCGCTGCCGTACGGGTCCGCGGGACGAACGCTGCGTCTGCAGGCACAGGCCCGGGATTCGGCGGGGCATCGCGCGCTCGCGCCGGTGGTGGACGTCACCGTCGTTGCTGACACTTCGCCACCCACGGTCTCCTTCCTTCAGCCGGCTGCCAACTCCCAGGTCATCGCCGGGTCCCGCGTTGAGGTCGAGGTTGAGGCCAACGACAATGTCGACGTCCGGAACGTCACGGTCTCCAGCAACGGGACCGTGGTCTCGGTCATGCCGGTCCCGCCGTTCCGGTTCACGTACACCGTGCCGCGCGATGCCGCCGGGCAGACGCTGAACCTGCTGGCGGTGGGGACGGACGCCTCCGGAAACCAAGGACAAGCGTCCATCAGTGTCGAGGCCATCCCTGACCAGGCACCCGAGGTCGTCGTCGTCACGCCGCCACGGATCGTTGCCGGAATCCCCACCGCGTTCACCGCGTCGGCATCGGACGACGTCGCGGTCATGCAGGTCTCCTTCCACGTGGGGCCGCAGGAGAGCCAACCGCCAGAGGTCGGTCGCAGGTTCCAGCTGCCCTACGAGTACGCGCACACCGCCCCAGCCGCTCAGGTCGGGACCATGCTCACCGTGCAGGCGCGGGCCGTGGATGGCGCCGGGCAGGCCACGTGGTCGTTGCCCGCGCGCGTGGAGGTCGTGCCGGACCAGCCGCCGGTTGTCAGCATTGTGCGGCCGCGCTCTTCGAGCGCCGTCTTCGATGGTGCAGTGGTGCGCGTGGAAGCCGATGCCACCGACCCCGACGGCGGCGTGGTGCAGGTGGCGTTCCTTGTCGACGGCGTCCGCGTGGATGTCGCAACGCAGGCCGCGGGAATTCCGGGAGCACCGACGCTGTGGCTAGGAAGCTTCGCGGCGCCCGTTGGCAGCGGCAATCGCACGTTCACGCTGGTTGCGTTGGCGACGGACACGGCGGGTCAGACCACGACGTCGGCGCCGGTCATCATCGGGACGGTCCGGGACACGGTGCCACCGGAGGTGCAGCTGGTGGAGCCGCCCCACCAGGACGTGATCACGGAAGGCGATCTGGTTCTGTTGCGCGCCGCGGCAGCAGACAACGCCGGAGTTGACCACGTGGACATGCTGGTCAACGGCATCCGCGTGGGCACGACCGCCTCCAGTGTACCGGGCCCCGCCGGCCGTCCACTGTACGACGTGAGCTGGTTGGCGCCGACGGACTCCCCGGGGGCTTCCCGCAACCTCGTGGCGACCGCGTCGGACACCTCCGGAAATGTCGGAACGTCCCAGGCAGTCACGGTCGAACTGGGGCTTCGTCCCTCATCGGTTGCTCCCGCTGTCAACCGTCCGGGTATCTGGTCGCCCAGTGCGCTCGCCGTGCGCGCCGACGGCTTGGCCGCCGCGGGCGCGTTCACGGAGCAGGGCGCGGCCGCGGTCGGATTGGCGCTCACAACGGAATCTGGCCTCGTGACCCTCGGCAACGTGGAGACTCAGGGCAAACCTGCGGCGGCCGCGTTTGACGGGGATCTCCTATTCATCGCGTCGCGGGGACTGGAGCCGGGCCTGGCCTCGATTCTCGAGGTCGTGGATGTCTCAAGCACTGCCACTCCGTTGTGGCGAGGTGCGATCGACCTGCCCGACGACGAGATTGGTGGCCTCGCGGTGGTGGACCATCTCGTGTTCGTCGCGAACGGGTCCTCCGGCATTGCGGTCATCGACGTTGCGGTGCCTGAAGCGCCACAACGCAGCGTCACCGTTCCCGTGGTCGGCACCGCCTTGGGCGTCACCGCGGCGGCGGGTCGGCTGCTTGTCGCGGCAGGGCCTGGCGGTCTGCGCATCCTGGACCTTCGGAGTCCGCGCCTCGGCGAGCTGGGGTTCGTCGCTGTGCCGGGTGGTGCGGTCAGCGTGGCGACAGCCGGAGACTCCGCGTGGGTGGGCGGAGGCGGTTCCAGCGCCAACATCGCCGTCGTCGACATCCACGACCCGGCCGCGCCGCTGGTCGTGTCCGTGACGCCCACACGTCCCGCGCGGGCCGACGTCCTGGCCCAGGGGGTGGCCGCCGTGGCGGTTGCCGGCAGTGTTGTCGTCTCGGACTCGCAGCTCGTCGACCAGGATGTGGTTCCGGTCAAGGGCCTTCTTTCAATCGGCAGTGTGGATGCCTCGGGTACGCCGAGCACTCGGTTCCACGCCAACCTGCCGACCCACTCCCCGCTCGGCGTCGCGGGCGGCCGGGTCCTCACGCTGCTCGGCGCGCAGGGGCTCGCGGCGTTCCGTCTGCCCAGGCTGACGGTGACCGATGTGCAGCCCGCAGACGGCGAAGACCAGGTTCCGTTGCGTGATATGGCCGTGCGCATTGAGACGAGCGTTCCCGTGGCGCCGGCGACGGTCACTGCTGCTTCAGTGGTCCTGCGCGCTCACAACCGATTCATTGGTCCGGCAGTCGATGCTTCGCTCTCGGTGGAGGGACGTGTCATCACGCTGACTCCGGCCGTGGACCTGCTACCGGCCACCACGTACTTCCTCACGGTCACCACGGACGTCGCCGACGGCGGCGGCACGCACCTGGACGCGTCGTTCACTGCGCATTTCCAGACTCGGGCCGCGAACGGAGAGCTCCCGGTGCTGGCTTGGGTGACTCCTTCGGCGGGGCCGGCCGAAGGCGGCACCGCGGTCACGGTGGTGGGCGAAAACTTCGCGGCCGGAGCGCGGGTCCTCTTCTCTGGGGCGGAGGCGAGTGATGTCCAGGTGGCGCCGGATGGCCTCCAGCTCACGGCCCGTACTCCCCCGCAGCAACTTGGTCCCGCCACGGTCACGGTGGTCAACCCCAATGGCCTCGAAGGGTCTCTCGTGGGTGGGTTCACCTACCTTGACGCGCTCAGCGTTGACCTCGTCATCCCGCCGACGGGACGTCTGGAGGGCGGTGACGTTGTCGAGGTGACGGGCACGGGCTTCCAGCGCGGCATGGTGGTGACTTTCGACGGTGTGCCGGCCACCGAGGTCCGGGTCCTTTCTTCCGGTCGGGCGACCATGAGGACACCACCCGGCAACTACGGCCCCGCCGACGTGCTGGTGGCGACCCCAGACGGTAAGCGTGCGCTCGCCGCAGGCGGATACATCTACACGGACCTGAGCGTGACCTCGAGGTTCCTCCGGTACAACCGTCAAGCTGATGGCCCCACACGTCCCCTTCACAGGCTCGCCGAGGGCCGACCGGGCAGGTTGGACTCGGTGGAAAACCGGGTCTGGATCCTTGCCGACGCGGCGGTCAACAGAAACGCCACCGACGTCTTGGACCTGATTCAGACCAGTTTGCACGGCGCTGTGGGATTGGTGGACGTAACCGACCCGGAGAACGCGTTCGTCCTGGGAGGTCTGTCACTCCCACCGCCCTTTGAACCGGTGGACATTGAAGTGCGGGACGACCTCGGGTTCCTGGTGGCCTCGGCCCCGACGCTGCCGTTCGTGGATGTTTCCGGCGAGGGAGAGCCATCCCTCTTTGTCGTGGACGGGTCCAACCCGCAGGCCCCAACCGTAACGGCCAGGGTTCCCTTCGCGGGTACGGCGCGTCGCTTGGCGCTCGCGGATGACATGGCTCTGGTGGCAGCGGGGGAGGGCGGGCTCGTGCTCATTTCGCTCGCGGATCCCCGGTCTCCGGTCCTGCTCGGCGCGCGGACGCAGTTCTTCGTGGGCGGGCAGTTGCGCGAGGCACGCGTCGACGATGTGGTGGTCACAGGCTCCGTCGCTGTGTTGACAGCGGAGACCAACGAGGGCGCGAGGGGCGCACTCGCGTTGGACCTGACACGATCGACGCTCCCTGTCCTGGGCGAGTTCTCGTCGTTCAACGCGGCGTCCGTCATTGACAGCACCGGCGTGCTGATTGCTTCGGGTCTCCAGACGTTCACCCTGGACCCACCGACGGAACCGCGCGTGGGAGTCAGCATTCCGTCATTGGTTGGGGGCCGTCAGTTTGATGCGGTGACGGTCGAACGGTCCATCGCCGCTGCAGGCGCGACCCACGGCCGCGCCCTGGGGCCCGGCGGCATGGCCCAGATCATGTCCATCCCGACGGTGATGCAGCCTCGCACGCTGGATGCCGTGAGCGTCTATCCCGGCGACGTCCTTGCCGACGTTGGAATCGGGGGGGACGTCCTTGCCGTCAGCATCAACAAGAATGCCGTCAACGGCGAGGGTATCGAGATCGCCCGGGATGCGCTGGCCATCATCGCCCTTCCGTTCCCGGTGCTGACCAGCGTCGATCCGCCCGACGGGGCCAAGGGCGTCCCGGTAACGTCATCAGTCAACGTGGAGTTCGCCAAGCCGGTGGTGGGCGTTGCCGGCACGTCGGTGCGCCTGTTGCGGCTGGACGGGTCCGCGGCCGGCGTCGAGGTGCCGATCACGGTGACTTCGGCAGGCAGGTCGTTGAACGTTGTGGTCAACGCGCCCATGCAAACCGGCGCTCCTCACCGGCTGACGCTCGATGGCGTCGTCGACGCGGCGACGGGCGCACCGCTGCCGAGTCCGTTCCACTCGCACTTCACGATCGCGACGGATGCCACAGCGGTGGCGCTTCACGTGGACGCCCTGGACCCGCGTGAAGGGCCAAGCGTCGGCGGGACCTTGTTGACCCTTTCCGGGCGCGGATTCGAGGCGGGAGTGGATGTGCGTCTCGGTGGCCTGCCCGTGACCGACGTCCAGGTCTCCAGCGACCGGACCAGCCTCACTGCGCGCACTCCCGCTCATCCGGCGGGCGCGGCGACGCTGGAAGTCCGCAACCCGTCGGGAGGGCAGGTCACCCGGGTGGGTGCCTTCCTCTACAGCGCACCGCTCGACCTGGCCTCGGTCACGCCCAGCCGTGGACCGACTTCCGGGGGAACGCGCGTACGCATTCGCGGGACTGGCTTCTCGCCCACTGGGGTGGTGCGTGTCTCGTTTGGTGGCGTCCCGGCCACGGATGTTCGCGTGCTGGGCTTGGACCTGGTGGAAGCGTCCACCCCCAATGGGCTCCTCGGAGCAGTGGACGTCCGGGTCGAGAACCCCGACGGTGCCGCGGATGTCCTTCCCAACGGGTTCACTTTCGACGCGCCGACCACCTCCTCGGTCAGCATGCGGAGCCGAATCTACGACGTGGTGGTGGTCGGCGAGCTGGCATTCCTGGCGGCGGGAAAGGACGGTCTGCGGGTTGTGGATCTGTCGGGCCTGCACCGCGCTGGTCCCCTCGCTGGGCTGCCCATTGCGCCTTCTGCACGAGCTGGCCTCGTGGACCAGAACGGAAACGGTGAGGATGACCGCATCGTCGGCAAGTTGGCCTTTGGCGACGGAGTCGCAACCGCGCTGGCGTACCCGCCAGATGGACTCGGCGGTGACCGTCTCATGGTTGGCTTCCGCACCGCGGCTGCCACGGGAACGAAGGCCTTTGTCGCCGAGGTCGACATCAGCGACCCCGCGCAGCCCCGCCTGGTCTCGCAGGAACCCGCCGGAACCGATGCCGTCTGGGGCATGGCTGCCGAGTCTGAGCGACTGATCGCGGCGGCGGGCAGTTCGGGCCTGCTGTCCTACGACATCTCCTATCCGCCATTCCTCGTCCACCGCATGGACACGGGCGCGGAGGGCGTGCAGGCCGTGGCGGTGGCTGGCGGGATGGGGGTGATGGGTGTTGGCTCTCGGAACGCCCAGGATCAGGTTGTTGGTGGCAGGCTGAACATCCTCGATGTGAGCCGGGCGCCGACGTTGGCAGGCGTCAGCGCTCCCATCGCGGTTCAACACGTACGCCTCTGGAAAAACCACGCTGTCATCGCCGCGGGGCCGGAAGGCCTCGTCGTGATGGACCTTGCAGACTCCGCCTCGCCGCAGCGCCTGGCAACCGTCGACGTGGGCGGCTTTGCCTGGGATGTCCGAATGGCGGGCAGCCTTGCCTACGTGGCGGCTGGAGCGGCGGGCGTTGCTGTCGTGGACCTGTCCAACCTGGCCAGCCCGCGCTTGCTCTACCACGTCACGGGTGCGGCGGGTGGCGAGGCCACGAGTGTGGTGCTTTCCGGCAGTGAGCTCGTCAATGTTCGCAACCGTGGCAATGACGTCTGGTCTCTGGACTTCGGGCAGGTCAGCGGCCTTGCCGTGGCCTCTGTCAGCGTCCAACCCGACGAGGTTGTGCCGCTCGGCCTCGCATCAATCACCATCCGCCTGACGGCGCTGGTGGACGCTTCAACTGCCGGCGACGCGTTCTCCTTCACCGCCGACGGCGTTCCCGTCGCGGGCACCTTGGAAGCGGGCTCTCCGGCCCAACCCGTCAGCACACTGCTGTTCCGGTTGACGGGACCACTACCCGCGGACGCCTACCTGCGTCTGATGCTGTCAACGGCGCTACGCGGCACGGAAGGCCAGCCGCTCATCGCACCGCTCGAGCTGGTGTTCCGCTCGGCCCTTTCGGAGGGCGCGGTTCCTGA
Source organism: Myxococcota bacterium (assembly GCA_040752415.1). Lineage (GTDB taxonomy): Bacteria > Myxococcota > JACRCW01 > JACRCW01 > JACRCW01 > JBFMGU01. The sequence continues at coordinate 22,281 of JBFMGU010000073.1, forward strand.
GGTCACGCAATTGGTGCCGCGCGTGGGACGAGCCATGGGTGGAGACACCGTCGAGGTGCTTGGCCACGGGTTCGAGCCAGGCGCTGTGGTTCTCATCGGTGGTCAAGCCGCGAACGTCGTTGCGACCTCGTCGGAGATCATGACGGTTGTAACGCCGCCGGGGACTCCGGGCCTTGCGGACGTCGTGGTCGCGAACCTCACAGGTTTGTCCGATCGTCGACCCGGCGCGTACCTCTACGCTGCGCCGCTGCGGGTCGACAGCGTGAAGCCGCGGTTCCTCAACCCGCGGGGTGGCAGTGCGGTCCGAGTCAGCGGCGCGGGCTTCCTGCGCGACGGATTGAGTGCGCTCGGCCGAACCGATGTGCTTTTCCGTGGCGTCCCGGCTCTGTCGGTTTCCGTTGTGGATGGGTGGAACCTCGTTGCGGTTGCGCCTCCCGGTTCGTTCGGTCCGGTGGAGGTCCGCGTGCGCGCGCCGCAGACCGTCGAGGAGTCGATTGCCACCGACGTGCTGGGTTACGGACTTCCGTTCTCGGGGGAGGAGCGCGCGCAGGCGGTTCGGCCGGGGGCGCTCACGACAACGCCGGCCGTCCCGAACGTCGTGTTCTCGTCGGCGGGCGCAGCGGTGAGCGGCAACCAGTTCACGCAGCGGTTCAACGGCACGATCACGGGTGGCGGTGAAACCCCGCAGTCTTTCCGCGCGGCCTCGTATGACGTCACACGTCCGGGAGAGCCACGCACCGTCGGTGCCCAGATCGTGGAAGCCACGGATGAGGCCCTGGACGCGTTCTTCGCCCGTTCCCAGGGCTACCTCCCGCCGGATGCGCCGGTGCCATCCCTCGAGCTCATGCCCGATTCGCTGGATGTGGCCGCCAAGGGAGGAACGCTGTACGTGGCCAATGGCCAGAGCGGCTTGACCATCCTGGACGCGACGAACCCCAGCGCGATGACCTTCCTTGGCCGTGCGGGGTTGGAAGGGTTTGCGACCAGAGTGCTTCCAACCCCCACCGGCGCCTTGCTCGTCCACAACTCGCTCATCGAGGATCCGAGCCACGAGGGGCTTTGCAGGCCCGGAACCACCAAGCGCGCGATTGACGAGGGCGGCGGCGTGCAGTTGTTTGACGTCCGTCAGCCAAGCGACCCCATCCGCGTTGCGGTCATCCCGCACCTCTCCACCAACGGGAGCCGCGCACCGTACGGCGCCACCGTTCACGATGGTCTGCTCCTCGTCGTGGAAGGTGCGCACGAAGGGCGCAAGTTCTGCATTCCCTCCGCCGACGAGGTGGCAGCCGGCAAGCTCGCGCCGCCGCCGCCGGACTTCTCTTTGGGAGGCGGTGCGCGTGGCGGTCAGCGGACGTCCTACAAGGGCGGAACCCCGAGCGGACGCCTGGTCATCCTGTCCCGCGCCAGCGGAACTGCGTTGCCGCTTTCCACGCTCGAGTTCCCCTTCACGCCGACGGACGTGGCGGTGGTGCAGGACGTTGCCATTGTCGCGGCGGCGGAAGTGGGCCTGGTCTTCCTGAGCATCGCTCAGCCTTACAGCCCCGTTGAGGTTGCGCGCATCGGCTTTGACCAGGATCTTTCCAATGTGCCCGGCGAGCCGCAGCGCCTCCGGGTCCTGGGTGACCTGCTCCTGGTTTCCGCGAACGCCGGCGGCGTGGCTCTCGTCGACGTCTCCAACCCGTATGTGCCGCAAGTGGTCAGCGCCGGAAACACCGAAACTGCGATGGATGTCGCGGCGACTGGCGACCGACTCCTGGTTGCGTCCAGGGACCGGGTCACCGAGCTCAGCACGCCCTTCACCATCGTCACCGGCTACGAGCCTGCGCGCCAGGAGCTCGTGCCACCGACGATCTCCCAGGTGGAAGTGCGGTTCAGCCGTCCCATCAACCCCGGCAGCGTGACCGGAAGCACCTTCCAGCTCGTGGGGCCCGACGGCGCCGTGCCGCTTGGTCTTGCGACAACGGAGGATTTCGCGAGCCACACGTTTGCCGTTGTTGGGACGCTCGAAACCGACCTCCGCCCTCTCAGCGTCTATGAAATCCGCGTCGAGACCCAGGTCACCGACCAGCGCGGCGGAAGGCTGCTGCTGCCTCTCCGAACGACCTTCCGCACCGCGGCCACTGGCAGCCGCAAGCCGAAGGTGTCCGCGGTTTCGCCAGAGACAGCGTCAGTGGCCGGTGGCACCCAGCTCAGGGTCCTCGGGCAGGGGCTCGCTGGTGTGACGACGGTGCGGGTTGGAAGCGCTGAGGCGGCATTCACGGTGGTTGGCGATGGTGAGCTGGCAGTGACGGCGCCTCCTGGCGAGGCCGGTCCCGCTGATCTCCAGGTCATCGACCTTGGTGGACCGCAGCACATCCTGGCGTCGGCAGTGCTCTATCTCACGGATCCTCGTTCCACGACGTTCGCTCTGGCCCCTGACCATGGCCCGGTTGGAGGCGGAACGCGCGTTCAACTCAGCGCCGGGTTTGGAGAACCGCTGGCGCCGGGCACTCGGGTCAAAGTCGGCAACCAGGAAGCCGTTGATGTCGACGTGGTTGACCTGAGTCACCTGGAGTTCACGACGCCCCGCTCCGACGGCGCGGCACTGGTTTCCGTCCAGATCATCCGCCCCGGAGAGGAAGCCGTGCCCGTGGGCACGTTCTCCTACGACCTTCCCCAGGGAGAGACCATGGACCTGCCGGGCTTCCCCCCGCGTGAGGCGTCCGCCATCAAGTTGCTCGGGAATCTCCTGTACATCGGCGTTCCGACGCCGGGTTACGAGGGCCTCGAGATTCACGACGTGTTGCTCCCCGAGCGGCCCATCCGCAAGGGTGGAGTTCGGTTGGATGCGCCGGTTCGCGGGTTGGACGTTGGCGCCGATGGCGCGCTGGTCCTGTTGGCCGCGGAGACGCGCGGGTTGGTTGCCGTCGCTGCATCCGAGCCGTCCACCCCGTACGTCGTTGGGCGCGCCAGCACCTTTGGACTTGCCACCGACGTGCGGCTGGACGACGACACCGCCTACGTCTCCACCACGTTGGTCGGCAGCGAGCCGGGATTCATCCAGACCTTCGACGCAGGCGAGCCCAACCTGCCACTGCGCTCATCGGTGCAGATCGACGCTGACGCGCTGGCGGTGGACGTGGGGCCCGATCGCTTCTTCGCGTTGACGTCCAATGTCGTCGGTCAGACCGGCACGGGGCTCTCCTTCACGGTCTTCACGCGGAATGGCCAGCGCATTGGCTCCGTGATGGTCGATTCCAGCCTCACGACCTACGCGGACCTCGTCCGCGCCCGGCTGCTGGTGAGGGGAACGCGCGCGTACGTGACCGCGCGGGACCGTCTCTACATCCTGGACATTTCCGACGAGGTTGCCCCGGTTGCCATCCAGTCCAAGGCCCTTGGCGCTGAAGCGGCGGGCCTCTCCATGGTCGGCGGTACGCTCTACGTTGCCTCGGCAAATGCCAAGACCGTGGTTGCGGTTCCAGCGACCGAGCTGTTGGTTGTCGGTAGCACCCCGGAAGACGGAGCGCTCGCAGTTCCCCAGACCACCATCCAGGTCGAATTCAGTCTCGCGCTCCATCCAGATTCCGTGACCCCGGAGACGTTCGAGGTCATGGTGGACGATGGCAGCGGCGCCATTGCGGTGGAAGGCACGCGTGAGGTCGTTTTCGGCATCCGGGGCTCGTCGGTGGTGTTCACCCCGACCACGTCCTTCCCGCCGGGAACCCTGGTCACCACCCATGTGGAGGGCGTGACCGACTTTGATTTGCGGCCTCTGCGGAATCCATTCACCGCGACGTTCACGGTCCTGGCCGCTGATGCGTTGCAGCCGGCGCTCGGAGCCATCACGCCCAGTCATGGCTTTGTCGACTCTGTGACCGCAGTGACCATGTCAGGCTCTGGTTTCCGTGCTGGAACCCGAGTCTGGGTCGGGGCGGTGGAAGCCGTGGTGCGTTCCTTCGGTGCCACCGAGCTCGTCGTGGACGTGCCCCCGTCACCGGGGCTGACGCCTGGAGCTGCCGCGGTGCTGATACAGGATCCCAGCGGACTCTCTGACGTGCGGCCAGGCGGGTTCATCTATCGCGAACACCTCCGCCTTGTGTTCGTCAATCCGGCGCGCTCGCCTCAAAGCGGCGGCGACCGCGTGACGGTTCGTGGCGCGGGTTTCGCGCCGGGAGTGTCTGTCAGCTTCGCCGAGACGGCGGGCTTTGATGTGCAGGTCGCAAGCTCGGAGACCGCCACGGTCGTGGTACCTCCGCACGACCCGGGTGTGGTGGACCTCACAGCGCGGCTGGGCGCCGAGAGTCACGTGCTGCCTCGCTCGTTCCTGTACGGGTCGGGAGCGGTCGCCTCACTGAACACACCTGCGATTCGCCATGTCATCGTCGACGGAACCGTAGCGTACGCCGCCCTGGGCGCGGCCGTTCCCATCACGACGACCTCTGGTGAAGTGGTTGACCCGCTCCGCGAATCCGAAGCCGGAGGTCTCCTCGTGGCAGACCTGGCCGAGCCCACGAACGCCCGCGAGATCACACGCCTGACGCTCTCCGGCGTCGGCGGGACGCGACGGTTGGTGAAGTCCGGCAACACGCTGTTCGTCGCAACGGGCCTGGGCGGTGTCACGCTCATTGACGTGACAACCCCGGCCGCACCGACGGTGCGCGCAGGGCTTCCGGTGGGGGATGCCCGCGACCTGACGGTTGCCGGCGACCTGCTCATCGTGGCGGATGCCGGTGGCGTCACCGCCTATCGGCTTGGCGAGACCAGCCTGCCGTTGCCGGCCGGTGGGCGGTCCATTGCCGGTGGCGCCACGGCGCTGGCGGTCCGTCAGGATCTGCTCCTGGTTTCCAGCGGAGACGGCGCAAGCGGGCCGGAGCTCCACGTGTTCGACGCCCGACGTGCGGATTTCTCCACCATCTCCAGCTTCCCGCTGGTGGCCCCGGCACGTCACATCACGACGGAAGGCACGAGGGCGTTTGTTGCTCTGGGGGACGCAGGCCAGGTCCAGATCATCGAGCTCGCCGCGCCGGAAGCACCCGCACCCGCGGGCACGCTGGTCCTGGACGACCCGCTGCAGACCGGTTCCTTGTCGGCGGAAGAAGTGCACGTTGCGGGGGAAATTGCATGGGTGGTTGCGGGTGGCGGCAAGCTACAGCGATTCCTCGCTCCCGTTGGCGGTACGCCGGCCATGCTCGAAAGCGCCTCGGTGTTCGGCCACGCCATGAGTGCTGCGTTCAGCGGCCGCTTCATGGTGGTGGGAACGCTCTTCATGGACGCGTCGGGCGCCCCGGTGGAGTTGCCGATTCCGGATCCTGCCATGGGCGGGGGAGCACTGGCGGGCGCCCTGGCGTCGGTGCAGCTTGAGCACCTGGAGCTCCGGAATACGTTGCCAGAGGCTGACGACGTCATTTCCGTGGCAAGCACGGTCGGTCTTGCCTTCACGGAGCTGCCCGACCCCACGACAGCGGGCGCGATCACGCTCCACGCTGCGGGCGCGGCGGTCGACGCGGAAGTGCAGTTGCGCTCGGTGCCTCGTGGCGGGTCGGCGAACGTCGTTCCGCGCGCCGGCCTCGTTACCTCCCAATCCTACGATCTGCGGGTTGCAGAGACGCTGAAGGACCTTGGCGGCGGCGCGCTGGGAGCGGCGTCCGTGACCCGGTTCCGTACCGGTGCGGTTGCCTCCGAGCTCCAGCCTTCCGTCGCGCGGGTATTCCCAGGCGCTGGCCTCTCCACTGGCGGCGAGATGGTGGAGATTCACGGCGAGGGTCTGGTCACCGGAACCCTGGTGCAGGTGGGCGGGGAGCCGGCGAGCGTGCAGTCCGTCGCGCCGGATGGCCGAAAGCTCGTGGTGCAACTGCCCGCGGGGCAGGCGGGCGCCGCGGCGGTGCAGGTGCAGACGCCTGGCGGGCTGCGCGCCATCCGACTGGGCGCCTACCGCTACCTCAAAGCGCCGCGCCTCACGTCGGTGAGCCCAGCGGAGGGCGCCATGAACAGTCGCACCACGGTGCGGGTCCGGGGCGAAGGCATTCACGCCGGGTCGCAGGTGCTCTTTGGCGGCGTGCCCGCGCGCTCCGTGACGCTCACTCCGGAAGGGGACCTGCTCTGCGAAACACCTGACGACGTCATTGGTGTCGTGGATGTCACGCTGCAGACGCAGGCGCCGACGGGTACGGTGGCGCACGCGCTGCCTGCCGCGTTCACGTTCACGCTTCCCCTCCTCACCACGCTGTCTCAACCGGGAGAGGCGGCGGTCGCGTTTGGCAGTGCATGGCTGGTTGCTGACCGCGGCAGACTGTGGGCCTACGACCTCACGGTTCCGGAAAGCCCGGCGGTTGCCGCGAATGTGACCGGGGTCGGTAGGGCCCAGGCGATGGCCGTGGCGGACGGTCACGTGTACGTCGCCGGCGCCGGAGAAGTTGCGCGGTACGCGTTGGGCGGCTGCGGCACCCCGGCGGGAACGTGCACGCTGCCCGAGGTCGACCGGCTCTCCATCTATCCCGCGCTCACCGACATTTCTTCGGTCGGGGCCGCCGAGAACTCCGCGTTCGTCGCGCTGGCCGGGGGCGGAGAGGTGGCCCTGCTCGGCAACGTGGATGGGCGGATGGAGGTGGTGGCGCAGGCGTTCCTCACCACTGGGGTCATCCGGGACCTGGCGGTTTCCGGTGATCGGCTTGTGGTCCTGATTGAGCAGGGCGGGGCGGCGACCCTTGAAGTCCGCACGCTCGAGGACGGGTTGCTCACCACGTTGGGCGAAGTGACCGGCCTCCCCGCGCCCGCAGGTGCCCTCGCCGTGGACGGAACGCGCGTCGCCGCGGGAGTGGGTGATGGCGTTCGAGTCTTCGACACGCTCGTCCCTGTCGCCATCGAGGAAGTCGGGCGCTGGGATGCGACGTCGGTGGCGAACGTGTCACTCCAGGGTCCCTGGCTCGTTGCAGCGCGGCCCGACCGCATCTCCTACGTCGATACGACCGCCGCGCCGTTCCGCGAGCGCACGTACGCCTCAGGAGTCGGCTCTCCGCGGGAGCTGGCCCTGAACACCGGTGTGCTGGTGGCCACCACCGGGTCCAGCACGCTCATCTACGACGTCCCGTATCCGACGGTGATTTCCACCAGCCCGGGTGTGGGCGGGACGGTTTCCGAGGACAGCAACATCTCCGCGACCCTTTCCGCGCGCCTGCCGCTGAGTGTCGTGGGCGCGAGCAGGCTGGATGTGGACCTCGGCGGAAACACCGTCGCCGGAAGTCTGAGTCGTTCCGGGCCGTCGCTGACATTCCTTCCCCAGTCGCCGTTCTCGACGGGAGACCTCCTGCAAGTGACGCTCACCCTCGGCGCCGGGCCGGTGACGGGGGCTTCTGCCGACGGGCCATGGCGCTACCGCGTCGCGGTGGCGACTCCGCCCGCCGCGGAGATCAGGGTTGACCGCATTGACCCAGCGGTTGGCTCCACGCTTGGTGGGTACGCCGTGGTCATCGACGGCGAAGGGTTCGAGCTGGGGACCGAGGTGAGGTTCGGCTCGCAGCTCGCGGCAAACCGCGACTCCCCGACACCGACGCGACTCCGGGTCAACGCGCCCCCCGTGCCCGCCGCCGGTCCGGTCACCCTGGAGATCACCAATCCTTCCGGCGCCTCAGCGCGTCTTCCCGGCGCGTTCGTGTACGTTGCGCCGCTGACGGTAACCTCGGTGGTGCCCAACCAGGTGAACCAGTCCACTGGCGGCTGGGTGACGATCCGCGCCGCTGGACTGACGCGCGCCACGCAGGTCCGGTTCGACGGCGCGCTGGCTGACACCCGGAACCACCTCAATGGAAGCCTGCAGGCCTTCGTGCCGCCAGGAGCTGCCGGACCGGTCGAGCTCGTGCTGACCCAGCCGGGAGCCGATACCTACGTGCTACCCGATGCCGTGACGCGCCTGGACCTGCAGACGCCCCAGCTCACGCGCCTGGAACCGTTTGATGTCGTGGGAAGTCAGAACGTGCCGCTCGACGCGGTCTTTGTTGCCCACTTCGACGAGCCCGTCGCCGCCGCAAGCCATGCCCAGTTCCGGCTGAGCCTGGACGGAGTTGCGGTGCCAGGCACACTCACCGCGACGGCCGACCGGCGCAGCCTCACCTTCGCGCCGACCCAGTCCCTCATCTCCACCCGCTTCTATGTCCTCGCGTACGACGGCATCGCGGACGACTTTGGCAACGCGATCACGGCTTCGCCGGTAACCTTCAGGACGGCTGACGTCGTTGCGCCCGAAGTTACTGCCATTGCCATCGACGGCAGGCCGCCGCTCACTGCCGGGGCCTCGCTCACCGCTGGCGTGGTGCACGCATTCAGGGTGTTGGGGTCCGACAACAGTGGTTCCTTCCAGGACAGCCTGCGAGTCGATGGTGTTGCTGTTCCCCGCAGCTCGGACGGCCGCTTCCGCTACCAGTGGCCCTCGGATACGGCGGAAGGCACGGTTGTGACGCTGACCGCCTCGGTGACAGATGGCGCGGGTAACAGCGCATCCCTGGAGCTGGTTGTCCAGGTGGTTGGAGACCAGCAGCCCACGGTGGAGTTCGCGGACCCGACGGCGAGCCCGGTCGTCTCCCAGGAAGGCGATGTCGTTGCCGTGTTGATCAACGCCGACGATGACGTTGGCCTGACCGCCATCGAGCTGCTCCTGGACGGCGTGGTCATTGCCCGCAGCTCAGGTGCGGAGACGTACCTTGCGAAGTCGGTCCGCTTTGTGAATCAGGGCGCGTTCACGCTCGACGCCCGCGCGACGGATACGGCCGGCCACGTGGTGGCCGCGACTCCGCGCGTGGTCCAGGTGGGGCCGGACACCACGTCGCCGACCGTGCAGATCCTGCTCCCGGGGCATGGCAGCACCGTGCCGAGTGGTGGTCGGTATGATCTCGTTGCTTCCGCCAGCGACGGAAACCACGTTGCGGAGTTGACGTTCTCCGTGGACGGCGTGGACGTGGCCACCCTGCAATCCCCGCCGTGGCGCATCTCACGGCAGGCGCCGGCCGTTTCCCAGTCCACGACGCTGACGCTGGCCGCTCGCGCGACGGACGGCCGTGGCAACGCTGGCGCACCCGTGGGAATCACCATCACCGTCGAGCCGGTGGACGCGCAGCCCCTGGTTTCTCTCGTTCTTCCCGCAGCTGGCGCCGAGGTTGTGGAGGGCGCGCAGGTCCTGGTCGAGGCTCAGGTTGCGTCCTCCGCAGGGGTGTCCACCGTGGCCCTCTCCCTCGGAGCCGAAACGGTGACGCTCAGCGACGGACCACCCTGGCGCTACGCCTTCAAGGCACCGGCTGTTGCCGCCGACACACCCGTGGCCGTGCGGGCCATGGCCACCAGCACGTCGAACCGCGAGAGCGAGCCGGCCATCCGCACCATCCTTGTGAAGGACGAGGCGCGCGGTGCCCCGTCCTTGACGCTGACGACCGTCCCCGGCGCGGGCGTCGTCCTGGGCGGGTCTGCGCTCCGCGCCGAAGCCACCAGCGATGCCCCGAATACGGAGGTCCGCATCTCTGGCGACGGTGTGACCCTCGGAGAAACGGGGTCTGGCTTCGTCGAGAGGGGTCTCCCGCTTGGTCCCGAAGGCGCGGTTGTGCTCGCCACTGCGCTCGCGCGGACTGCGGGTGGACAGGAAACCACCACGTCCAGCTCGCACCAGCTGGCGGTGTTCGCCGCCGCCCCGTCGCCAGCCGAGATGCCAGTGGATGATGTTTCGTCCTTGGTGCCAGTCGCTGTGGATGCTGACGGCAGCCGGGCAGCGGTTGCGTGGCGTCACAACGGCGGTGGCGGGCGTCTTGAAACGCGAAGCCTGGATGAGCTGACCGTCTTGTCGCAGGCCGATCTCCTGGGAGAGCCGGTTGCAGTGGCGGTGGGGCAGGGCGTGGTTGCGGTGGCGTTGAAGCGGGCGCAGGGGGGCGTGCTTGAGATTCGCGACGCTGCGACGCTTGCGGCTGCAGCGAGCACCGCGTTGACGAGGACGCCAACCTCGGTGGCAGCGGTTCCCGGCGCGTTTGTCGTCGGCACTGACGAGGGCTTGGCGGTGTACGACGCGGCCGGACGCCTGGCCGTGCGGCGCGCGATCGGCTCGGTGCGCTCTGTCGATGCACGCGGCTCGCGCCTGGTTGCCCTGACCTCCGGTTCGGTAGAGGAGTACGAGCTCCCGACCCCCCACACGCCGGTTCTCGTCCGTGCTGCGCCCATCGGTGACGGTGAGCGGGTCGTGTCGCTTTCGTCCGGGCGGGTGTGCGTCGTTGGCGAGAACATTCGCTGCTTCGTGGCCGATGGGGCCCTCTTCCAGGACTCGGGCGCCGCTGACCTCCCCAGCTCCGTCGTTTCGGTAAGCGCGTTCGGACCGTGGGTTGTGCTCGGTAGCGACAGCGAACAGGGTGCGCTCGTTGTCGATGCACGAGGTGCTCCGGCGATTTCCGGACGGTTCCCCGACCTGCGGGGCGCTGCGGTCGCTTCTGGGGCTCGCCTGATTTCCGTCGCGTCGGACAAGGTTGCGCGTCTGCCGCTCGCGCGCGAGCCGGCGTCGCCCACGGTTGCCTTGTCCCACGTTGGTGGAGCGGTCGTGGCACCGGGAACGCGCCTGGGGCTTGTGGCCACGGTCGACGACGGCAACGCTCCGTTGAACGCCTACACCGCGGAGCTTCTGGCGAATGGCGTGGTGGTCCAGGTGCTGGACTCGCAGGTGCCTGCGCACGTGGATGTCCCGCGTGAGGGGACTGCTCTGCAACTCGAGCTGCGGGTGCGGGACCTGGCAGGCAACGTGGTTTCGGCAACCGACGAGGTTTTCATCGCCGACGATGGATTGGTGCCCTCGCTTGACTCGGTGCAAGCGCCGGGATCCCTGCTTGAAGGAACCACGGTCCAGGTCGTGGCGCATCCCACGCATCCGGCGCAGGCAGACCAGGTCGAAGTTCGACTTGACGGGGTGCTGGTGGCGACGTCCCACGCTCCTGCGCTAGCCGCTTCTTTCACCGCGCCCGCGGTCAACAGCGATACGCCGATGCAGCTGACGGTTGAGCTCCTGGACTGGAGAGGCCGCCGCAGCGCGCCCGCGACGCTGACACTCTACGTGCTGGAAGATGTGGGGGCACCGCCCAGCGTCAGCTTGTCGCGCGTGGGCTCCGGGCCGGTCTACGAAGGCCGACCCGTTGCCGTGCACGCCGACGCTTCCTCGACGGACGGAATTGCCGAGGTTCGGTTCGTCGTGGAAGAGGGCGGAGCCGGTGTGCCGCAATACACCGCCGCAGCGGCGCCATACGACGCGACGCTCTGGATGCCCCTTGGTACTGGCGCGCGCTCCGTGACGATCCGCGCCATTGCCCAGGACGGCCTGGGGCGGACCGGTAACGCCTCCATCTCGGTGGTGGTCGTCGATGATTTGACCCTGCCGTCCGTGTCGCTCGTCGTGGACCCGTCGGGGGGCACCGTTGCAGCGGGAGCGCAGTTGCACGCCCGCGCTGTCGCGACGGACGGCGTCTCCGTTGCGTCCGCGCTGACTCAGGCAACCCTGGGCGGATTGCTCCTTGTGAGCGGCGGCCCCGACATCCGATTCACCGTGCCAGCCGAGACGGCGGTGGGTGAGGTCGTGACCATCAGTGCGGTGGTGACGGATGGCGTTGGCAATCAGGCAAGCGCGGAGCGCAGCATTGTCGTGGTGGGAGCGTCGGGTGCCGACGGAGCAGTCATTGGCGGCGCATTCCGCGAAACGCGACACCTTTCCGTCCTCGGGAACCGCGTTGCTGCAGCCACTGCCTCGGGTGTCGCCGTTGGCACGCTCTCTCGGGAATCGTTGGCGTTGAACAGCGACGTGGTCGTGGCGACAGGGGCTCCCGTCCGAGAAGTCGCTCAATTCGGTGACCTCGTGCTTGCCGTGTTGGAAGACGGTGCATTCGCGGTCATCCGGGTTGCCGGAACAACGGCCTCCATGGAGTCCCGTCTGGATATCGGCGTGGCGCATGTCGCCGCTGGCGCAGGACGTGTCTATGTGTCGGACTCGCTCCAGCGTGTGTACGCCGTGGACCTGTCCCTCCCCCAGGAGCCCGTCTTCAAGCTGCACACCATTTCTGGCGACGTGGTCTCGGCCGACGCCAGTGGCCCGGTGACACTGCGCGCGGATGGCGTGACCTACGTGTCCGGTGGAACGGCGCGTTCCATTCAGACGGCGCCTGCAATTCCAGTTGCGGCCGAGCTTGACGGCGCACTGGTGGTGGTGGGCACGGACCGTTCCCTGATGGTGTTCCGCGCCTCCGACGGAGCGTCCCTTGCGGAAGTTGCTCTTGCCGCGCCGTGCCGCGACCTTGACGTCGCCGCCCTGCGGGCTCATGTCCTTGCCGCGGACGGCGTGATCAGGACCGTCGACCTGCAGGATCCCACCCAGCCCAAGGTCACGGGCGCGAGGACCGCCGCAGGTACGGCCCTGGACGTGTCCGGCGGCGTGCTGTTCGTCGGCGGAAGCGCGGGAATCACGGCTCTTGAAGAGCACGCGCGCGATCCGCGAGAGCCCTCCGGGTTGGGACAGCTGTCCATCTCGGACGCTACCCGGGCGCTGGTGCCCTACCGTCGTGGCGTCCTTGTCGCTGCGGCAAGCGCGGGGTTGGTGCCGGTGGACCTCAGTGATCCGACGGGTCCCGCTGCGGGTTCCGCCTTGGCGCAAGGCACCACCATGGTCCGGCTGGAGCGCGGTGGCGCATTGGGCATTGCCTTGAACGACGTTGGCCAGCCCCTCCTGTTGGAGCTGGACCGTGCCGTCGGAGCCAGGGTGGTTCCTGCATCCGACCCGCGAACGCAGCGCCTCGCTGCCGCTGGAGCGCTGGATGACGTTGCAGTTTCGCAGGAACGGGTGTGGCTCGCTGGCGGTGGCGCGGTCCGCACGGCCCCGACGGTTTCGTTCGAAATGTCCGCTCCGCTGCTCCTGAACAGCTCGGCGACGGACGTTGCAGCGACGGGAAGCCTTGCCGCCGTGGCGTTGGCTTCTCGCGCTGTGGCCCTGCTGGGGGTGAACTCCTCCGGCGCGCCCGAGGTCGTCCACACGCTTCAGTTCCAGGCCGACATCGGCGGCGTCGCCCTGATTGAGCGGGTGCTCCTGGTGGCCCATGGCGCCAACCTGGATGTCGTGGACATCACTCTTCCCGAGTCTCCGACGACCGTGGCGGCGGTTGCCTTGGCCGGCCCCGCGCGCAGCGTCCGACTGAATGGGCGGCTGGCATTGATCAGTGAGGGGCTTGCTGGGGTTGAGCTCTGGGATGTGACGAGCCCCGCGACGCCGCGGTTGGCGGGCTCCATCCCCGCGGGCCGCGCGGACGACGCGTGGGCAAGCGGCGACCTGGTTGTTGTTGCCGACGCCGCCAACGGTCTCGCCATCCACTCAATGCCTGCTCCCAAGGCGGCTCCCGCGGCTCGTCTGGTGTTGCCGGATTCCGGCGTGGAGGTTCCTGCGGGTGGCCTGCTTTCGGTCAGCGCCGCGAGCGCTGGCATCGATGTGGACGACGTGGAGCTCGTTGTCGACGGGAACACGGTGGCACGCATGGATGACCAGAGCGGCCTCGCGACCTTCTCCGTGCCCGGCTTCGTGTCCGCCGGCTCGGTGCTCGCCATCCAGGTTCGCGCTCGAAGTGCCTGGGGCGAGGACCTTTCGGCTCCGTGGGAAGTGAGGGTGGTGGAACCGTCTGACACTGTGCTCACTGCAGAGCTGCTGGCGCCGGCAGCAAGCGCCTTCGCGTCCGCGGAGATGGTTGAGGTCCACCTGCGCGTGACCGGGGCGCTCTCGCATGTGAGCGGCGCGGTGTTCCTTGGCAACCACTTCCTCGGTTCGTTGGACATGGCGCAGGCGGTGACGCCTGTGGAGCTGCGCGGTGTGGTGCAGATGCCCGTGGTGACCACGGATGAGGCCACGACCCTCAGCGTTGTCGTCGTCGACGGCGCGGGCAGGTCCGCGGACGTCGTTCGCAGCGTGACCTTGAGAGGCGAGCAGAACGCGCCGAGCACCCCGAACGTCCTGCCGGAAGCCCTGCGCGCGGGTCCCACGGTCAATCACATCAGGGTGTCCGCCGCCGACGACGGCGCACTGTCCTTGCGGCTGGTGATCAATGGAGTCGCCGTCGCCACGTCAGTTGGCGCGTTCAACGTGACCGTTGCGCACGACCTGGTGTTGCCGGAGGACGCCACGGGATCGACGGTGGTCGTCCAGGCTTTTGCGACGGATGCCATGGGACGCTCAAGCCAGGCGGAGCGCACCTACGTGGTGTTGCCGGACGGCGAGGCGCCGGTTGCGAACCTCAGTGTCGCGTCGTCGGCCAAGGAAGGAACCACCATCATCGTCACCACGAGTGCCTCGGACGCGGATGGAGATGTTCGTAACATTACGCTCTTTGCCGACGGGGTGCAGTTCGCAAGCGCCGACGTGAGCAGCTTCGCGGTGCCATACACCCTGCCGCTGATCTCCGCAGGCCGTACCCAGGTGGAGTTCGAAGCGGTGGCGACGGACGCCCGCCAGCGCGTGGGGCGCACGAGTCGCATCACCGTGCTCGAGGCCGACAACCCACCGCAGCTTTCCTTCGACCCTCCGGCCGGAAACCTGGCCGCTGGCCTGGTGCATCAGCTCTGTGTGGTGGCAACCGACGACGTGGCTCTCACACGCCTGGACGTGACGCTCAACGGGCAACCGTTCGCGGAGCTCGCCCAGGGCTGCGGCCCGCACTGCCTGCGTCGTTGCACCGACCGCTACCTGGCCCTTGGCGAGAGCATCCTGGTGGCGGCCACCGCCGAGGACGGGCAGGCCCACGTGGTCTCGGGCAGCGCGGTCTACGACGCGGCGTCGTGCCCGACCGTGGACCTGGGGACCAGCCATCCCCAGAGCGTGACGGGGGACAACTCCGGTGCCGCGAACCTGGTGGGCAACGCTTCCTGCGGCGCGTACTCGTCCGACACTGCGGACACGACGTATGGATTCGACGTCACGCGGACGGGCGCCTACCGCATTGTCGCGACGTCACAGGTGCCCGTCTCAGGCCCAGGCAACCCGGTGCTCTACGTCCTCTCCGACGACTGCGGAGGCGCGGAGCTGGCGTGTGCCGTCCTTGAGGCCGGTGGAGCCGCGCCGCGCTCGGCCGAGCTGGTGGTTGACCTGCTCGCTGGCCAGCGAATTGTCCTCGCCGTTGATGGCGCTGATGGTGGCGAGCACACGCTGTCGGTGGACCAGCTGCCAGAGTGCTCGGACGGACTGGACAACGACGGCGACGGACGCACGGACCATCCCGCCGAGCCGGGCTGCGATTCGCCCGCCGATGCGCTCGAGGATGATCCTGCCATTGCTCCGGTGTGCGCGGACGGCGTGGACAACGACGGCGATGGGCGGGTCGACTTCCCAGCCGATTCCACCTGCGGGTCCGCGGCGTCGAACACCGAGCTGACTCCGGGTGAGTCCTGCTTGAACGCCGTGGAGGTGACGCTGGCGACCGATGCGCTTCCCCTGGAGCTTGCGCGCGCCGTGACGGACCACCCCGCCGCGGCGGAATGCCCGTCGCCCACCGAGACGTCGGGCGACCTGGTGTTCCGTCTCTCGCTGCCCGGCGAGGCGACCGTGGTGGCGACTTCCGCTGGGAACCAGGTTTCCATTCGCGGCTGGCCCACGTGCGCCGACGGGCAGGGGGCGTTGGCTTGCGACCTCGGTCAGGCCACCGCGCTGGTGGGCCCGGGCGACGTGGCGATTGTGGTCTCCGGCTCTGGTGGCACCCTCACGGTGTCCGGCACGCTGCGCGATGGGACGACCTGCGACCCGGCGCGCGAAGCCGACTTCCCGTGCGCAGGCGCCGCAACGTGCAGCGACGTTGCCGGGCAGTTCGTCTGTGATCCGCCCCAATGCCGCAACGGCCGGGACGATGATGGCGATGGCAACACGGACCATCCGGACGACCCCGGCTGCTCATTCGCGGACGACACCGACGAGGCCGATCCGTGCATCTCCACCATCGCTGCGCCGAGCATGTCGCCCGCCGCGGGCTCCTATGACAACGAGGTGGTTGTCTTCCTGCACACGCCGGCCGCAGGCGACGACATCCTCTACACCACGGACGGGTCCGACCCGGCGGTTCACGGAACTCCCTACGGCGCGGGCATCACGCTGCGGACAACCACAACGGTGCGCGCCAAGACCTCCGTGGCAGGTCAGGTCTCCTGCGACGAGACCACCGGAACCTACGTCATCAATGACACGATTGCGCCGCGCGTGGTGGCGGTGGAGCCGCGACACGGGTCCACGGCGTCGCTGGGTGAAGTCACGCAGCTCACCGCAACCTTCTCGGAAGGTGTCGACCCCACAACCGTGGACGACCTGACCTTCAGGGTCTTCGAGGCCGGGACGGACGGGTTGCACGGCACCGGCGACGATGTGGAGATCGTTGGCGGCGGCGTCGACTACGATTCCGCGAGCCGGAGGGCGACCTGGTATGCCGGCGGGCCGCAGCTGCGCCTGGAGGTCGGCCGCTACCGGGCCTCGTTGTTGAGCACCATTCTGGACGAAGCCGGAAACCCGCTCGTTCCGATTGTGTGGACCTTCCGCGTGCTGGACGACGTGGACGGCGATGGAATCCCGGCGGACGTGGAGGTCGCGATTGGCCTCAACCCCGCGTCGGTTGACAGCGATGCGGACGGCGTGCCGGACGGGGACGAGGACCACGACGGGGATGGCCTGACCAACGCGGACGAGGTCGTCGTGAACACGGACCTCGCGCTCGTCGACACCGACGGTGACGGCACCAGCGACCCGAATGAGGACAGCGAGTCCGACGGATTGGCCGACGGCGCCGAGTTTGTGCGCGGCACCGATCCCCACGACGCCGACAGCGACGACGATGGCTGGTACGATGGCGTCGAGGTCGAGGTCGCCTCCGACCCCCTGGATGCGCGCTCACGTCCGAGCGTGATGGTGGTGTCGCAGGTGCCGTCCTTCGTATTCCGCCCAGAGAGCTCGTCGGAAGGAGCAGGCGGGGTGTTCGCGATTGGTAGCCCGCCGGTGACCGTCCTGCGCCCGTTCGTCGCGACGTCGGAGATGTTCGTGGTCGGGAGCGACTCCGTCCGTGTGACCCGTCCGGGGATGGGGCAGGAAATGCCGGAAGATGTGACCTTCAGCATCACGGTGGCGAGCCCACCGGTGAAAGTGGTGGTTCCGTGACCCAGCAGGAGGCGCGAGCCATGTCGAGGAGCAGATCCATGATGAACGTCAGACAGGCGGTTCTTGGGGTGTTGATGACTTTCGCGATGACTGGTCCGGCACTCGCGGCGGACATCGTGACCGGCACGCCCGCCGGGCCACTGGTCATGAACAGCGACATGACGATCGACCTCCCGCCCGACGGTGTGCTGCGGTACACAACCATCACGATCAACGGCGGGACGTTGCGCTTCAGGAAGAACAGCCTCAACACGCCCGTCTACCTCCTGGCCACCGGCGACGTGTATATCGCCGGATCGATTGATGTCTCCGGCAATTCCGGGTCTGCGACGGCGGGCGGAGAAGGTGGGCCGGGCGGATACAACGGCGGTCACCCGACCTATGGCGGGCTGCCGGCTGGTGCGGGACACGGCCCTGGTGGAGGAGCGCCCGGCGACGCCTCTGGAGGCAGCACCAACATGGGCGGAGCAGCTTTCGGCACGACGCCTACGACGTCCCGACCCGCCAACGGGACTGTCTATGGAACCCCGCTCCTGGTGCCGCTCGTGGGAGGGTCCGGTGGTGGAGGATCCAATGTCATCGGTAGGTCTGGGGGCGGGGGCGGCGGCGGAGCGATTCTGATCGCGTCCAACACCAAGATCGACCATCGAGGCGCCATCCACGCGAATGGCGCGTACGGCAACGTCGATTGCTCTCTCAATTACTCCAACCACGGGAGTGGCGGGGGCGTCAGGTTGGTTGCGCCGGTAGTTACCGGCGGCGGCTATGTCTACATCCGCGGGAGCGACTGTCAGAACGCCGGGGTGGGGAGGATCCGCATCGATACTCTTAATCGTGCGGCGCTGAACCTCAACTACCACCCTTGGCCGGCCGTGCAGCCCGTCACTTCCATCGGCAGTTTCATGATGGTTTTTCCGGAGAACCTGCCCGTACTGGACATTGTCGAGGTGGCCGGCACGGCGGTGACGCCCGGCCAGTCGGCCATCATCAACCTGCCCTTTGGTGCCCCGGCCAGCCAGCCGGTGCGTGTCCGCGCGACGAATTTCACCGCGCCGGTGAGCTACGTCGTGGTGCTGTCACCAGAGGCCGGTCCGCGCACGGTGTATGGGCCCTTCACCATTGATTCGTCCGCCGGGCCCGCGGAGCAGACGGTCACCGTCGACATCCCAGCGAACAACACCACGCGTGTCGACGTGTGGACCCAGTGACCTGAGCTGCCCAGGGAGTTGTCATGTTGCACGTCCTTGGAACACCGCCTCGCCCAACCTCCGCGCGCGCCCTCCGGTTCGCCGTCGTGGTGGGCGTGCTAACAACGAGTGCCTGCGGAAGCTGCACAGACGGCGACGTCGTGGCGACGGTTGGACCCAGCAAGCTCGGGCGCGAGGACCTTCGCCTGCGCATGGAGACGATGCGACGCCACGACGGTACGGAGGCAGATGCCGTGCGCCAGCTCGTGGACGCGGAGTTGCTTGCCACCGGGGCAAGGAAAGCCAGGTTGGCGGAGCGTGACGACGTGAAGGCGAGGTTGGCGTCCGCCGAGCGCGAGGTCCTGGCTCAGGCCTACCTTGACGAGAAGCTGAACGAACGAACCACCGAGGATGCCGTGCGGCGAAGGTACGCAGAGAAGCTCGACACGTTGAAGCGCCGTCGCGTGCATGTGCGGCAGATTGCCATTCACGTTCCGGCCAGCATCGATGCGACACAGGCCGCCGAGGCTGAGCGGCAAGGACGCGAGCGCGCGCGCACGCTCTACGCGCGCCTCCGCGCGGGTGAGGATTTCCCAGCGATGGCCAGGGCGGAATCCGACGACAAAGGAACGGCCGAGAAAGGCGGGGACCTGGGGCCGGTGCTGGAAGGGCAGGTTGACGCGGCATTCTTCCGCGCTGCCTGGGACCTCAAGCTGGGAGACCTCTCGGAACCGGTGCGGACACCATACGGATTCCACATCCTGCAGCCGGTCGAGAGCGCCGCCGAGGTTACGCCACGGTTCGATGAAGTGAAGGGCAGGTTGGCAGCGGATATGCGGGCCGAGGGGCGGCGGGAACTGCTGCGCGGACTCCGTGAAGACATCGATGTGGAGGTCCACGTCGCAGGCGTGGCCGAAGGAGGCTTGGAATGACGTCGCGAGTTGGTCACGTGACGCATGCTGCCAGGAGTGGCGGGCTGATGCGGTCGCGCACCGCACTGCTGGTCCTCGCGGTGACGTCGGCGTCGTGCCGGTGGTTCGAAGCGGATACCACACCACCGGGAACCCTCCGCCAGGCGGTGAACGATGTCACCCTTGCCGCCGTCGCTGACACGTACGTCAAGTCCGGAGCCCCCAACAGCAACTCGGGCACCGAGACGCTGGTCAGGCTGCAGAGCTCCG